>NZ_JAUBPN010000008.1:0-55784 GCF_036700745.1 Microcoleus sp. S36a_B3 | reverse complement strand
ATAGTTTCCATTCAATTAGTTTCCCCAGCGAGTGGGGAGTTTAATACAAGGTTTACACCTTTTCACCCCTTATTCGTTTCCATTCAATTAGTTTCCCCAGCGAGTGGGGAGACTACGATCGACTTCAGAACATCCGTTAATATGTTTCCATTCAATTAGTTTCCCCAGCGAGTGGGAAGGGCTCAGGTTTATCAGAAAGATGTGACAGTTTTAGCGTTTCCATTCAATTAGTTTCCCCAGCGAGTGGGGAGTTAGTTTTCGTGCTTTGTAATTCGCCTTTACTATGGTTTCCATTCAATTAGTTTCCCCAGCGAGTGGGGAGGTTCTTGAAGAATAGTCACATCCGTGCATACACAGTGAAGTTTCCATTCAATTAGTTTCCCCAGCGAGTGGGGAGGTAAGAAAGAATGGCAGCCTGAATCACAAACTTATCTATGCAGTTTCCATTCAATTAGTTTCCCCAGCGAGTGGGGAGGCCTTAGCCGCCACCCCGTTAAAAGCCAGCCTCAAAGTTTCCATTCAATTAGTTTCCCCAGCGAGTGGGGAGGGTGTAGACCCATGTATTGTCATAACGGTGCCTGCACTATGTTTCCATTCAATTAGTTTCCCCAGCGAGTGGGGAGGCCGAGATAGTGATGGATTTTTAGGTAGTGATTTAAAGTTTCCATTCAATTAGTTTCCCCAGCGAGTGGGGAGGTCATTCAATGCGCTCTCGCATTTATCGCCTCGTTTGTTTCCATTCAATTAGTTTCCCCAGCGAGTGGGGAGGTCGATGAGCCGAACCAAAGTAGAAAAAGAATAACGACGCGAACTCTGTTTCCATTCAATTAGTTTCCCCAGCGAGTGGGGAGGCTTAGAAACTTTCCCGCAGGCTTTAGCAGATTATGAAGTTTCCATTCAATTAGTTTCCCCAGCGAGTGGGGAGGGTCAATTACCAACAGCTTTTCAAGACAATAAATCGTTGAGAAGTTTCCATTCAATTAGTTTCCCCAGCGAGTGGGGAGGCATACTGAATTTTTGGAAATGAATGGGAGGAAAAACCTTCGTTTCCATTCAATTAGTTTCCCCAGCGAGTGGGGAGGCTGAAGAAATTCAAGCATTAGCTGGGGCAGGTGCTACTCGTTTCCATTCAATTAGTTTCCCCAGCGAGTGGGGAGGTTCGTAAGTCCAAGGTGAGGGGTCGGCTGAATCCCACTCAGGTTTCCATTCAATTAGTTTCCCCAGCGAGTGGGGAGATGAGAGTAATAGATGGTCTAGGTGTTGGCATTGGTGTTTCCATTCAATTAGTTTCCCCAGCGAGTGGGGAGCAAACCACACAGTAAGCACACAGGTAGCCCCTAAGTTTCCATTCAATTAGTTTCCCCAGCGAGTGGGGAGTCCCCGAGTTCGGTACCGAGCATTGTACACCGATGTATGAGTTTCCATTCAATTAGTTTCCCCAGCGAGTGGGGAGTGTGAAGGTGGGTGTCCTGGATGAATCCCCTGTCAAGGGTGTTTCCATTCAATTAGTTTCCCCAGCGAGTGGGGAGTCTACCTATTGTATCCGAGCAGTTCGGACGCCCCGTGAAGGTTTCCATTCAATTAGTTTCCCCAGCGAGTGGGGAGAGAGGTATCCGGCCCACAAGGACGCCGTGAGTACAGTTTCCATTCAATTAGTTTCCCCAGCGAGTGGGGAGACCTACAGCAACAACGTCATTAGCATAGTACCTGGGTTTCCATTCAATTAGTTTCCCCAGCGAGTGGGGAGCTTAACGCAAAGGTTATAACCCGCGACAAGGTGAGAAAGTATTTTAACGTTTCCATTCAATTAGTTTCCCCAGCGAGTGGGGAGTTTAGCTTGATGGCTTGTGCGTAGGTGCAACCAGCCCAGCGTTTCCATTCAATTAGTTTCCCCAGCGAGTGGGGAGAAGATGGCACAGCAGAATGCACGCAAGGGTTTAGTGACCACCAAAGTGGTTTCCATTCAATTAGTTTCCCCAGCGAGTGGGGAGATACTACTGACGCGCCTGATAGCAGCAGCATCACAAGGTTTCCATTCAATTAGTTTCCCCAGCGAGTGGGGAGAAAATGTTGCGGTAGAAATTGCCAAAAAATTCATTGGCGCGTTTCCATTCAATTAGTTTCCCCAGCGAGTGGGGAGCCTAGTAAAGAAGCCCAAAGAGCCGCCCTCGATCATCGTTTCCATTCAATTAGTTTCCCCAGCGAGTGGGGAGTGTACTCATCTTCAAGGACAATCATGAATAAGTATGTTTCCATTCAATTAGTTTCCCCAGCGAGTGGGGAGGCCGGTCGTGAGACAATCCCTGCACGCCTCTCACGTGGGCGTTTCCATTCAATTAGTTTCCCCAGCGAGTGGGGAGCATACATGCCAGCGGTACAGAAGAAGGAATCCTGTTTCCATTCAATTAGTTTCCCCAGCGAGTGGGGAGTATTCAATACTCTAGTGGAAAATGAAAGTGGAATATATGATGTTTCCATTCAATTAGTTTCCCCAGCGAGTGGGGAGTCCCTCACTCTTATAGTCTGTCGTTAGCTATAAGTTTCCATTCAATTAGTTTCCCCAGCGAGTGGGGAGGCTACAAAGCCGATCGCGAGTATCAGTTCCTGTGCAGTTTCCATTCAATTAGTTTCCCCAGCGAGTGGGGAGGGTAGCAGTGATAGAGAAGGCCGTCAAGGTTCAATGTTTCCATTCAATTAGTTTCCCCAGCGAGTGGGGAGTTCTATGCACTCAGACAATAACTATCTCAAAGCTGGTGTTTCCATTCAATTAGTTTCCCCAGCGAGTGGGGAGATCGCTGCGTCGGTCTTCTCCATCACCGCGTAGTCGTTTCCATTCAATTAGTTTCCCCAGCGAGTGGGGAGGGAAACCATCTAGCCGCCTTCGCGCCGATTAGCCGTCCGCCTCCCCAGTTTCCATTCAATTAGTTTCCCCAGCGAGTGGGGAGTGAGTTCTGTGACTACGATGGGCATTCTGTGAAAGAGTTTCCATTCAATTAGTTTCCCCAGCGAGTGGGGAGAAAGTAGTAGACAAACATTCTGCTAATGAGTTATTCGAGAGTTTCCATTCAATTAGTTTCCCCAGCGAGTGGGGACAAGGTAGTAGAGACCCCTGAGAAGATAGAACTCCAGTTTCCATTCAATTAGTTTCCCCAGCGAGTGGGGAGTGAACAAGTAAGGAGTGATACTAAAAATGCAAGAGAGTTTCCATTCAATTAGTTTCCCCAGCGAGTGGGGAGCCTCCATTATACACTCCATACAGCGCAAGCCATCTAGATGCCGTTTGCGAGGCTCAGGAATTATTGCCAAACATCCCACCGTCACTCATCCATTTTAAACGCTGAAACCTTTGTCTAGCAATGCTGCGAGGCTCGCGACGCAAACAAAGCGTTTGAGCCGATTTACTCCCAGCCTCGCAAAGCCAGCTAAATAATCACCGATCGAGCTGCTTGAGTCACAGGCGCACCGACTCCCAAAACCTCTACCTGTCCCAAAGTATGGCGCGACACCGGATAAAACCGAATGCTATCCTCTTCCAGGTTAATCTTTTTCCCAAGTCGCGCTCTTAATTCATCAAACTTAGCCCGACTGAGTACGCACTCAAAAGCGCTATACTGCACCCAAGTTCCGTAACCTTCCAACAAATCATGCACCTTAGAACGCCGCTTGTTGTCAGGAATATCGTAAATCACCACATAAAAAAGCACAACTTAGCGAATTTGGTAAGGTTTATAAAGCTCCGTTGGGTTGTAAACGAATTGTTTGTAAACTTTGATTTGTTGATTCAACAAATCCCACTTCGGCTGTTTCCCAGAGTCAGTTTCAATTTCCTCCTCCATGCGCTCTAAAAAAGCTTTGAGGTACTTGCGCCTACCAGCATCATTTAAGTAACAACCCCCGTTACTATAAACAAAATCGCTGCCAGCATCTACAAATCGACGATTGACTAAATAAGTAACCAAAGAATCAATAATTGGCGCGCGAAATTCCTCAATCAAATCCGAAGCCAAAGCCGCATGGCGTTCCGTTCCCTGATGCAAACAAGCCGAATAAGGATCGAGTCCTTGCAACTCAATCAAACTCAACAAATGATTCCAGAGAACTTGATAGCCAAAACTGAGCATAGCATTAACCGGATTACCAGGAGGGCGGCGCGACCTGCCGACAAACACAAAATCAGGATTGCTCAAACACTCTTCAAAAGCCGAAAAATACTGAGCAGCCCCCGCACCTTCCATCCCCATCAACTTCTCAATAGTTTCAGCCTCCCCAGCTTTTTTGATTAAATGTTCCAAACAGTCGATCGCAAAAGCAATGACATCAGAAGGTTGTCGGCGCTGCTGCCGCATCAGGATCACGCGGCTGTTTTTCAGCTTAGCTTGCACGATGCGTCTGGCTACCTGCAAACGTTCTGCAAAACAAAGCTGTTGCTGGTAGCGAGAAAGTTGGCGATAGCCGCGCTCGATCGGCAGAATCCGCCCGTAACAGTAACCCATCCGCGAAAGGTAAGCGATCGGAATACTCCGCCACAGACAAGTTCTAATTGCTTGAGTTGTGACTTGAGATTGACCAAAAATCAGCAGTTGTTCAAGGAGAGGAAGCTGAATTTCACCGAGTACAGATTCGCCTTTTTTGATAACCAGCATTTCTTGGTGCAAGGAAACGTAACAACCGGGCTGAGAAACGTAGACGGTACGCATAAGCAATAAACCCGCCGCTGCAAAATTGTTGGTTATCTGTCTAAATTTTGGGAATCGCCACGGCGCGGGCTAATTTGCGACGATACTGGGGTAGATTCTAAGGGACTTTGGATTTCTTGGGCGCGAGAGGGTTGGAGGTAGCGAACGATTTGGTCGGCGATTGTCGATGCAAAAAAAGTAGCTACTGTGACAAGGAATGTGTTAGAAATTACGGCAGCTAATCCCAGGGGGGCGATTAGGAGAATGATGAGAGTGATAGTGCCGTTGACGGCTGCGAGAGAAAAGTTGCGGATTGTAGATGCGCGGGATGTGATGTACATAGTTGTGTTATTTTGGGTTGAATATGGATGGTAAAGTTTGGTTGTAGATAGTGGCTAAAGGTGAAAGTTTTAGTTAAGTTTGTAGTTTGGAGGTTGTTAGAGGCGATCGCCCTTATCTTTGGAGGTTGTTAGGGGCGATCGCATTTACTAATTCCTGATGTACTTTGAACATGAGGCTAGCTTCTTTTAAAGACTCAAGCTTGTTTGGTATATCTTTCTCAGCAATGAAGTTGAGACAACCTAGAACTATTTCAATCCACTCATCTTTATTGGCTGCATCCCAAGCATCATATATTTCTTGCTCTTGTAAACCTTCCAACCGATGAAAAAGATTATTGCGTTCTTGAAAAATATCTTTACCTTGGTAATATTGATCAAGGGGGTTGCAGAAAAGAGCAATATTTCGGTTACTTTGCCAATTGGTATTAGTCTCTCGCAGTAATGAAAATAAACACTTACCGTAAAGACCAATCTCTTGTTTGTATTTTCCTGTTTTTCCCTTTTCAAACCAGGATTTCATATTATTTATGCTGTCACAGATTGAAAGATTAAGTTGAAGCCCTTTTTTCGGATCTCGTCGAATATGGTTCTGATACATTCTCTCAGCCCACAAACCCGCTGAACCTTCTACAGCGCGGAAACTATGAAACATCGCATCGACAGGACTGCCTTGCTCTAAACGAACCCAAGCCAAATAAGCAGATTCAAAGCCTAGTCTCCACCAAGGAAAACTTGCTTTAGGTAACAAATTACGATCGTTAACTATTTTTTTGAACTTCTGAAATTCAGCAAAATTCCACTGTTCTCCTGCATCGAGCAGATGTTTTATACGTTTTTCTTCAGGGTTACTGGGAATTGTTTTAGTTAATCCTAAAATATCCCGAACACCTGCATAGTCATGGCGTTTTAAAAGTGCTTGAGCCTCCTGCATTTGGATAGCTCCGAGATAAGTAGAACGGGGAATTTTATCGGTTTCTTGATTATATTCATTGCTAACTAAAAACTCGACATTGTTTCTAAAACGTGCCAAGCTAACAAATTGTACCGCAGATGAAATCGCTGGAGTCCCAGCTTGATGGCTGACATATACTGTCTCGATTTCTTCATTTTTGATTTCTTCACCATCAAACTCGATCGCACGTAGTTTTTCACGAACCAAATCGAGAACGTAATTCCAGTCATCTAATCCTTTATCGCTAGATGTTGGAGCCAAGAAAATAGGTTTGTATTTTGCCTGGGGGAATTTATCCTGAAAATACCTCTGCAAAATTGGCTCCAACTTGCAGGTATCTTGCCAGTAAGCACATTTCTGTTTCCCTCTCGTATTTTTATCTTGGAAAATCTCAGATTGATCGGTTAAAAGCACGGCGATCGCATCTGGAGAAGAGTTTTCTAGCTCTCCCACAAAGTTATCTAGTAGCGGAAAGGTTAAGTATGACCAAATCTCATCCCTGATGATTGAAGAACTTTCCTCATAAACAGTCCCCAAAATTCTTGCTTCAATCCGGTAAGGTTCATCTTTGTCCTTGTAGGATTGTTTCGGTTCAAAGGAGATATCATGACAGTCTGGCTTAATCTCATCTTCATACCAGTAACGCCAAATTTTATCGCTTCTCTGTTGCTCGTTTCTGTCTTTTTTGCGACATTCGCTGTCGCTATCGAGTTGTACATCACTGCTACCGATCGTGACAATCCAAATATTCATTATTGTTCCTCTCCCCAAAGTAGTTTAAATCCATCGTCAGGTTGTGTTTTCATGAATTTCAAAAAATCATCTGACTCTTGCGAACCATCAGGGAAAATAGTTAACAATTCCAAGAAGCGATTTGTTGACTTCTGCTTTGGCTTTCCCTCTTGTGTTATGACTTGCACCTTTGGTGGATACATTCGATGCCAGATACAGCCAATTTCACCCAATTTTCCAGTTACAGATGTCGCTTTTATATTTTGGTCTTTTTCACCTCTAAGAATTGCCTTTTGATAAGGTTTGTGTAACCAATCAATGGCTGTGCATTCATGTCTTGTCTGAGCAATTCTTCCCCAAACTTGGACGCGAGATGGATGCCATGATTCTCGCCAGTCTGCATGAAGATTGGGAGTCGGTGTTTTACCTCGCAACTGCATCCATGCTTGAGCTGTTTCCAGCACAGAATTAATAAATCCACCTACTTTTTTGGGATTCCAGATGCGAAGAGCATTTTTGCGATCGATATCTCCAGCCCACTGCCAATGACAACCAATTAATTTTTGATAGTCTTCATCGCCGTCACTTTCATAAAACAATCGATGATCTGCCCGCCGCCACGACTTGCCAAAACCACCAAAAACCATCGCAAACCACATCAAGTCAGTCACGAGTTTTTGCAATGCTGCTGTTTGCTCTTCATTCTGTAATGGACGTGTCAAAGACCAAATAACATCGCCTTCTACTTTATAAGTAGGTTGTTCGTAGCCATTCTTACCAAATATTCCTGGCTCTAAATGAGTTTCTTGAAACCCCAGTTCTAATAATCCTACTGTTCCCTTACCTTGAACTCCGCCAAACAATTCCTCGACTAATTCCTCTGCTTTTTCTTCATCTATCAAGCCACCAAAAATTCGTAAAGCATGACTCCGCAAAGTTGCTCTAAAGATATTAGGGCGAAACTCTCCAGTATCATCAATTAACTTAGCAGCTTGTCCTTGCCCTTTGACGCTTGCTCGATACAGAACCGCATCAGGTGTAGTTTCAATTTGTCCGTAACCTGCACAGACTCGCGTACCAAGCCCTGTTGCCATCGCTTTTTCCCAAATTTGCCAAACTTCCTGCCATTGTTCGGGAGAGAGGGGTTTGATACTAGAAATAGCAAATCTCAAGGTTGGTTGATAGAGAGAAACCTGTGCATAAGCACTTTCGCCAGTTGCCTTTTTGTCATTAGTTTCATAGGTTTTGACCTGCCATTTAGATTGCGGATGCACCATATCCACAAGGTTTTTTGTCCAATCATTCGTCGGATATGCTCCTTCAAACCGGAGCATTCCTTGTGTAATGTCAGATTCATCGCCACAGTAATCATTGCAGGTACTGTATTGAAGTTTTCCCGCTTGTTCGGTGACTTCGCAAGCGCGTCGAAATGCTCCTTTCATGCTGCTGCCAGGATAAAAGGGAATTCCATAAGCACCAATTACAGGGCGGATCATTCCGTCATCCTGTCCGCCATTGGTGATAAACCGCCAACTAATTTGGTAGGTTTTTGTCTGGTAGGTTTCTTTCTCAATGTCTTGCTGCTCATTTGCTGGTATAAATTCAGCTTTGTCGATCCATTGTTCCGCCCAAAACTCAACATCTTGCTTCTCACCTGCTTTCTTCTTTGCAGGCACAATTCGATGCAGTTGGCACCGCCCATTTACCTGCGCCCGAAACATCATCGGCACTTTTTTATTGGCATCAGGAATCTGTGTCATCGCCTTGCCTCCCAGTTTTATAGCGTTGTCTCCACCAGACAATACAGTCACAGAGTTGGGTTAAGACTGCGATCGCCACTCGCTGATCTTCTATAGTCAATTGCCACATTTTTTCAGACATATCCTGAATTTTTCCAGTCGGAATGTTCCCCTTACTATCAGGAATTATAGGATCATTAGGAATTATTACCCCTGCTTTCTCCATTACTGTTTCCAAAGCATCCCAGGTTTCCTTCCAAAACTTCGACTTATTTTCATCTTCTATTTTTTTACCTTTGAGGCGCAAATGTTCGCCCCAAAAGCGCTCTAAGCCATAAGGGACAGCCATTCGCATTTTGTGGGACTGATTGAGTGATTTTGGATCGCGCTTCAGTGCAGCCAGCACTAATTTTTGAGCAGCCCGATCGAGTTCATAAGATTTCCAACTCATTACTAATAATCTCCTGCAAGTGAAACACGACAACGACCAAAACCAATTGACTCTAAACCACCAAAGTATAGTTCTGATAAATTCTCCCTTTCGCCAAAGGGTTTCCAGCCAGTTTGCTTTAAGGCAATGGGAAATACTAAAATGCTTCCTTCTGGCAATGCTTCTACGTTGAAAAATGCACCGCGCTCGGTATCAACTTTCTTCATTGTGTCTAATAGCTTGACGCGACTTTGACGATATAGCGCCATATCGTGCAACATGGCGATATCTTTATCGCTAACCACTACGAGCTTGTTAATATCTAAATCCGTTTCAGGGGGAATCCAAGCTGATAAACTATCTTTGTCCTCAGTCTTGATCAAGTTTTTAATTTCGATAAATCCCAAATTGAAAAACAGAATTTTACCCCGACCTTCAATCTGCCGACCTTCTAGACCCACCATTGCACTGTAGGGTTGAGGTACATCAGCTTCAATTTTAGCAATACGTTTGTATCGCTTCAGCAGAAGGGGAGAAGTAACCCAAACAACTGGTTGACCGGGACAAAAAACAGGCAACCAGACAATTGAGGCGTATTCAAACTTGACTAAAGCTTCTGTAGTACCCCCATCAGGACGACCATCAACTGATTCATGTCCGTACCAAATTTGCTCGTCACCCGATTTATTATCTCGCAAATCTGCCCGAAATCTTCCTCGAATTGAGCTACCGGGAATAATCCCTGTTTGCGTAAATTGGTCACGGAAAATCAGGTTGAGATTGCCAGTTTCTTCTCCTGCTGTCGCGCCAACGTGAACAGGTGCAAGAGTTTCAATTACTCCGTAGGCTTTGTTGTACATTTCGGTAATCCTTGAATATCAATTGGTAAACACAAACCACACCCCAAATGTTTGAGGGGAAATCCTTCTTTTGGGAACCACTCGTCTGGGAAATCCCACCAAGTAAGTTCTAGAGGATTCTTGAAAACATAAACGCTGCCTGCTGGAACGGCATAGCGTCCGCGACTCAAGCGTCCGGTTTTTCCGGGGTTATAGCGATCGCCCTCATTTTCTGCTTCTTCCTCTTTCTTGGAATGACCGAGACGGTAACGGTAAGGTACTGCTTTATCAGTCAATATTTTGAGTTCTTGTCGGGGAAAGTCGCGATGGATTGGGTAGCGGTAGGAGAGTTTATTTGACCCCCAAACTCCAGGTGCAATCAGAGCAAAAGCGTGCTGAATTTTTTGATCCAGCAGTCGATTAATTTTGTGTTTTCCTGACAGAGGATGACTTTCAATTTCTACCAGATGTCCTTCTCCACCAAAGCGATACCATCCACCCGGTAGCTCGTAGTTAGAAAGGTACACTAAACAGCAATCTTCATCAACTTGAACTGCGTTTTCTAAGAAGAGTCCATCTTCTTCGACTACGTGACGCTCCTGAGTCTTCATTTTGGGATGTAGAAATGAGAGAAATTTC
Source organism: Microcoleus sp. S36a_B3 (assembly GCF_036700745.1). Lineage (NCBI taxonomy): Bacteria > Bacillati > Cyanobacteriota > Cyanophyceae > Oscillatoriales > Microcoleaceae > Microcoleus > Microcoleus sp. S36a_B3. The sequence goes on along the minus strand of NZ_JAUBPN010000008.1, from coordinate 45,436 downwards.
CACGGTGCTTTTGCATATGCTTCTCTTTCTCGTAACTCATTAGCGGGCAAATTCCAGGCATCTATCGACTGCCAGATATACTCTGGTTTCAAATCTTTGTTCTTGCGTTCCCATTGATGCTGACCCAGACACCATTTATTTTCATTAGATTCAACCGCATCTGTGTCATCTGGTTTCTTTTTAACAAAAAACCATTCATCATCTTCTTTTTCAGCAAGCACTTGATGCCAAGGAATAGGCACGTAGAACTGTTTAGGTGTGTCTTGTTTTGCCCAAAAAGGGCCAGAAACTACAAGATTATTTCTTAGGTCTTGATGTTCTGCGAATTTTTGTTCGCGATTGGCATTAAAAAAGAGTCCGGCGATTACGGCAGTATCAGGTGGAAACTTAGCGCCTGCTCGCCCTACTAAATTCTCTGGAGACAGAAAGGCTCCAGCACTACCATACATCAATCCCAAGGGGGAAACTTTAATTAAATATTGGAATTTCGACATAGTTGCCACCCCACTTGCACAAGGTCATTAATCCAATTGACGATCGCAGAATCAGAGTTATCCCCTGCCAAATCGATCCATTTTCTTTCTTGCTTAAACTTCTTTCCTGCATTATCAAAATACAAATTGAATAGAGCAATAGCGACTTCATTATTGATAGAAAGCTCCTCCATTTCTTTAAGTCGAATTGCATGACGCGCTTTTAATTGTGCCCAATCGTTGTAAATGTGAGTCCAGTTGGCTTGATTTCCTGTATTCCCATCCCGATCGCGATAATTCTTCAACACATGAAGATAATCCCAAGGACAAGTCCACTCCACAAACTGACCGCTGTTAAAGACTACTCGAATTGTGACTCTATTTCGCCCCAAACTCTTCGCCCGTTTCTCCGCATCCCGACAATGCTGTAAAATATCTCGCTGGGGAACCTGATGCCCAGCCCAAACAAATCCGACACTATAGGTGAATTTGACATTTTTAGGAAGATAGGGTTCAGTATCATTTTGTAGTTTTTCCCATTTTTGGGGTAAGCCTAACAACCAATTCAGCGCTTCTATCGGTTTAACTTTCTCAGGCTTTTCTCCCTTTTTGGTTTCCTGACTGTAAAGCACTCCAAGAAAGTCATCACCACCAGCATAAATAACACGCCCTTTACCTTCAAGAAACAAATCTTCCTTTTCCTTAAATTCTTTGCCCCACTTTCTCATTAATTCAGTGAAGCGTTTGAGGTCATCTTCTCTCTTTTCTTCATTATTTTCAGGACGGGTTGCAAGCTCTTTGAGTTTTTTTCCAACTTCATCACCATCGCCCATAAACCAGCTTGTCCAGTATCCGGCTTCACGATTTATATCCTTGAAACCTTCATCTAATTCTTCCATGCCGATTTTTCTAGCAAGATAGGGTAGCGTTACTAGACGCTTTACCAGTTCGGGAATACTTAATCTTTCTCCAGGAGCAATAAATTTGCCACCGATGCTTTCCTCTTTGTCGCTACCGTCTTTCTCTTTTTTATTAAAGTAAGTTTCCAGTGCTTTATTTGAGGGAATAGATTCTTTTGTACGCTCTCTAGCTTTATAATTTCGAGAACCAGGATCGTCTAAAATCCAAGCAAGGCGATGATAAAATTGTTTCTGTTCCAGTTGCTCAGTTTCATTGAGCGATCGCCCTGGTTGCTCTCCTTTGCTCAATGGTTTACCTAATTGATGCCACGCGATCGCATCCGTGCCCGTCAGACTAGAACTCTCACCCATCCAGTTGATAGCTGTCCAATCTCGCTTCAGCTTGCGAGTTTCCAAATCATCCATTGCGTCTTTAATAGACGTACCGTATCCCCAAAAAAATTCCCAGGTGTAGCTTTCCCATCGTTCCCATTCTCCTTTTTGCTTGCCTTTTTGGTCTTCGGTTTGTGACCAATAATATTGGTATTTTGGGATGTCAAGATTATTTTCTATCCAGACTCTGCAAATTTGCAAAATCTTTTTCCATTCTTTTAAAAGAGTATTTTGTACATCATTACGTTCAAATTTCCCTTTAATTAAAATTCGATTGGGCATTCCCTCTAGATGATTGGGCAATCCAGGCGAAATCACCTTAAGTCCTAAAGGCTCAGCTTTTTGTACAAGCCTAGAACTCAAAAAAGATAAGATTAGCGATGCTCCATACAAATCTCGGAGTTTCCGGGATTTCTCGATAAAGCCTTGAACGGGTGCAAACGAGATCGCGGTATATGCAGACATAGGTTCAATTTTTGGTGATATTTGTCTGTTTCCTGACTATAAGACTAACTAAGTGAATTTCTCAACGTAAAGCGCGATCGACTTATCGACTCGTCTACTCCTTACTAGGCAGAGTCTGGCGACGCAAATCAGGAGACTCTGCCTCCAATTTTCATCAAAGCTGGTGAGGTTCTTCCTCTGAATATTACTTCCGCTAACGATTCCACTCAATATATCAGCCGATCCAGCTTCAAGTCTCGCAATTTACAATATTTATCAAATTTTTTGGAAAACCTACAGCTTTCTAAATAACGGCTTTAAGGTTTTTCTATATTTTTGTGTCAATATTGTCTTTTCCTTGACTTTTACCCGCCTTACCCCCATCATGGCAAAAAAACCAACTCCTCACCCCTATGCTGACAAACTAACGTTCGATCGCATCATGCTCCTCATCGCCACATTGGTAAACCATCCGGGCATCGGACACTCCGACACCGAAACCTCCGACACTAAATATCACGATGCTTTGCTAGAAGTTCAATCTCAATTACAGAAAGTTGCCGAGTCGGGCAGCATTGATTTTCCAGAAAACTATCCTGCAACTCCTACCATTCGCAAAGATTTAGAAACTTTGCGCCATTACGGAATCCTTGACAAACGAATGTATCGCTTCGGCTATTATCTCGGCACTGGCGCCTTGAATCGCGAAGAACTACTATTCGCATTTCAAGCAATAGCATCTCAAGCCAAATATCAAGGAAATCCCCAAGCCCGCCAAATTTGTGAAAAACTCACGAAACGGTTGCGCGGATTAGATATCGAGCTCAAAGGTCAATTGTTCTATCCCGTTCGTGAATACCTGAATCGTGCGATAATTTACACCGACCCTGTAGAAATGCTCGATCGCCAAGAATATCGGAATACTCTATTTCACAAACTAGACATCGTAGAAACAGCCATCGTTCGGGGCCAGGCGATCGAACTTTACCGCCAAAGCGATTATTACGGTAAAGGTAACGTTGGTTTCCGGCGCATCTGGCCTCTGCAACTGATTTATCACGATATCGCCTGGTACCTGATTTGCGAAAATTGCGACAACGGACACTTAAGCGTAGAACGGGTGAATCGCTTTACTGACTACTGCGAAATTATCGCTCCCGAGGGGCGTGGTTTAGCCGTGCAGGAACAACGTTTGAAAATAGCTCAAAAGTTGTTAAAAAACGGCTGGGGACTGTTTTTAGGTAAGCCAGAGCAACAGCAGGCTGAATTGGAAGGTACGCTGAAGTTAGAAAAAGTGAAGGTGCGGTTTTTTGAGAAGGTAATTGGATTTATCTTAGAGGGCGATCGGCGACATCCGCGACAAAAGATTAGAGAAGGCCCGAGGGATAGTTTTGGCAAAATGGCTTATGTGGATTATCAGATCGATTTGCCCGATCGCTCCCTCAACGAATTCAGTCTGTGGGTGAACAGATATATGGATAGCGCCCAGGTGCTTTCCCCGCCGAGTTTGGTAGAAAAACACCGACAAGCAGCCAGAGATTTAGCCGATCGGTACAGCTAACGTGAGTTAAACAACAAATCCATGCTAAGAATTGTATAATCCCTTGTAGGTAACACTCTCACGTAAACAAACAGCGACTGTTGCCAGACAATACACCGATGAAATCAGCAAAACTGATAGCGCAGCAGTCTTAGTAACGACACATTTATATTCCAGCAATGGGCGACAGTTGGCTGGAAAAGTTAGGCTAGCCGATATCAGTTTCTTGTTGCGGCTAGACGATCGCACCAGTTAATCAGACCTAGAGCCAACATACGCTACAAAGTCCCTGTTTTTCGTGCCCATAGGATGCCATTTCACGATGCCTCCATCTACCAGTTCCAGCCTTAGACCGGAAAACTATTGACTTTAGGAGACTAATCTAGCCAATATCGACGCACCTCGCTTGGTTCCTGTAGTCCTTACGATTTGGTTGAGGTGCGTCGATGCTTTGCAGGGATTGAGTTTGAGGCTTACAATTCGATGCTTTTTCTCGTTTAGCTGTGCTATATTTTAGCGGTGCGTCGATTTGATGGCTGAATCCCGCTCTGGATATAGTCTCTGTGGCGAACTCTCCCCACTCGCTGGGGAAACTAATTGAATGGAAACAATTTTCTGCATTTTCCCTCGTTTTTGACTTGAAATTGACTCCCCACTCGCTGGGGAAACTAATTGAATGGAAACATTACAAAGAAATCTTATCTAAAAACTGGCTAATCAACTCCCCACTCGCTGGGGAAACTAATTGAATGGAAACTTTCAGTGACTTGATCATCCTCTGGGTCTGCTCCGTCATCAACTCCCCACTCGCTGGGGAAACTAATTGAATGGAAACTTTACCCTCCCAAAGATTGGTTTCAGCCGTTTTTTCTCCCCACTTGCTGGGGAAACTAATTGAATGGAAACAGAACGTTCTTCAGCTCAGTGACGCCCTGTGCGTTCATCTCCCCACTTGCTGGGGAAACTAATTGAATGGAAACATTTGCAATAAGGTTAGCCAGTTGACTAATTACAAAACTCCCCACTTGCTGGGGAAGCTAATTAAATGGAAAAACCCGGATAGCCTATGGTGGCAGTCCGGGTTTTTCTGCCTTCACTCGTTGACGGCAGTTAAACGATGAGGCTAGAGAGTTTGCGATCGTTGTAACTAGGTTAGGAAAATCAGAAAGGTTGGTGTTTACAGAGCCCAAAGATCGCGACAGATGAGGTGGTAGGGTCGGGTCAGCTTGGACGTACACTTCTTTAGACTGCACTACGGTGAATTGGTGGATAACACGCTAAAGTTGTGGGATTTGACAACTGGTACAGAACTTAAAACATTGATGGGTCATACTGCCTACAATGCGATCGCAATTATCTGGGACGAGCAAAGGGCTATTTTCGTCGCATTACAACAACCCTAAAAGTCTGGGATTTAGAAGTGGGGAGGCGATCGCTAGTTTCAGCCTCATTTTGCTATACCGTTGCGTCCACTGGAGTAGATTTCTTACGGCTAGAAGGAATAGAGCCACTAACATAAATTTCTTACGAGATCGTGGGCGAGGTGGAATTTGCAGAGTTTCAGCAGCTAAAAGTTGATGGACGATCGCATAAAAAGACATAATTAGACATCCGAAGCTTATGAAAACTCATGAGTTCTCATGAAAACTCATGAGGACTCATGAAACTCATGGGTTTTCATGAGAACTCATGAAAACTCATGAAAACTCATGAAAACTCATGGCAGCTCGCCCCTGATTAATCCCCGGTAGTCGGTAGGGAATCGCGCTTATTTTTACTTTTCAGTCCAATTGCCTGCAACTTCCCAGCAAATCTGGGACTGGGTTCGATCGAGATTATTCTCAATCCAAAATCTAAAATCTAAAATCTAAAATCCGTGACTTTGCGTGCAAAACGGGCGATCGGCTTGATGTGGTAGCTAGATCGCCCGTAATTTATTTATAGCTACAGATTCATCAGGCGGATGGTATTTCCCCATCTAGGACTTGAAACTGGTACGGCTCAGTCAGGATACAGAATATTTTTAATTTTTATCTAACTCTTTAGCTTTTACAAGTGAGGTGCCATTTTCAGGGGACGGTGCATCAAACATCTTGGCAACAAAATCAGTCCCAACAATCTAGTTTTAGAGACAGACGCTAGAGAGTTGGAGGACGCTTTGGGAAGTGTTTGGCGATCAGTGAATGTGCTAGCCGTAAAACGGCGCTTTTACGGCATAAACCCCGGATTGCTGTGGCTGGGTTTCTACTGAGGTCAAGCCACATCGGATGGGAAAGTTGCCGTAATGCTAGTGCCTCTGGGATGGAGGTAATCCTATTGTGACTGAGGTCAAGTCCTTCCAGATTGGATACTTGCCCTAGCACCTCTGGTATGGAGGTAATCCTATTGTGGCTGAGGTCAAGCCAATTCAAATTAGATAGTTGCCCGACCGCCTCTGGGATGGAGGTAATTTTATTGTGGCTGAGGTCAAGCTCATTCAAATTAGATAGTTGCCAGACCGTCTCTGGTATGGAGGTAATTTTATTGTGGCTGAGGTCAAGCTTTGTCAGATGGGATAGTTGCCTTAGCGCCTCTGGGATGGAGGTAATCTCATTGTTCGAGAGGGCAAGCTCTGTCAGATGGGATAGTTGCCCCAGCACCTCTGGGATGGAGGTAATCTGATTATGACTCAAGCAAAGCCTTTTCAAACTGGACAGTTGCCCAAACGCCTCTGGGATGGAGGTAATCCGATTGTGAACCACCCAAAGGTATGTCAGATTGGACAGTTGCCCAAACTCCTCTGGGATGTAAGTAATCTTATTGCGGGCGAGGTTAAGCATTTTCAGGTTCGACAATTGCCCAATAGCCTCTGGGAGGGAGGTAATCTGATTCTCCGAGAGGTGAAGCTTTGTCAGATTGGACAGTTGCCCTAGCCCCTCTGAGATGGAGGTAATCTTATTGTCGCTGACTTCAAGCTCTGTCAGATTAGGCAGTTGCCCTAGCACTTCTGGGATGGAGGTAATCTTATTGCACCAGAGGTAAAGCCCTTCCAGACTGGATAGTTGCCCTAGCGCCTCTGAGAGGTAGGTAATCTGATTTTGACGAAGGTCAAGCCTTGTCAGATGCGTACACTTGACAATTTCTGGTGGCAATTCTTTCAGATTCAGACCCCTCAAATTAAGTTCAGTCAATTTTTCCTCGGCTGCTCGGTCAATTCGCCACACTACTTCGTTTCGTGTCATGTCCTACGTCTCTCCGTAATATTTATTTTCAGGATATTGATATTTCCCATCCTAGGACTTGAAACCGCTACAGCTTCATCGTGACTATTATCGTTTCCCGGTCTAGCTCGATTTCCGAGCGCCCTGACTTCTTCCTGCCTTTACACTAAACGAGCTAGTGATTAAGATTGAAGCAAATACAAAAAGGGTGGTTATGTTCGATCGCACTCAATGGTTTCTGGCTGGTATGTCGATCGCACTTTCGGTTCAGCTAAGTCAGCCAGTGACAGCAGCCGTACCCGTTGGTAAGGCTGTACAAATAGCACAAACTAACAGTAGCGACGCTGCCCAAAAAGTATATAAAGAAGCAGAGAAACTTTACGAACAAGCAACGGCGGAATCTTTAAGAGGTGCGATCGTCAAATATGAAGAAGCATTAAAACTGTATCGAAAAGCGGGCAATCGCAGTCGAGAAGCCCTCACCCTCCACAACATGGGTGGAGTCTACTTAAATTTGGGAGAACAACAGAAGGCGCTAGAGTATTACAGCCAGTCCCTTCCCCTGAAACGAACCCTTAATGATCGCGGTGGGGAAGCTACCACCCTCTACATCATCGGCGGAATCTACTTAAATTTGGGAGAAAAACAGAAAGCGCTAGATTATTACAACCAGTCCCTGTCGCTGTTTCGGGAAGTACGCAGTCCTCACTGGGAAGCCGTTGCTCTTAACAGCATTGGCTTAGTTTACTCAGATTTGGGAGAAAAACAGAAAGCGCTAGAATATTACAGCCAATCGCTTCTCCTGAAACGGGCAATCAAGGATCAGCGTGGTGAAGCCACCATCCTCAACAACATCGGCAGAGTCTACTCAGATTTGGGAGAGAAACAGAAAGCGCTAGAGTATTACAACCAGTCCCTTCCCTTGAGACGGGCCGTAGACGATCGCGGTGGAGAAGCTGTTACCCTTTCCAGCATGGCTTTTGTCAAACGATCGTTAGGCAATTTTACCGGAGCTCTCACTGATATTGAAGCCTCTCTCAAATTAATTGAAAATCTCCGCCGTAAAATAGCCGCCCCAGAAAGTCGCAGCTCATACTTTGCCACAGTGCAGGACTACTACGAATTTTACATTAACCTGTTAATGCAACTGCACAAAACTAATCCTAACTCCGGTTATGATATCAAAGCATCGGAAGCCAGGAAACGCGCTAGAAATCCCTAAAAAGCAACGCATTAAACCAACGAAATTACCTATGACACTTGGCAAGCTTGAACTCATCATCAAAATTAACGAACTCCCGAATAACGTAGAGACTAACAAAGACAACTGGAAAACCTTTGAGCTTGACTGTGACGGTCGGGTAGTGTCCGTTACTGTTAAGCCAAAAATATGGAAGAAGCTTGAGGATGCTGCTGCCAACTATCCTATGTGGGTGGCTGCTATCGGTGGCAAGATGGGTGAATCAACCTCTAACGGCTTTGTGCTATCAGACCCAAATATCCAAGTCTTTGAGAAAAAACCGAAGGAACCTAAACCTGAAGCAGAGCAGTGAGAAAGGTTTGAGTAACCAGTAGAATCAAATTTTAAATTCCTTCGGTGGCGTCCGGGCGATCGAATCTCGCTTAATCTCGGAGAGTTCGATCGCATCTGCAATCCTTTTGAGGGTGTTGCATAATGGAGAATGATGTGATGAAATATGCCAATGCCTTGCTCTCATTGTCAAAGTTCCAAACCGGTCAAGAAACCGCTCAAGCAGACGGCCACGCCCAAGCGATAACCGACCGCTCTGTGGACGATGTTGTCACGGTTACAGGGGAACTCGATACCCTGCGATACGGGGCGCTGCTGTAATTACGAGGATTGGTGGATTTTCGAGGGGTAGGATACAGCTATGACGGCTTCTACTACGTCAAAAGCTTCACCCACAAAATTAGCAGGGGGCAATATAAGCAGAATTTTACCATCACCCGTGAAGGAGTCGGAACCACAACACAAAGGGTAGCAATATGAAACAGTTTTTCGGCAAATATCGCGGTAAAGTAGCAGCAAACAAAGACCCCTTAAATTTAGGTAGAATTCAAGTTAGCGTTCCCGCAATCTTTGGAGAGGGACGCCAAAGTTGGGCATTGCCCTGCACTCCTTATGCTGGCAAAGATGTTGGCTTTTTTACCATTCCACCTGTTGATGCCAATGTTTGGGTGGAATTTGAAGGCGGCGACCCCGATTATCCGATTTGGAGTGGTTGTTTTTGGGGGGAAAATGAATTGCCTCAAAACGCCAAAGTTGATGATCCAGTTAAGGTGCAGGTGTTTAAAACGGATGGAATTACGATTACTTTAAGTAATTTAGAAAATAACAAAGGGTTAACGGTTGAAGTTGATAAGCCAGTGGTAGAAAAACCGCTAAAAATGGTTTTTAATGCCGATGGTATTGAACTGAATAATAACAACAAGACCACGGTTAAACTGATGGCAGAAACCATTGAATGGAAGGATGGGAATCCTGACGGGGTAACAGAGGGCTAAGCGAGCATCCCCCCACTCTCACATCCAACGGCTGAAACGAACAATTTTCGTCACTGTCTGAAATTTTTTTCCCCGCGAACATTGTGAGGGAATTTGATGGCGCTGTATAAATTAGTTTTAAAAAATAGATTTCTTGTTTCCCCTGGCTTGCGTCCGAGCGGTTTAAAAAATCAATCTAAAAGTTGAAAGCCAAAAACCTAAAATCACTCACTCCCTTACCCTGTCTGAGCTGTAGCTTATTGACTACAATTATTGTGGTCAACTTTGTGTTGTCGGGGCGTAGGGTGTCTAGCACTTATCTAGTGGTGTCTAGCATCTTCCTCCTAACTTTCCAACTTCTGTCTCGAAAGCTAGATTTTTAGGGCTGATTTGGTTGCCCAGATGCTTGATACACCATTGTCTGAAAATGACATCCCACTTCCCGCGTTCCTCAACACCAAAAGCCAGGGTTCACTGAAAGCACAATTGTGCTTCAGCCAAGATTATTTGTAATGTCCCAGGTTTAACTGCTGTGCGTTATGCAGCAGCCCGTGTAGAAACTTCGGCGTTGCTTAATCAGGGTATGAAAAAAATAACTTGAAAATCCCGATTTTTTGTGGATACTGGTTTCTCTGACTTGCATATTGAGCCAGTCATACCCTAAATCAGCAACGCCCTTTACCTTTGGCTTCAAATCAATTCTACAGTTTCACGCTTGCATCGCCCACTGTCTCGGGCTATACCTGTGCTGACATACTTTGCTAATCTCAAAGTTAGTTCTTTACCGCAATTGCTCATGGGTAGCCAATCTACAGCCAAAACTATCTTTCTGGTCGCCTCTATGGTGGGCTGGCTTATCGTTGGTGCATCTTTGATGTATCTTTGTCCGGTCGTTGCAGATTGGTTAATATCCTCCGATCGCACCCATCTATGGATGCAGACCCTCAGCCGTAGCGGTTACAATCCTATGCTGGCTTGGGTAGGAGGAGGCATCACTCTGGTTATTACTGTGTCGGGGTATATCCTCTGGCATCAGAGGTTTGAAGGCAAGATTTAGAGCGATGTTGACACTCCTCGACTATCAGGTACGAGGATTCTTGGTTCACAGGGATTCCAACGAATTTACCCTCACCAAGCATCACAGGCGGTATGCCCTACGGCTGCAAGCCCTCTAATTAAAACTACTTGTGCTGCTGCAACATCTCTGTCTGTTGTATACCCACAGCTAGAAGCCCAAACCCAGAGTGCGCGGGATGTAATGGGACAAGACCAACTGCGAGAATTGGCGATCGTCCTGGTAGCACGGGTACGCAAAACCGCTTCCATCGATTGGAATCTCAAAGAAAGCGTCCGAGCGAGAATGAAGGTGATGGTTAAACGCTTATTACGACAATATGGCTATCCGCCCGATATGCAAGCTCTTGCGATCGAGTTAGTGTTAGAGCAAGCAAAGGTTTTCACCGAGTTTGAAGTAGAGACAAATCGTTCCTAATATTACAGAGGAAGACCAAAACTAAAGTAGCGAAGGGGTAATTAATTTGATTTCTCTTCTAAGTCCAGAGAAATCCCAAAAGCTGCATTTTCGATGTTCTCCTGGGAAGGCGGAAGTATTTCAAATCCATACTTCTTGTACCATCTGACGAGGTTGGGATTATTATTGATGTCTTTTTGAGTTAGAGAACCGTAGATTCGCTTAATTCCCCGCTGACGAGCTTTCTTTATCGCAAACTTCAACAGGTGAGTTCCCAGCCCCATGCGACGATAATCTATTGGTTTTGGCTTAACTACCAGTCTCAAAAGAGCTGCCCCTAAGTGCTCTGGAGCGTGAATGACATCGCTGTAAATAATGAGATTGCCTATCATCAACTTATCAGGCGGATAAAAAACGCCTTCGAGCCTACCGACTTCGCTGTTGCGGTACAAGAGTTTGGCAATAAAATATGAGTCTTCGTCCCCGTTTACTTGCAGGCGGTATTCTCGTCCTTGGCTATCGCGCATAATCATCTGATCATTCTTTTCCGATGAACTTTCCAACATCATTTATTTTTAGAATACCCGATAGCGATTGTGCCTCACCGAATCTACGATCGCCTCTTCTTTCTCCTTGACCCCGCTCATCCGCCGCGTTAAGAAATCCCCGCCTACGGATGCAGCAATGCAGTATTTGCGGCAAACTCTCAGGTGTCGGGTCGAGTATATACGCCTGCATGAAAATAGAGGGACACGGGCAGGCAAAGATATTCACCCAAGCTGACGGGAATAAATATCGGCAACATCTACGCTGGTGGCCGGATCGGAGAAGCCTACAGGGTAGAGGCAAGTGCCAATAATGCGCTTTTCTCCCAGATCCTCTCCGACATGGATACCGAAATCGCCGCTGCCAGAAAAACGCCGCACCAAAACCAAAGCCATCAAACAGAGCCTGAACCCAGAATTGTTAACCGAAACAACGAAGATAATTGATAATTAATAATGTCTTTGCTCGTCTGGGACTTTGGGCTTCAAACAAACTTCTTTACCAACTACTAAATTAGATCAAGTATTATGACCCACTTTGCTATTATTTGTCCATCAGCCATCGGACATCTTAACCCCATGTGCGCCCTGGGGCGAGAATTACAAAGACGAAACCATCAAGTGACTCTCTTCAGCATTCCCGATATCCGTTCCAAAGTCATAAACTCTGGTTTAAACTTTGAGACAATTGGTGAAACAGAATTTCCACTCGGAAGTCTGGAACGCAAATACAAACAGTTAGGAGAAATGAGCGGAATCCCAGGGTTTAAATTTACCGCAAATTGGATAGAACAAGAAACCGCTCTGTTTTTACGAGCACTTCCCGAAGCACTGCTACCTGCTGGTGTCGAAGCGTTGCTGGTAGATCAAACGACCCCCGCAGGTAGCAGTGTTGCCGAGTTATTGAATCTTCCTTTTATTACTATTTGTAATGCTCTATCGATCGACCGCGAACCGGGTGTTCCCCCTTTCTTTACGGACTGGAGTTACCGTCCTGTATGGTGGGCGCGTCTGCGGAATATTGTGGGTAATTTCTTCATCGAGATCCTTTCCCAACCGATTCTGGCTCTTGTTGCCCGTCAGCGAGCTCTATGGAATTTAGCACCTTACTCTAACATCCAGGATTTTTACTCTCCCCTCGCTCAAATCTGCCAATTGCCCCCAGAGTTTGATTTTCCTAGAAAAGAATTGCCCCAGTGGTTTCATTATGTTGGCCCTTTGAAAGACCCCTCTGGTTTAGAACCTGTATCTTTCTCCTCTATTTCTTTTCCTTTTGAAAAATTGACTGGTCAACCTTTGATTTATGCTTCTCTGGGAACTTTGCAAAATCGCAAATGGGAAATTTTCCAAACTATTGCCGAGGCTTGTTTGGGGAACGGTGCACAATTAGTCATATCTCTAGGAAACCCTAATATCCAAGATTTCGCTCTCGATTTACCCGGTTCACCTTTAGTGGTTCCCTACGCTCCTCACCAACAGTTAATCGAAAAAGCTACTCTAGTTATTACTCATGCTGGGATGAATACGACTTTGGCAGCTTTAAGCAGCGGTGTCCCTCTTGTGGCTATTCCTATTACTAACGAACAGCCCGGTATCGCGAGTCGTATCGCCAGAACTGGTGCAGGTGAGGTCGTACCTCTGGTACGCCTAAACGTTCCTCGGTTGCGCGATGTCATCCGTCTCGTGTTAGCAGAGGATTCTTACAAACAGAATGCCCGCCGGTTACAAGATACTATTCGTCACGCAGGTGGTGTGACTCGCGCTGCCGATATTATCGAACAAGCAGTTTTAACAGGTCAGCCTGTTAAAGCTGACGTTGGCTAACCCCAAAAACCCTAGTTACACCAAATTCTCTTTATCTCCGAGCTATTGGCGACCTTAAAAGAGCCGTCGCATTAATAAGAAATACCCCCAATGCGATGCAGTAATGCAGTATTTGCGGCAAACTCTGTGGTATCGGGTCGGGTATACACCAAGCATGAAGATTGAGGGACACGGACAGGCGAAAATCCTGACTCAAGCAGAAATCGAACTGTTGTTCAACGAAGATTTGCAGAGCGACCGCGACCGCATCTTTCTCAACGTTATCGATAATATCATTCAAGAAAGCTCTGAGTTTGGCTGTGTTCTCAATTCAGAGTCAGATTCCAAGTCGTAACTCCTTCGCTAGAATCAGTGCTCATTGACACGTCTTGAGTCCAACTGGCGATGTAAGTCCAGTCTGGGTCTTCCAGCCAAGTCAGCGTGTCAAAGCTAATAGCTCGTTCGCTAATAAATCTAACGTACAACAAATTGACATTCTCTTTATAGCAATCCTAAATGAGTCACAAAATTTTATCTTAATTAATCCCAACTTAATCAGGATTGGTGAAGCCCAATGTGTTTGCAATTGATTTAGGATTGCTATAATACTGAATTTTGTGTACTACATTTACATGGAATACGCTGTATGCTTATTGAAGAGTAGAGCTTGAGCTATCAGAGGCTACCTTTAAGTAGCTAATTAGTTGGTGTCGCAATGATAGCAAAACCTAAACGCGGTGATTTTATTTCAGGAAGACAATCACCGTTAACCACACATTTCTGAATCACGTAAGGAGTATTTACTACTTTTACAGAAATGTTATAACCACCCAACCTTTGCGTGCTGTTTCCTGTCATCATTGATATTATCTGATCGCTACCCAAGTTTATTGCCGTTTGAGAAGCAAAAGCACTCATAAAAGTGAGTTCAGTTCTTAATTTTTGTTCTATTTGGCGAACCAGCTCTGCGCTGTAGCCTCCACCAGAAATAGCAGCCACAATTACGTTAGCTCCTTGGTTTTCTACAGATGCCCACTTAACAAAAGATTCAGAAGAAAAATAGACTATTGAATTGGGATGACTAGAAATTATTCCATTTCTCACATTCTGATAGTCATCACGATTGGCATCTTTAAATAGAGGAGGTGTAAAACTTACACTGGTTAACAAACTACCCAAACTAGGTATTTCTCCTTTCAAGAGAGATGTGATGGCACTTGCATCCAGTTTATATTCGCCAAGGCTGCCGCGACCGCATTTAAAGATCGGTTTAAATTCACCAGTTGAAAAATTGAATGTGTATTCATAAGTGCAGGTAGTTGAAGCACTGGCAGATGTTTCCAACCATTTATTACATCCATCTTGTTTGACACCAGATGGTACTTTAGTCTCTATCCATTTATTGCAGCCGACTTGTCCAAATGTCGGTGCGATACATTCTCCAAAAACTTTTTTTGCACAACCCGTTTGCCCTATTTTTGGAATTGCACATTCTTTAACTGTGCGATAAGTCGTGACCATTCTTGGGACAGCGCACTCCTTAACCTTCCAAGTGTGAGCGGCTCTCGTCATAATAGCACCAGAAATATAATTTGCCGATACATTGTATTCAAGCTTTTCAATACGACTTATGCCATTATTTCCAATTCTCACCTTATCAAGTGCTGCCACAATACTATTAGCTTTTGACTGCCATTGATTGGCAATTGAATCCAATTTAGGAATACAATTCAACATTTTTTGGTCAACGGGCTGAAGTAAATTAATCGTTTGAGGTGTGCCAGTCATCGGGTCTTTGGCACAGGCTTCAAGATTGTATGCTTTGGCTGGCTGAGACAGTCCTAATACGGTAAGAACAGTTAACGAAGAGATTAGTGGGGATTTCATTTTTGTATCCTCTATTTTGAAACAACTCACAGTTAATCGACGCACCCACGACAGCCAAAGCCTCTCAATCACTTTGCAACTGAAGCTTGGCGGTCTAATTATTTTATTGACAGAAAGTACAAGACTTTTAAGGAATAACCGGAATAATTTCCGTATTTTCACGGAATTTACTAAATCTTTACATTTACCGCTCGCACTCTATCATTAACACTTTGGTTGCGCCCACAGTAAACCTCGCGGTCTAACTAGATATTAACCCGAATTTGCTGGACAAACACCTATAGATTTGTAATATAGTGCGAGCGCATAGCGTCATTGACGGCAGCAAATCAGAACTAGCCCGATAATCCTTAATAATACGATCGCTGTTGAACTTTCCAACATCATATTTTTAGAGTACCCGATAGCGATTATCCTTCACCGAATCTACGATGACGCTTATTTCCCTTAACACCTCTCGCTACCACGTTAAGAAATACCCTCGACCGATGCAGTAATGCAGTAAGTATGCAAGACTTTGGAGCGTCGGGTCGGGTATACACCAAGCATGAAAATAGAGCAGTACGGACAAGCGAAAATCCTGACTCAAGCAGAAATCGAACTGTTGTTTAACGAAGGTTTGCAGACAGATCGCGATCGCGCCCTCTTCGGAATTTGCCTGTACACCGCCTGCCGCATTGCCGAAGCGTGCAGCCTGAAAGTCATCGATGTTTTCACCCCAGCGAATGCCATCCGCTCCGAAATGATTATCCGCAAAGGCAACACCAAAGGCAAGCTCGGCACCCGCACTATCCCCATTATTCAAGAGTTGAGGCTGCTGTTAGAAACCTACAAACATCCCTCACACCCCTACCTATTCCCCAGCCGCCACCTCAATCACCGCTGGAAACACGCGAACCCGGAAGCCGCCTCTCACCTGTTCCAAGAAGCCTGCGAAAAAGTTGGCATCACCGGCGCTTCCACCCACAGCCTAAGAAGGTCGGCGCTGACGCAGATGAGCAACGCGGGTATCCCATTGCGGATTATTCAAGAAATCAGCGGCCACCGCAACTTAGAACAGTTGCAAAAATACTTAGAAGTGCGGCCCGACCAAGTGCGCGGGGCCGTCTCTGCGCTCTCTACCCTTTACTACGTCAGGAAAAGTGAAAATCACCATGTAAAGCACTAAGGCTTAACGAACTTTGTAATATCTGTCTTGCTCGGTTGGGCAAAACACAAGCTGTTTTAAACCGAGAGAACTCACAAGTGTAGCAGAATACTTAGTTAGGTTGTCTACTGAATGTATCCAATTAATTTCCCCAGTGAGTAGGGGCTACTTGTTTTATCTTTAGGCAAGTAGATGCTGACGTTTGTACAGTAACTGTTTCGTTTACTAACTCCTCTAAATAATGTTTCTAACACTTTTTGTCCGTGTTGGGCGGTTCCCTCGTAAGTGTGTCGGTTGCAAGGCTACCTGAACTCAGTAAATTAACGCAAGCTGACAACAAAAAGTTTATCTTGTTTTGACGACTAAACTATTGGACTATAATGCCTATTTATGGACTATAATACTTATAATTACCAAGCTCCGTTAAATTATATGAAATATAAAAATGGATTATTTTCAATGGAATAATTCAATCGCTGCTCATTTTTTTAAAAATGAAATGGCAGGGCGCAGCGTTCACCTGTGTGTCACAGAGGAACTACTAAGAAATATTGGTCAAAACTACAGTGCAGATATTGCAGATTTTATTAAGGCGGTAAAGACTGGTATGATTGGGTTGCCAGGAAAGAGCATCTGCCAGAAAGCTTTGCAGAGTATGGATTACTGGAAGTACCGACAGCGACAAAAAGGTTATCCTCTTTACGTCGGTTATTTGGCATTATTCGCCCTCGCTGCCGATATCGAAGAAAATTTTGCATCCCATGCCTACTACCCCCGCCTCCGAACATTACTGGGTGAAAAACCTATATCTGGAAACTATCCAGATTTCGACCAGATGAAAATACTGTGGGAAGACTTAGCACGGTGGGCAAATGAAGAGAAAAGTGGTGAATGGGGTATTTTCAACTGTTTTACTGTTGGGAAGAAGAAGCATATCGGTTTACCACAATCACAAACTCTTTTGACTGAAAAAGAGCGCCGTGCACTACCTGCTATTTTTGCGACTACTGACTTAGATCCTGTTTCACATCCTACTGAGGACACCATCGCACTTTTGTTAGCCCATCATGGGCGTAAACAATTACGAACACGAACCCTGCGCTTATTAGAAAAAACTGGTGAGAGTGACGAATTTCGCCAAGCATTGCTCGAATGGATTATTGATGAATTGAGCGGTTGGGATGGAACTGCTGAAGTTTCAGATCGAACGCATATCTACGGACTCTTGAGATTGGGCTGCCAACACGATCCAATTGCCAAACGCGCCGCTATAACCTTGCGTTGCAGTACAAAACACGAATTTCCTGAAGACGATTTATTATTATTTTTAGAAAACAATTCTCAGCCCTTTTCTTGTTACGAACATGGTGGAGGTTGGTCTTCAGTGGTAGCTGAGGCAGATAGAAAACCGCTTGATGCCTCTAAGTTTAATTGGTTGCAAGGTTTGCGGATGCGATCGAGTGACTCTAAATGGTGTTTTAAGCTGCCAGCATCGCCGATTCGAGTATTCGTTGATGGAAATAGTGAGGGATTGCCAGGTCTTGTGGAAGTGCGACAGTTGCCCGCTCAAAAGCCATTTTATTTAGCTGCACACGAACAGTGTTTAAAGTTACTGACAAAATGGGGAGAATCGAGCTGTCAAGGCTTTGAAAAATTGCAAATAATAGATGGTTTTCCCAGTGGGTGGCACTTGTTCAAGGCGACTGCCGCTTGTAGTGATGAGTTAATTAAAGTAGAATACCCAATCCTGGCTTTTTCGACTAATTTGCGGTTAGAGCTAACTGGGGGAATTCGCCTGGAAAGAGGCAATAAATTTTTTAACTTTGCTCGACCGAAATTGGTTCTCCAAGGCGGTAACGAATCAATAAAAGTATATTGCAACGATCGCCTGTTAAATTGCACCGAAGCAGCAGGTATTTATGAACTGCCAGCCAATACTCCATCCGAAACAAATTTGCAAATAGAAGCACGCAGTGGAGAAGATATTATCAAGCGCTGTTCTCTGGTTTTGGTAGAAAACTACTCTTTGCCCTCCCAAAGCAACGCGCAACAGTTCGATCGTTTCGGAAATCTTCAGACTGAGGATAATGGGAGCGCGGGATTTGCTGGGGCATGGGTGCATGGCGTTGATTTCCCGGACTTTAACTTCAACACTTTTTTACCAATACAAGGAAAGCAGCGGATTTTCTTTTTAGGTAAACAACCAGGTCAAATAGCAATTTGGCCGGCGGAATCGCTGCCTACAGATTGGGAGCCAGTTTGGGCTATTTCCAAAGGTCGCCATCGCGGTCAAGCAATGTTTTGCAGCACCAACGTAGCCGATTCACAACCGTCGATGTCAAAGTGCAAAGACCGCAAGAAAATGCGGGCATGGAAAGAAATATTGTGGCACGATCGCAAGAAAATTTCCCCGCCCGATGGTTCTAACTTGAAAGTATTGTGGCAACAGTTTCAAAAGGAGGCAGAACGTGTCTGAAACTAGCGAAAAACTGCTCTACATTATTTCGGGAAAAAAGGAAGTTACTTGGCTATTCTTTAAGGAAACCTTTGATTATTTGTATAATTTTGAGACGGGCGTGGGGCAAGAAAACACGGACAAAGACGGAATTAAGAATAGAAGAGTTCAAGCACTTCGCACTCTAGCTTCTCTGGGCCACTGCGACTTTAATTTTAGCGAGGATAGTAGCAAGAGTAAGGTTTATGCTGCTCCCCCTCTATTGGTGCGATTGCCCAGTGCCGGCTTTCCTCAAGCCATTTTAGCAGGAGCGCGATCGCCTACTACTATTCAACAATTATCAGATGCTTGTCAGTCTGTGGGAAATCACATCAACGTTGAAATCCAAGACCAAGCGAGTGAATTAGGGTTGATACCGAAGCGAGTGGCTGTACAAGCAGAGGATATAAGGGAATTACAGGCGATCGCATCATCTCTGGGCATACCTTTTCTCGAAACGCCCTCAGCCTGGTCTTTGCTGCATTTTGCTGCCAGTATTGACGACTACTTAGCTACCCTCAAAGGGTTTAACGATCCAGAATTGAACTGGAATCGCCAAACTTTTAACCCTATTTCTTTACAGTTTATCGAAAAAATTAAAGAAACAGACATTAATATCCGTCTCAGCCGATACAGTCATCCCTCTCGAAACACAAAGATTTATTATCTTTGGCAAGATGGCATGGGTACTGAAGTAGACCTTGATTGGGGAAGGTATGCTATTCTCAAAGCACGGCGGCTGAATGTTCTGATATACGACAAACACAGATTCACTATGGCAGTACCCGTTAGCGCGAAACTGCCGCGACTCCTAGAAAGAGTCTTAACCCTTTGTTCCGGTTATACAGCATATGTAAAAAAAATTCCGTCCACTTCCCCCCCCATTCAGGAATTCAATTTATTCAGCGCTGTTCCCCCTCAAATAGCTGAAATGACCGCAGCTAAATTAGGACAAACACTTTTACCGCACTCTTTAATATAACATACTAAGGGAATTTATGCACGACCCAATTAACGCTTTTAACACTATCCGCGACAACTTCTTACTCTACATAAAAACAGCTTTTGGAACTCAATTCCCCGAAATAGAACAAGAACGCGAAAGACTGCTGCGCCAACCCGGCGCATTCCATCAAGACCCCTGGATTGAACCGATGCCCCGCTATCAAAAATCAGGTAAAACTATCAATGATTTAGATATTTCAAACGTACCGGGATTAGATGAATCGGCCCTTCAAGATTTTAAACAGCTTGCTTCCAGCGGACTTGTAGGCAATTACGAACTGTACAGCCACCAAATTAAAATGCTGGGGCAGGCCTTAGCGGGTCAAAATGCTGTAGTAACGGCGGGTACTGGTTCAGGAAAAACTGAATCTTTTATGTTACCGCTATTTGCTTACCTTGCCAAAGAATCGAGAAATTGGGAGGCTTCCAAAGCAGAGCCAGCCTACCTAAATGACTGGTGGAAAAATAAAGATTGGCAGAACGAATGTAACCCAGTTGTTAATAAAAATCGCAGTTTTAAGCGTTCTTGTCGGGTTCCTCAAAGAAGTCACGAAAACCGGGATGCTGCTGTTCGCGCGCTGATTTTATATCCCATGAATGCCTTAGTTGAAGACCAACTTACCAGGCTTCGTCGCGCTTTAGATTCTGAAGCAGCGCGAGGTTGGTTTAAAGATAATAGAAAAGGCAACCGAGTCTATTTTGGTAGATACAACGGCGTTACGCCCGTACCGGGGCATGAATATACAGAAAATGGTAAACCTAATGGCAAAAAAATAGAAGAATTGCTAAAAAAAATTAAGAAGGTGGAGGAATCAGCGGATAAAGCGAGCGAACACGCAAGTCAAACTGGCGATGATGATGTGAGGTTCTTTTTCCCGCGTTTAGATGGGTCAGAAATGCGCTGTCGCTGGGATATGAAAGATGCCCCGCCCGATATTTTAATTACCAACTATTCTATGCTCAGTATCATGCTGATGCGCGAGATAGATCGAGATATCTTTGAAAAAACGAAGCAATGGTTAAACAAAGAAGGCAGTGTTTTTCATTTAGTTGTTGACGAACTGCATTTGTACCGAGGCACTTCTGGGACAGAAGTAGCTTATTTGCTGCGACTGTTGCTGCAACGATTGGGGCTGCATCCAGGTCATCCCAAATTGCGGATTCTTGCCTCTAGTGCATCTCTGGAACCAAACGATCCAGAAAGCTTAAAATTTCTAAATCAATTTTTTGGTACTGAATGGTATCCCGAACAGATTATACCGGGTGATTTAGAGTCAATTCCACCCATTGATGGTCAAGAATTTATTGATGCCCAACCGTTTATCGCATTGGCATCAGCACCAGAAATAAACAATGCAGAAAGGTTACGGGAAACACCTGCATACAGTGCTTGCCGCCCAATTCTGGAATCAAAAAGCGCGCACCTCGGGGCTAGAATGGTCAACGCTTGTAACGTTGACGGCAAAATTCGTGCTGTAGCGGTCGCTAATTTTGCTAAACAGATTTTCGGCAATAACTTACCAGATGAAAACCTCCAACTGGCAGTAAGAGGGCTGCTTGTCGCTCGCGGTTTGTCCGAGCAAACATCCTTACCATCCTTCAGAATGCACTGGTTTTTCAGAAATATCGAAGGGCTGTGGGCTTGCACTAAACCTAATCACGGATGCGAAGAAACTGAAATTAGCGAAAATCGACCAGTAGGCAAACTATTTGTAGAAAATCCTCCCATACTTTGCGATAATTACCGAGTTTTAGGACTTCTTTATTGCGAACAGTGCGGAACTGTGTTTTTTGGGGGAAACAGGCTGACCAGACAGAATGACGGATGGGAACTTTTACCTACAGAACCAGACATTGAGGGAATTCCCGACCGTAAAATAGCCAGTCTTTTACACCGTCGAAATTACTCTGAATATGCTGTATTTTGGCCTTTCAGAAATATTGATGAAGATGTTTGCAAAGGGTGGAAACAGCCATCGAGACAAGGTGAAGGTGGTGAGAAAGCTTGGTGGGATAAAGCATCGCTAGATACTCGCAGTGGTCGCGTTATTCTAGGAGATCCAGATTCCCTGGAGGAACAGTGGGTGAAAGGCTATCTGTTTCACTTGCGATCGCTCTCAGCAGAGAAGCAAGAATTTATTGGATCGTTACCCTCAGTTTGTCCATGCTGCGGTGCAGACTATAGCAAACGCAGGTTTCGCAAATCTTCAATTCGAGGGTTCCGCACGGGTTTTTCTAAAGTTAGCCAATTACTCTCCAAAGAACTGTTTTATCAGCTACCGGAAGATGCAGAATCCCGCAAATTAGTTGTGTTTTCTGACAGCCGCGAAGATGCCGCTTCTATATCCAATGGAATTGAGCGAGCTCACTATGACGATCTAATAAGAGAAGCACTTTTTGATGAACTCGGACAACTCGCTATAGGCAAACCGCACCTATTAGAAGATATTCAACAATACGGTCAGCCTACCCGTCCTGACGCCCAGTTATTTGCTCAACACAACCCAAAAGTTTTTGAAGATTTACAAAAAGCCATTAAAAACGTTAACAAACCATTGCCAGAAGGTCTTGATTCAGAAGATTTGGAACTGTATCAAAATCGGCGAGATAATGCTCAGAAGGTACTTGATGAAATTCAGCAAATAGTTAATACCCGCACAGTTCCTCTCCGCATAATGTTTGAACCCGACAATAAAGATCCTGGTTTGCTCATACAGCGATTGAAAGTGTTGGGGGTTAATCCTGCTGGTAATGATCTCCATTACCAGGAATTTGAATACGACAGTAAGGAAGATCATCATTGGACAAAATTTTTTGATTTTGAGTCTGATACCGCAGGATGGAAATCTGATTTGTCTACTGGCGCAGAAACAAGCCGAGATAACGAACTTCGAGAGAAAGTAAAATCCGAGATATGTGACACACTTTTCAGTCGGCTCTACTTTGGGATTGAAGCATCAGGATTGGGTTATATTCGCCTGAATTTATCGCAGAATCAGCTTGAACCGTTAGCCATTCAATGCGGACTTTCACCCTCAGTATTTGAGAGCATCTGTGATGGCAGTTTGCGAATTTTAGGTGAATTGTACAGGTATCCGAAAAAACCTCAAGATTATCCGCTGGATGATTGGAAAAACTGGGGTGATGCGCGACCAAAAATTCGGAAATACATTAAAGAGTGTGCAAAAGCTTGCGGAATTTCCGAACACGAATTGCAGCAGGCATTGAAATCTGCTATTTGCGAATGCGGTCAGCACCACCACTTTAAACTTAATCCCCGGCATTTATCTGTACGAGTTGCTGTGTCCGATGACCCCGTGTGGCAGTGCGATTTATGCCAGCGCCCTCACCTCCACCGTGCAGGTGGTATTTGTACTAATTGCTTGTCAAATTTATCGATCAAATCTAATAAAATATGTGCGAATTTATACGATCGCAATTACTTCGCCACCCAAGCTGTAAATAAGCGTCAACCGTTGCGTTTACATTGCGAAGAGTTAACCGGACAAACCGACGATCAAGCTGAAAGACAGCGACATTTTCGCAACATCATCGTAAATTTTGCCGAACAAGAAAGAGATTTTATCCCAGCAGTAGATATCATTGATATTTTGAGCGTCACTACCACAATGGAGGTGGGAATTGATATTGGCAGTTTAATGGCTGTTGTGATGGCAAATATGCCGCCGATGCGCTTTAATTACCAGCAGCGTGCGGGTCGCGGGGGTCGCCGGGGTCAGGCTTTCGCGATTGTACTTACTCTTTGTCGGGGTCGATCGCACGATGAATTTTATTACCGCCATCCTGAAAAAATTACGGGCGATCCGCCACCAGTTCCTTTTCTTTCTATGCCACAGGTTGAGATCGTGCAGCGCCTCCTAGCCAAAGAATGTTTGAGACGTGCCTTTAAGGATGCTGGTGTTACCTGTTGGGAAGTAGAAAAAAAGCCAGACAGTCACGGTGAATTTGGTACACTTAAAAAGTGGAACGAAACGGAAAAACGCCGCGAACAAGTTCGTGATTGGTTAGAAAAATCAAAGGAAGTTACGGAGGTGATAAGTTCTCTGCTAGTTGGTATTGAAGATATTAATCGCAAAAAACTTGAAGAGTATGCACGCCAGCTTTTGTTCAATAAGATTGACGAGTGTGCCAATAACTTAGAATTGACTGGAGATGGATTGGCAGAGCGCCTCGCTGAGGGCGGGGTTTTGCCGATGTACGGGATGCCCTCAAGAGTGCGCGATTTGTATCATCACGATCCGTCCAGAAAACAAAAAGTTTCTACTATCGATCGAGATTTAGATTTAGCTGTCTCTGAATTTGCCCCGGGTTCAGAAAAAACTAAAGACAAGCGAATTTATACCGCGATAGGGTTTACAGCATCGTTAATTCCCGACACTAAAAACGGGTTGGTTCCTGCTGGCGAACCTCTGAGCGAGCGCAAATGGATGTTGAGGTGTCAGCGATGCCAACATACGGATACTTCTAATACAATATTTGATGATACAGTCTGTCCGAAATGCGGGGCGACTGACGAACAGGGATTTCGAGTTTTTCAGTGGGCTGTCCCTTTAGCTTTCCGTACCAGCCTCAATCGTGGGGCGGACGCTAAAGATGAATACGATGCGTTAATTACAGGTGCTGGTAGCGTAGCCGAATCAAACTCTCCACCTTTTAACTTAGTAAATAACACAAATACTCAGATAGTTTTTTCTGAATCCGGTCGCGTTTTTCGGGTGAATGACAATCGAGGACAGCTATTTAAGGGAGCACTCGGAAAAGCAACATTTGGATGCGGTGATAAACTGTTAAAAGATCAGTGGATTGATGAACGATTTCAGAATAAAAATAATGTGAAATTTAAACAGCAGGGCGAGTCAGAGAAAATTGCGATCGTTGCCCCAAAAACCACAGGCGTATTGCGAATTAAACCCGCTGCTGTACCAGATGGATTGTGCCTCGATCCTGTTGCAGATGGTTCCGCCGTCAAAGCTGCTTTCTACTCAGCCGCTTTTATGGTTCGTGCTGTAGCAGCACAGGAGTTAGACATCGATCCTGAAGAATTAGACGTGAGCGGTTTGCGACAGACTGAATTAGAGGATAAAAAAGTAGGAGAAATTGTAATTAGCGATCGTCTTGCAAACGGATCGGGCTTTACCTACTGGTTAGCTAATCACTGGGAAGAGATACTTTTAGACAAAATTCTGGATTCTAAAAATAGCTTTGCTGAGGCGATAATATCACCAAAACACCGCCAAAAATGTGATTTTTCCTGTTACGATTGCTTGCAGCAGTACCGCAATATGAACTATCACGGTCTGCTGGATTGGCGTTTGGGGCTTTCCTTGCTGAGGGGATTAGCTAGTAGTGATTTTCGTTGCGGACTCGATGGGAATTTTTCTACTCCCGACTTAGAAGATTGGGTTTTGAAAGCAACTGCTTTACGCGATACATTTTGTGCTTCGTTTAGTTGTTCCGCGCAACAGTTCGGCCCCCTACCCGGTTTGATTGTGGGCGATATAAGTGTTATTATCATTCATCCTTTGTGGAACATAGATTGCCGTCAAGGCTTATTGAATGAAGCGAAGAAAGCTGCTGCGACAGTGGCCGAAGCCGATCGGATTCTATACCTAGATACATTCAATCTGCTGCGGCGTCCAAGTTGGTGCTATCAGTCACTGGTGGTTTAAAGTGAATCTTCAAACATTATCAGACTTGATAGGGGAGGACTGACGCAGACACTATCGGCGTTGCTGATTCATGGTATGAATCAACTTTTCGCTTGATGTTACAAAACTCACCCTACTTGGCTTATACCCATTCCGAAATCTTGAATTTATACCTGTATTCAGCAACCCCCCGATGGAAGCTTTCTCGTTTGAGGAACGGATGAGGGGCGCGGTTGAGGAGAGTTGACGGGCGCTCGGGCATATTTCGATCGTAGATCCGCATATTTTGTCATCGCCGTCCGCTTCCATCTGCCCTACCTCACTAGAGCAAGACTACCACGCTCAAACCATACGCTGCAAGGATTTGAGAGGATTTTGCCGCAGACCAATTAATACACTTAATGTAATGTTTCGCTCGGCTGTGAAGGTGGCGGCGTGTGTATCTAATGCCGTGGAAAACGCTGAGTATTGGGCCTAAGATGCTCTCGACCGAAAGAAATGAGCGCTGTCTGGGGAACAATCAAAGCACAGGTAATGTTCCAGAAATGGGAATGGGAGAAGCAACCGGCGCCCTTGGTGCAGCCACCGACGATTGATTTTTGGTTGAACCCAAAGCAGTCGGTGTCGATTAAAGAAGCGGCGATAGCACTGCACGGAATCCAATCAGCCCTACCCGCCGCGCTTCAATCCGGTCAAGAGTTGTTGCCTGCTGCTGTGCCGATGTTGGATGAAAGCGCGATCGATGGTGTCGAAGATGTGGAAACCGAATGGGCGCTCTGGCAAACTGATTTTGGTGACAAAGAGAAAGCGGCAGCAGTGGCGACGATACGGGCAACTCTAAGTCGATTCAACCTGCCTGGCAGGCAAGCGGAAATTTGGAGTTTAACTAAAACTGTCAAAATGGAGAAAATGAGAATGAGTAACACAGAAAGAGAAGAAGTCTTCAAAGACATAACAAAACAGGCTTCCCGCGAACAAACGATAGTGGCAAACGAACGCTCAGGTTACAGAATGCCACCAGAATACATAACACGAAAAACCTTGGTTCAAATTGACCTTGCCTGTACAGTTATTTGCTCAGAAGCACAAGAAAATCCGCGATATTTCCTTAATCGCTTTCAAGGTGATTCGATTAATTTAACCATGAACTTAACGTTTGCCACAAATTTTAGTTTGTGGCTAAAGAGTAGCCGTTTATTGTATTGCGTGACTTAAGAATTAACAACAGCGCTAATGGAGACGGATATCTTGGATAAAAAGAATATTCTCACAGATTTAACTTGGCCATTTCCACAAATTGTAGTTGCTATCCCCAGGTTTTTACTCTGCCCTCCCGGAACTACTGACGTTTATGTAGATTTCTTGCTGGTAAATTGTTTTAAAAAGCCAGGAAAAGAAACTCAGTGGATTAGCATTTGTTTTGTAGACACAAGTGGCAATATCTGGGTAGCAGACACGCAGATAGATGCCGATGGAGATGTAATAATCGATCATGGCAAACTAGACGAAAAAGACCGAGAATTCTGTGATAAAATTCGCTCTTTTGCTATCAATATTTTGCTACTTTTGGAAACTTCAGGAGGTTCTCTTGTTAGCGACGTAGTACCCACGGAAACGGTAGACGACATTAAACAGCCAAAAGGGTTCGGCAAAAAATCTTTAACACCAGCACCCAAATATCCAAGATGGATCGGGAAAAACTACCAGATAAAATCTGAGCAGTCGCCTGTGTCAGAGAGTCGAGGCACTCACGCTTCACCTCGCATCCACTGGCGGCGCGGGCATTGGCGGTGCATTGAACCGGGCGAGGGGAAGAAATGGAAGCAGAGCAAAAGACTCTGGCTCGAACCTGTCCTAATTAACGCTGGCATTGAGTAGCTTGCGCTCCATCTTATTTTTATCGATCGCCCGAAGCCAGATCGCGGGGTAGCCCTTTGCGCTACCCCTTTGGTTTCGCGGGGTAAAGCCGAACTACTCAATCGCCCGAGTCCTGCACCGATCGCCTCTACACCGCCCCGATCGCTCAAAACATCTCATCCAGCATTTCGGTAACGTCTTGTTGGTCGCGCTCCCTGTTGTCACATAAATCATGAGAGTGTCAAGCTTTCTGTGCCTGCTGAGTTTCTGAACCTTCCGCACATTCCCATCCGCCGCATCCAGGGCTGCCGTGATAGCTGTCTTTATTCTACGCCCGCCATCGTGAGCTGGACTACCGCGTTAAGAAATACCCCCGACCGATGCAGTAATGCAGTATTTGCGGCAAACTTTCTGGTATCGGGTCGGGTATACACCAAGCATGAAGATAGAACGGCACGGACAAGCAAAAATCCTTACGCAACAGGAAATCGAACTGCTGTTCAACAAAGGTTTGCTTTCCTCGCGCGATCGCACGCTGTTCGGAGTTTGTCTCTACACCGCTTGCCGCATTGCCGAAGCTTGTTCCCTAGAAGTCATCGATATTTACACTGCCAGAGGTACAGTCCGACCTACAATCAACTTCCGCAAGGGCAACACCAAAGGCCAACTCCAAACCAGAACGATTCCGGTCATTGAAGATTTGCGAAGTCTCCTGACATCTTGGCGTTCCCGCGCCGGCCAGACTTATTTATTCCCCGGCCGCCACCGTTCGCACCACTGGAAGCATTTGCACCCCGACTCAGCGGACAAGATTTTGAGAAAGGCGTTCGAGCGGGCCGGCATCGAGGGAGCATCCACCCACAGCTTCCGCCGCACCGCCCTGACTCAGATGAGCAACGCCGGAATTCCGCTGCGGATTATTCAAGAAATCAGCGGTCACAACAACCTCGAACAATTGCAGAAATACTTAGAGGTGAAGCCAGATCAAGTGCGGGGTGCGATCGCCTCTTTATCGATGCTTTCCTACACCGGAAAAGCTACATTTCCCGGTCTAGAGCATGAATTGCCGGCTGTGCCGTTAGCGAGAGAGCAACTGTCACAAGGCCTATCAGACTCGGAGCCTGAAGAAATTCCCGATTGGTGACGAGCAATTTTAGATTTTAGATTTTAGATTTTAGATTTGGAACGCAAGGATTAAAGTCGCGCATCAAGAGCATCGAATGCCGATCGCTTTCTTTCCCAAGGCAGAAGCCCTAACCCCTGGATTTGTTAGAATCGTTGGTCATGTGGAGCGGGTGCATCTACGAAACCTGCTTTTAGGAGAATTGACAGGCGATGTGGCTAAAATTTGGTGTTGCTCTCAGTGGCGAACTGACGGGCATTGATGAGGTTGTGCGCGGAAAAACTAACCTCGCTTGCCTCTACTGCGGTGGCGGATTGACAGCAAAAAAGGGTTCGGTGAAAGAACACCACTTCGCGCACACCGAGGAGACTTGCAAGCCAGTCTCGCAGCGGATTAAAACCAAAGCTTTCCCATCGCTGCCCCTTTACGATAATTTTAACATCCAGCTTAAGGGTGAGGAATTAGAACAGTTGAAAGTGCTGTGGAAAGAATACGGAGCCCAAAAGCGATTGATTCCCAAGGATTTAGTCAGCTTTCGGTGGGAGCTCAAAGGGTTGGTGGAATCGGAGGGCGATCGCACTTATCAATTCACTAACCTCGGTAAAATCCCCGTCGGCGCGCTTCCCCTGGCGCTGTTCAACAAAGTCCAAGAACCGCTGCTGCTGTCAGAGTTAGTGAAGTTGGAAAACTCTGTAGAGATTGCTGAAGCTGCGGGGTTATCTTGTTTGGATGAACGGCAGGCTGATTTGCTGATTTATCGAGCGCAGCTTCGTCGGATTCTGGTGAATTCGCTCTACTTTCTGGAGGTAAAAGCTGACGAGAGCTGCTTCTATAAAATTGGGATTACGACTCGTCAGATTGAAGAGAGGATAGCCGAGGTGCAGCGAGATGTGAGGGCGCATTACTCGGATGTGGTTGTTAATTTGCTGGGACTTTGGGAACATCGGGGCAATGTGGAACTGTATTTCAAACACCGGTACAAAGCTTTTAATTACCGGATTGGGAAACTGACCGAGTATTTTGTGTTTCCGAACGTCAAGGTTGTGTTGAATGATTTGTATGAGATGGAAGCGAAAGTGTTGAGTGATGTTGAGGTGGATGCGCTCTGACGAGTGGTGTAAGAAGTGAAAAAGTGCGATCGCTACACTGGTTACATCTTCCTTTAAGTATCGTTATCGTTGGCTGGAGCAATATCAACTGCAATCACCGTAGCATAGGGATTGAGAGCTTCTTCAGACACTTGAATCGTTAACTCCCCAAGAGGATCGGCACTTAACATAGAATCGACAATGGCACAGCGAGTTGAGTATTGTAATGATTCCCCTCCAGCGACGAAAGAAACGGCTTGAATCCGTTTAATGGGTACACCTCGTACTGTTACTGACTCGTAGGGTTTCATTAGCAAGAACAAGTAAAAGCGATTGCCCCGCCGAGTAGAAGGGCCATAGAATTGCCAAGGTTCCAGTCCAGGCAGTGTTCCTACAATGCTTTGGGCATGGACAGCCATCCATGCTTCTACGGATTGCAACAAATCCAATTGTTCGGATTGAATCTGCCCGTTGCCCGTGGGACTGACATTCAACAGCAGATTGCCGCCTTTACCTGCAACTTCACAGAGGGTATGAATAAGTTGGCGAGCTGACTTGAAGTGGGTGTCATTCGGGTTGTAACCCCAGCTTTCATTCAGAGTTAGACAAGCTTCCCAAGTACGTTGAGGCGGTTGGGCGGGAATAAATTGCTCGCAGGTATCGAAGTCTCCAAATCCAGGGAGGCGATCGTTGATTAGCAAATGCGGTTGCAGCGAGCGAATCATTTCATGTAGCTCTCTAGCTTGCCATTCCTCTGGCTTTCGCTCCCAACCGCCATCAAACCACAGCAAGTCAATCTTTCCGTAGTTGCTCAACAATTCTGTGACTTGAGCGAACATAAATTCTAGGTAGCGCTCCCACTGAGAACTCGTCGGCTGTCGAAACTTCCCAAACTGATACGGTTTGTCGGCTTCTGTAAAAGCCGGGTAGTCAGGGTAATGCCAATCAATTAAGGAAAAATACAACCCAATTCGCAAACCCTCCGCCCGCATCGCCTCCACAAATTCTCGGACAATATCTTTTTTGTATGGCGCATACTCGATAGAAAAATCGGATTGCTGGGTATGAAATAAGGAAAACCCATCATGATGTTTAGCCGTCAAAATCACATACTGCATCCCCAAGCGTTTTGCTAAATGCGCCCAAGTTTGAGGGTCGTATTCAGTCGGATTGAAAGTTTGGGCGGTGCGGTGATAGTCTGCTACCGGGACATCTTGGCAGTAGGGCAGGCTAAAGACGCCTCCGACCAACGGCCAAGATACTTCGTACCCGCACTGGCTGCTATGGCTCCAATGAACAAACATTCCCAATCGTGCTGTCTCAAACCAGTTATTTTCTTGAGTCATTGGTTCACCCTAAAATATAGGCGGTATTGTGAAAGAGTAATGTTTACTCGCAGGTAAAATTAATAAGCTAGGGTATACTTCTTTGTTGGATTTGGCTGCAATGAACCTCTCCATAATACCCCACTGAAAATCATGAAAGCAGACACCATCGAAATTGTTGGTTTTCACGCACATATTTACTTCGACAGTGATAGCCGCGATGCAGCAGCGCGCGTGCGCGAAGGATTGGCTCAGTTTGAGGTGCAGCTAGGCCGTTGGCACGACAAACCCATAGGCCCCCACCCGCAAGCGATGTATCAAGTTGCGTTTTTACCCCCGCAGTTTGGCAAAGTCGTTCCTTGGTTGATGCTCCACCGCGAGGGGTTAGATATTCTTGTCCATCCCGAAACAGGGGACGGGCTATGGTTGAGACCAGCTCCAGCCGCCATACATTCTGCCTCTGTAAAGCATCGCATTTCAAAACGATTTCCGAACCTATCTATTATTTCTTTAATTCGTTTGATTTCAACAATATCAATACCATGACCGATAATATTCATACTGCAACTTAGTCTAAGATTGAACTTAATAAAACCTTGACAAGTTAGCACTTGTCTGATATTTATCTAAAACCTAACAAACCTCAGTTAATTTAAAATCGATAAAATACAGGCTTTGTGTTACTCTTAACATACAGTGGATGGCGTGGACAACCTCTCTGGGTAATTCCCAAACAGTAGAGTGTATCTAAGCTAGTTAGCCAATCGAGAACCTCTTTACATCGGTTTTTAAAAATGCCATTATTACCCCAAGCTACAATAATTTTATCCGCTGATTTTACAGCTTTTTCGAGATAGCGGTCATTTTCTGACCCTACGGGGTCAGTTACCTTTTTTAGTTCTGTGGGTTTTGAAGAGCGGTAAGCAAATAGGTTAACCACTTCAAGCGAACCATAACCCCAAGACTGAGCAAAACTGATGCAGCGACGCAAGGTGGGATCATCAGTAGTTGCATCCGCACGACTGGGATTAAGCATAACAAAAACGACCCTTGGAGCATTAATATCCCACTCCCTCCATAACGAGTAGCGGTAGCTCCCGATTAAGTCTATCACTGCACCTTTTCTCATAGTTGTTTCACCTAAGCACCCCAGAAACTCTTCTATTGATTATTAGTAAAATATCCAAATATTAAAAGGCTGCTTCTATCGCCCATCGAATTCAATAAAATGTCCAAGGGAGGGACTCTATATCCTCATCATTTAGGCAATAAACACTACTATTTATCCATTCTCTGATAAGCAGATTACCACGACCCGCTGCTTTGCGATCGCTCCCAACACCTCAATTTTTGGGAAACTAAACCCAGACCAAAACCCCAACACCGCCGCTATGCCCAAAATCCCTGAGTGCGATCGCTGTCTCTTGTACGCCCGCAACCCCCACTTAGTCTGTGCAGTCCATCCCGCAGGCCCCAACACCGACACTTGCATTGACTTTCGAGAAAACCCTAACGCCGAACCCGATGAACTGTGGGAACCAGAAGGTGCAAGCTACTACAACGGCGAACTCATCTTGCAACTGAGGCAGCGGTGGACACCAGAGCAACAATTGGAACTGCTGGACACGCACCCCTTGTTTACCGGGCGATGTCCCCAGTGCTCGCATCCGTTCCCCCCATACGAGAAGCCCCCGGTGCATTGGGATTGTGCGGAGTGCGGGTGGATGGATGATTCGGTGTGAGGTGCTAGCGGATGCTGTCAGTTATCTGGTTCGTCAGACCAAATTGACAAGGGTGAGGTTATCCCTACTTCCTGCCAGTAAATATATACACATTCAGAAGCTAGGATATAAAGAAATCCACATTAAACCCTTACGAACAGAGTAAAACAATAGCTAAATTTGGAGCAATCTTTTCAGTTCCAATACCTTCTAATAAAAATGGTTAGAACCGTTAATGAAGCTTTTAAAGTTTTTCAGAGTGATTATGTTAATCTAGATCCCGAACAAACTAAGTTAGCAAGAGATAGTCGAGATTGGCTTTTATCTCAAATTCACACATTCCCTAACAAAAACTCTATTTTTCCAAGTTTGTACTCAGAAAAAGATATATTTATGGGTTCGTTTGCCCGACGAACTAAAAAGAGAGAGCTAGATGACATTGATATAATGATTGCTTTGAGTGCTGAAGGAAGTGTCTACCACGAATT
Organism: Microcoleus sp. S36a_B3; assembly: GCF_036700745.1. Classification (NCBI taxonomy): domain Bacteria; kingdom Bacillati; phylum Cyanobacteriota; class Cyanophyceae; order Oscillatoriales; family Microcoleaceae; genus Microcoleus; species Microcoleus sp. S36a_B3. The sequence continues at coordinate 12,359 of NZ_JAUBPN010000008.1, read as the reverse complement.
CAATGATAGGATTGAGATTCTTTATGTCTCTGATGCTGCATATAGACTAAAAGGACTTTGTTGGGAAAAGACAAACATTCTGAATTCACGGAAAGTAATCAATAAATTTATAAGTCTGCTCGATCAAGTTCCACAGTACGAGAAAGCTGAGATCAAGCGCAACATGGAGGCAGCTACTCTCAATTTAAAAAGTTATCCTTGGACTTTCGACCTTGTGCCTTGCTTTTTTACACAAAAGGACTATTTTAACAAAGATTACTACCTTATTCCAGATGGTAATGGACATTGGAAAAAAACCGATCCAAGAATCGACAGGCAACGAGTAACCAATATCAATCAATGCCACAACGGCAAGGTATTGAATGCAATCAGATTGATGAAATATTGGAATAAAAGATTAACTATGCCATCAATGTCTTCATATCTAATTGAAAACATGATTCTTGATTTCTACTCTAAACAGGACACAAAAGCATCTGGATATCTGGATTTAGAAGTTCCTGGTATCTTGCAATACATTCATACTGCAATTTTTTATCCGGTTGACGATCCTAAAGGAATTCAGGGCAATATTAATCAACTAAGCCGTGAGGATCAAGATAAAATTTCCAAAAGAGCAGCTCTTGATTATTTGAGAGCTACAAAAGCTAGAGCTTTAGAAGATGACGGTGATCACAAGCTTTCTATTGCAAAATGGGGCGAAATCTTTGGATTAAATTTTCCAATTTATACTTGAGAAACCATCTCAGTTAAAGATTTAGATAATTACCCATGAATATTATTCCTCAAGAACAAAATCTTCAACGTAAGTTAGAGCTATTATCTGCACAGCGTCAACTTTATTCTGACGCAAAAAACTTACAAATAATCAGCCTTATCATTAGTGTACCAGTAGTGATTGCATGGTCGATCTTGGTTGCTCTATTTCCTGCACTCGCTGTCTATGCTGCTTTGTGGGGAATTATTGCTACATTCCTGGAACTTCTCGTATTTTCACGGTTACAAAAATCTATCCAGGAGAAAGCTGCAAAGATTCAACAGCTATTTGACTGTGAGATTCTTCAGTTCAATTGGGCCAGGCTAAACTGTGGATTTCGTGTTGAGCCAGAAACGATTATTGATGCTTCTAATAGATATAAACGTAAAAATATAGACTTTACAAAACTCCAGGATTGGTATCCAGTTAGTGTTGGGCAGTTGCCAATTCATCAAGCACGAATTATTTGTCAACGTTCTAACATTAGGTGGGATGCTCAATTGCGTCGCCGTTACTCTAAATGGATAATCATTATCTTGGTTTCTTTGACAATGATTGTTCTTCTGATCGGTTTGATTGGAGGCTTAACCCTTGAAAAGTTCCTACTGGCTGTTCTAGTTCCATTAATTCCAGCTTTCGTCTTTGGATTACGTCAATACACTGAACATAACGAAGCTGCTACCAGACTTGATCGGCTGAGAGAAAACGCAGAGGTACTTGTCCAAGAGGTAATCAGTGGAAGGTACACTCCACAAGACCTTGAGAGAGAATCATACAGCCTGCAAACGCAAATTTATGATAATCGGCGGCGCAGTCCACTTATTATGGACTGGCTTTATTCACGATTGAGGAACAAAGATGAGGAACAAATGAATAAAATTGCTGAATCTTTAGTTCAGCAATTGACGCAAAACCCTTGACACAGTTGATTGGCACGGTATAACAAACACGCTGCACTGCAACGTTCCAAAATGGTTGGTTTCCTTGCTAAGATCAAGATCATCTGCGTTCGGTAAGCACGCCCATTATGAAGCAGTGCTGCACGGAACATGAATACAAAATAGTGCGTTTGTAGTACATCTTATGAATACTGATTCGTTATATCAACAAATAGAAGATGAGTTCCAACGGCATCTAGTGGATTGTCATGATTCCAAGCGAGCGCACTTCGACCTTGCTGACGACTATTATGAAAAAGCAAATATACTCTACTATTTCCAGTCATTCGGACTCACCGTCATAACAGCTTGGTTATTAAGCACTCAATTCGAGGGTTTTCTTCCCAAAGACAATTCTATAGTAAAGGCAACACCTACGGTGTTAGCTATTATTGTATCTGTGCTGACAATCGTTGAACATGTTTTTCGATTCAAAGATAAGGCTGCTACTCACGAACAGGCAGCTAAGAGATACCATACGCTCTGGAGAGCATGCAAAAATTGGAAGACAGATTTTCCAGATGACTCAACAATAGAACAAGCCAGACTGGTAGTTCAAAAGTACCGAGAACAATTGAACGATATCAACCGTGACTCACCTCATTTGTCATCAGTGTCCTGGGGAAAGATTGCGAAAATGAGAGCAAAATCTGGAAACAAAGATGTGTCAAAATACTCGTTTGAAGAAGAGGAAAAACGACATGATATCTACAGTTAAAGAAATAGTTCAGCACTTAGATGGATTGAACTGTTTATGGGCGATAGTGGGTGGTTGTAATCTATATTTGAGAGATTGCCTACCATCTACTAATGACATTGATATTATTACAAGTAACGAGGGTGTAGTATTGATTTTTGGTAGGCTAGAGAAATATACGAAAGCAAAAGTATCTCACTCTGAAGCAGAAAACGTTAGATCCACCTTCTTCCAAGCTGTTATAGAGGGCTATACTATTGAAGTTATGGGGAACCCAGAGAATAAGATCAATGGCAGGTGGGTTATAAATACTGGCTGGATGTCCAATGTCGAACACATTCTTGTCCAGAATATGCTGGTGCCAGTGACCACGCTTGATTACGAAAAACATATCAACCAAGAGTTGAATAACTGGATCAGAGTTAAAGATATTCAAGACTGCATAACAATTCCAATGCACGGAACAAAGTTAAGTAATCGATAAACTGCAAAGAGTATCTGTGTCCGGTGATTGGATCTGCAAACAATCAGAGGGGATTGGTTGTGAAATCTCGAAGGCTGCAATCACGGTTCCGCGATCGCTCGCTCTGCGCTTCTCGATCATCGCTCTTGTCGTTTCAGTCTTGCTGTTAATCTCTGCGGTAGCAGGTGCTATTAACTTCGACTGTTGGATATTGCTGAATGTAGCGATCGAACTCTGTGCGAGGCGGTAGGTGGGAATAAAGCCAACCTTTCCAATGGGCGTAACTCCAACCTGAAATGCTGATGCGAACAATTATCGCCTTGTTACTCCAACTAGGCTGTGTTTGTGTTTGAATTTAAGTGTAGTCGGCCCGCATCGCTACCGCACCAGGATCGGAGCGCTCAAGTATCGTTTCCTCAAAAACACTTATGTACATCTCCCGTTTCCAGTTACTTAATTACAAATCATTCCGCGATTCTGGAGTGTTAGAATTCCAACCCGGCATCAACATTATTGTGGGAGCCAACAATTCAGGAAAAACAGCGCTGCTGGAAGCTTTGAGCCTGAGCTTTGAGACAAGCTCGCACCGCACTATCGAAACGTTCCCGCAACCCAATTCAACGCCGAACCGAGAATCTACCGCTAAATTAACTTTAATTTTCACAAAAGCAGAAATTAATCGTTTCTTCGATGATTTATCACCCAACTGCTATGTAGGATTGTCTTCGGCTGGCAATTCGTATTTGCCCGCATCCGACGAACTGCTTGCTTTATTCCAAAAGTGGATGGACAATCCCAGCGATGTAGAGTTAAGTGTTTCAAAATTAACGGCTAATTCAGTAAACCGGGATGACATTTCAATCAAAGATTTAGATCCGGCTATAAAATTAACTGACTATCGACCCGAAAAATTTACTATAGGCTCTTCAAGAAACCGAAACAAAAATATTCTCAGAAAAGACGCGAGCGGTCGTTTTTCCTTAGACCAAGGAACTAATGAAACAGATTCTAGTTATACAGAGGAAGATTTTTTTGTAACGCTTTTTCACACATTCAGAGAGCGCGTTTCCCAATTGCAAGCCCAGCGGTTTGTTGGAGACTGCTCTGTTGGAAACGATGAAGAGCTTAATTCAAGGGCTTCAAACCTAGCTGAAGTTATTCATTTATTGGAATCGCCCAGTAAAAGAAAGCTGTACCAAAGTTTCAATCAGCACGTCTCTACCATGTTTCCACAGTTTGAATGGGTTTCAACTAAAATTTTATCGAAGCAAACTCGTCAGCCTCCAGACCTTAAAATATTACTTTGGCCTACAAAATCTCTCGAAAGCGGTAGAGAAGACTTGGCATTTTCCTTGTCAGACTGCGGGACTGGTACCGGTCAAGTGCTGGCGATTCTTTACGCGGTACTGGCTTCCCCAGAACCCAGACCGATTATCATTGACGAACCCCAATCTTATTTGCATCCAGGGGCGGCCAAGAAGCTGATACAAATCCTCAAGGAGTTTCCGCAACACCAATATTTTATTGCCACTCATTCGGCAGAGATTATTGCTGCTGCCAATCCCTCAACTATTGTGAAACTTCGATATGAGGACGGCAAAACCCAAGCATCAATGATGAATGCAAAAGATATTAAGGAACAGCGCTCTCTATTAGCCGAACTGGGAGTCAGTTTGTCTGACGTTTTCGGCGCAGATAACATCCTATGGGTGGAAGGGCCGACCGAGGAACTGTGCTTTCCGCTCGTGTTGGACAAGTTAGAGCCAAAACTCTTGAAAGGCACTAAAATCATCAGCATCAAAAACACGGGCGATTTATTGGGAAAAAAGGCTCGCTTTGTTGATGTGATGTTTGATTTATACAAACGGCTTAGCGGCGGCAATAATTTGTACCCTCCTGCTATAGGATTTCTGTTTGACCGGGAAGATAGGGATGAAGAGGAGATGAAGGATTTGCAGAAAAGAAGCCAGCACCCGGTTGAATTTTTGAACAGGCGAATGTATGAAAATTACCTGCTCCATCCCGATGCTATAGCAGCCGCACTCAATCGTGAAGATGCGGGGCGAGAACAACCTGTTAGCGGCGAAGAAGTTCGAGAACGGCTCGAAACCCATAAATTAAATAAGAATTACTTCCCAAAACCCAATACTCAGCGTTCAAAAGACGATACTTCAAAACATCTAGGTAATGCCGAATGGATTGGCAAAATTGATGCTGCAAAAGTCCTCGATGCGCTATTTGCCGATTTATCAGAAGCGCGGGTCAAGTTTAAAAAAACCTCGCACTCACTAATGCTCACGGAATGGCTGCTTGAAAATAACCCAGAACACTTTGCCGATCTAGCCCAATTTTTGCGAGGTATCCTTGACAAAGGTAAGGCAGCGCTGGATAGACGCGAGTGCGATCGCTCCCAACACCCGGGTTTTGGGAGAAACTAAAACCAAACCCCCAACCCATCCGCCATGCTCAAACTTTCGCTTGCCTGCAATCCCCGCTTAGTCTGTGCCGTCCGAAGTCCTCCACTTTATCTCGAATTACCTAATGAATCAAAAAATCCCTGAAATAAATGAACAAATTGCCCAACTTATAGCTAGCTTGCCCAGCGATCTCCTCCTACAGCAAGCTAAGACACCAGCTCAGATAGAGGAATGGCACAAAGCAAGAAAAACCCAGATTCTTTTGGCTGAGTGCTGGAAATCAAAGTGGCTTGTTCAGGACTATTACCCGCTTGAGGAAGCTGTAAAACGGCAAGAGATTTCTCAACGAAAAGCTGAGTTAATGAACTGCTGCGTTAATGAGTACAAATCTCGGTGGGAGCTTTGCGAAGTTGCCGAAAAATATGTCAAAAAACTCCACACCGAACTTCAAAACACGAGTTATGTGGAGCCTTTTCCCGGGGCATCCGCCCATTCTTCGTACAAATTTTTTCACCAAGCTAGCCTGAGACAATATCCATTTCAATCAGCCTTTGATTTATTTGCAGAGACTTTAAAAGAAGATGCGGACAGTTCTTTCTCTGTATGCCTGGAACCCTACTATGACGTTCCGATGAAAAAGTGGAGGCAAGTAGGTAAGCAGTACACTCAACTTCTGGATCGAGTCCAGTTTGATGGCACTTACCCAGAACTTAAGAAGGCAGAGGAGCAGAGATTAAAAACAAACTTGGTTTGGCACAAAGTTTCTTTTTCTTGGATTGGGATGGTTATGTGGACGTGCCAAATTGAGGCAAAAAATGACCCATTGCTCGGCAAGCAATTGGTCGCCTACAACAAGTCGCTGTGGGAAGCACTGAGTTTAGGAGTGTCAGCTAGCCGCAATTTGCACGGCTGGGCATGGCACAAAGGGGAATTGCTTTGCACGGATGGGGCAGGCGGCATTTACCGCAAAGCTTAATAAAACTTCAAATCTGGATCGCATTGCCTCTAACGCTTGGGCAGTCCACCTATGCTGGATTGCAATAGTTTCACAGAAAGGAGCCTTTTTCCTCATGTTCGATCTTCAGACCGCTATCCTTGTGTCAATTTTCCTTGGTGTTTTCATTGGTATAGCCCAGTTTCGGCAATCTCCAGTAATGCTTTTAGGGGGCTTGGCTGCTTTCGGTATCTATTACTTTCTGTTTCTGCATAACATTTTACTAGGCATTCTCAAGCAGGTGACACGCTAGTCCTTAGACAATGAAGGTGTCTTGGCTGTTTTGAATTACTGCTTGGGAGGATTTGTTAGCTAGCTGTGGGTAACACCCCGCTTGTGGAGGCGTTAATGTGGGACTCCCACTCCCGCAGCTAGCTATATCAAAACTTTGTTTTTAAGACTGGGATTATCCGATCGTCCTCATATAGCGATGGCTATGGGAAAGCAGCAATTGCCGGCTCTGTACATCCTTACCACTGCTACACATCACCCGCACCGCATTTTTGGTACGGTTGGCAACACCGACGATACTTCCCCCGACGCTCGTGCCGTGCAGAACGGACGAGGCAAGCTCATGGCGTTCCCATAGCATTTTCGGTTTCTAGGAATAGCTTTGTACGGTTTTCTTCAATGCCAATTAATTCTGATTTTTTCGCACTTATTCTGGCAAATACGACTAACTGGGTTGGGTTCTCCTGACTGTTCCTCCCACTTGGGAAGCGGCATCATAATAACTGTAAGCAATGAGCTTCAACCCAAACAAACTCATAAAGCATTACCAATTTTTGAGGTGACAGATTATGTTGATGCGCTCTTGGCAACCCTTCACGGAAATTGAAACCATCCGCCAACAACTGGATAAAGTTTTTGACCAACTGGTAACAACGAGAGATAACTCAGAAACCGCTTGGATGCCCGCTCTAGAATTGGCTGATGCTGGGGACAACTTCGTATTAAAAGCGCAACTGCCCGGAATTGACCCCAAAGATATTGACGTTCAAGTGACCCGTGAAGCAATTTCTATTTCTGGCGAACGCCGCTACGAAAACACAAACGAGAAATCTGGCTATGTCCGCTCTGAATTCCGCTATGGCAAATTCCATCGGGTACTTCCCTTGCCCGCACCCATTCAAAACGACTCTGTGCAAGCTGAATACAAAGATGGCATTCTAACGCTAACGCTACCCAAAGTGACTGAAGCTCGCAATAAAGTCGTCAAGATTAACTTAGCCGAAATTGCTGGAACTTCAACGAATCCAGCTTTGGAACAGGCTAACCAATAACGGTCGGCTGTGCTTAATTGAGTGAGGCAAATTTTCCTTTCATTGAGCCTGATTGGATTTACTTAACAACAACGGAACTGGAAAAGCTGATACCGGGAGCGACCATTGCTCTCGGTATTTTTTATTTGGGGAAGCCGAGCGAAAAACCACTTGAACCCGCAGTGGTTTCAGTAACGCTTACAAGGCAGGTTTCCCGTAAATACAGTCGATGTGCACGACGAGCAGAATACCAATCGATCTCGTCCAGGGGCATTGAAATCCCTCAATCCTCTGTTCCACCCACTTCTGTGGCGAATAAAGACGCTTGGAGTAAACCACGGGGCGGGGCGCTTTTAGAGTCATCAGAAATTCTGGGGGGAGGCGCTGCTGCCAGTTAGCGAAGGTAGCATTTGGCGGCCAGCGGTAGTAGGTGCTGTTAACTTCGACGGTTTGATAGTGCTGGATGTAGCAATCGAGTCGGGAGCGAGGCGGTAGCTGGTGGGGGTAGAGCACACCTTCCCAATGGTCGTAACTCCAACCTGAAGTACCGATGCGAACAACCATCGCCTTTTTACTCCACCAATAAGCGTGTGAATTTAAGTGTAGTCGGCCCGCATCGCTACCGCACTCTATCAATCAGCTAAAAATAGAGAAAGCAAGTTGAACTATTAAGGACTCCTTTAAACAGCGAACCTAACTTTACTGCTTTGGGCGAACGTCTCAGGCTTTTCTATCTTGAAGGAGTGAGGAAATTAATAGGAGCTTGAACGGCAAAACACCCAAAGAGCGATCGTTCCAAATAATAGTCCTGAACTCACGTATCTAGCAACTCCTCTAAAATCTGTTCTACTGTTACCTTCAGCGGTGGTAAATTATTCTGTACGATGGCCCAAACTAGGTTCAGCGACACTCGAAAATATTCATCAAGTCCTCTGGGTCTGAAACCCCGCCGTTCTACGACGGCTTTACATGATATAATGGGATGAGTAATTAACTCAATCTAATGCAGACAATATCTGTTAAATGTAAGCTTCCAGTTACTGTAGAGTTACGGTGTGAAATTGACCGCACTTTGCAGGGATTTGCCGATGCTTGTAATCAGATATTGGAGGTAGCAAGAAGCGAGGATTGTTGGAATACAACAAAGCTTCACCACAAGGTTTATAAGCCTGTGCGCGAGGCTACGGGTTTGAAGGCAAACCATGTGTGTCAAGCAATTCGTCGCGTGATTGGTAACGCCAAAGCAGTTAAGCAGATCCATCGGTTCAAACCAACATCGATTAGCTTGGATGTGCGGACTTTTCAATACATTGAAGAGTTGCAAACTGTTGGCGTTACCTTGATGTGTGGTCGAGTTAAGTTCAAGTTGAGTATTGGTAACTATCAATTGGCATTGCTTAAAGGGCAATCTCCAACTGCGGCTACACTCAACAAAACGAGAAGGGGCGACTACTACATCAATATCTGTGTTTATCTGCCCACTGAATCCACTGGTAAAACCCCAAAAGTAATTGGGGTGGATTTGGGCAGGCGAGATATAGCTACCACTTCCACAGGTGAAACTTGGAGTGGCAAGCAGATTCAATCGGTTCGTGACCGTTACAGTAAGGTCAGAGCGAATATTCAAAGCAAACGCACTCGTTCGGCTCGTCGCCTGATGAGAAGGCTTTTTGGCAAAGAACATCGTTTTCAGAAGTGGTTGAATCACAATATTTCTAGGCAACTTATCAGTAGTGCAAAACAACTGGGTGCAGCGTTGGCTTTTGAGGATTTGACGGGGATTAGAGATAATCTCAACGAGAAACCTAGAAGCAAAACAGAACGCCGTAGGACTAACAATTGGGCGTTTTACCAATTGCGGTTGTTTGTGGGGTACAAGGCGAATATTGCTGGTGTATTACTTGTATTTGTTCCACCCGCCTACACAAGTCAAACCTGTTCCCGATGCGGACATATTCACCCAATCAAGGGTAAATCCTATCGGAATGGTAAGGTTTTTAAGTGTGGACATTGTGGGTTTGAACATGATGCTGATTTAAATGCTGCTTTGAATATTGCTGCTTTGGGGGCTTCGTTTGTAAGCAGTCCCGAAAGTCCGGGACTGAGTTGTCAATTGCAGGGGCAAATGCCTTTGTTTCCGATATCTCAGTTCTGTGGCTAAAGCTTCGCCCTTCTAGGGCGGAGTAAGCTTACGCACTACCAGATTTCTAAACGCTACAATTTGCGCCCAAGGCACGGACGAATATCGGCTAGTCAACTCGGACGATAACGCATTTGTTGCTTCTCCAATAATCTGGAGGTGATGAACAATCCAAATTTGAATCAATTCTTGGTTGTCAAATGCCTGCCTGCCAAGGCTTGCATATCGTTCAATTGCAGCTATTGCCTCTAATATATCTTGCAGCCGTTCCGGTTCTCGTCTCATAGCGGTACAGCTTCCTGCAAAACGCGCTCCCGAATGCGTTCTTTCAACATATCTACTGTGGCGATATCAACCTTACGATTGAGTAGTTGTTCTAGATCGAGCAATAGTCCACCTGGAAACCAAGGCGTAATTTTCTCTAAATCGTAATCCACTAACAAATCAATATCGCTTTCTTGTGTCGCTTCGCCCCGCGCTACTGAACCGAATACGCGCACGTTGTAGGCTCCGTGTTTTTGGGCAATTGCTAGAATTTGCGATCGCTCGCAATACAGTAATTCTTGAATGCCTAATCCTGTTTTTTCCATCAAGCCCTCCTCAACACCTTAAAATGGTGCCCTCATCGCTATTTCTAGTCTGGCACTTTCAGAAATCCAGTAACGCCCACTCTCGCTACACAACGCCATTTGCGATCGCCACCAACACCGATTTGCGAGAAACTAAACCCAAACTCCAACCCCACAGACCCGCCATGCCCAAAATCCCCGAATGCGATCGCTGTCTCCTCTTTGCCCACAACCCACACCTCATCTGTGCCGTCCATCCCGCAGGCCCTAACACCAACACTTGCATTGACTTTCGAGCAGACCCTAACGCCGAACCCGATGAACTGTGGGAACCCGAAGGTGCGAGTTACTACAACGGCGAACTCATCCTGCAACCGAGGCAGCGGTGGACGCTGGAGGAACAATTGGAATTGCTGGACACGCACCCCTTGTTTACCGGGCGATGTCCCCAGTGCTCGCATCAGTTCCCCAAGTACGAAATACCCCCGGTGCATTGGGATTGCCGAGAATGCGGATGGATGGATGATGCGGTGTAGGCTGGCGGGAATTGGGCGATCGTTGGTTTTATTGGTTGTAGAGCGATGGGAAGTCAGTTGGGGAAATTGGCTTTGCTGGTGTCTGTTATGGAAGAAGGAAAAGAGCTGCTGCAATTATCCTGATTTTACTGTTGGTGTTGGTATTTTGATCAGAGGAATGAATTTGTTTTGGTTGCAAGGAATATCGGCGCCAGGATAGCCAGTTTATCTGCTGAATCGCGCGAGCCGGTCAAAAATGGGCAATAGACGACTAGCACTATTAACTAAATAAAAGATTAAATATGTATAAGAAAATAGGTAATTTTACTGCTGTTGCTACTTTCGTACTTACGGGAAGTGTTACTCTAGGAACCGCTATCTTTTCACCAGCAAATGCACAACCTGCTGGATGCGGAAGCGGTTGGTCATACACAGCTCTACGTTATGTTCTGAGTCCTATCTCCAGCCGACAATTTAATGTAGCTTGTGTTGAACATGACCAGTGCTACGACACTTTAGGTAAATCGCAGCAAGAATGCGATAAGGCATTTCACAACAGGATGCTCGGTATATGCGCGAGAGACCACAATACTATAATTGGAAAACCTCTTAAAGCAAGGTGCAATGGATTTGCAGATATTTATTACAGTGCTGTTCAAAAAAATGGAGGCGAACCCCATAGCCAAGCTCAAAAAACTGCTGCACAAAAGGCATCTGCACCACATTGTGTCTTTGTAAATTCAAGAACTGCATGGCAAAGATTTAACCTACCTCGTGCATTTACAAAAGTTACAAGCATTAGTGGAGGGTGGAGTGTTGACGCTAAAAATTATGCTCCAGTTGGAGCCTCTGGGCATACTGGGCGCGATGCTGAGTTGCTTGCACCATACAATCAATACAAATTTGACCAGAGGTTTCCTTTTGGGGTCTTGTTGATGAGTAGCGGACAGGGAATTGTATGGGTTCAGAGTCCTAATTCATTCTCTTCCGCCTCTTTTAATGCAGTCGATATGAGAATCAATGATGCTGATAATGCACTGGGTGATAATGGGGGTTCTCTTCAAGTGTGTTTCAGTAACTAGATGCAGCGTTAAGGTTGGTCTGAAAAACCTAGTACACCGAATGTTAATCTGTCATTTGGTTCGCAAAATCTAGCTTTACCCGTATCTTGAGAGCCATATAAATGCAGAGAAAGGGGACGGACGATCGCCCTATTTCCCAAGACTCAATCTTCTGCACAAACACTCTGTGTAACCTTCGCGCTTCGATAAAAATTGAGGGCGATGGCTTGGAGTGCTTGCTTGAGTACCCTTAAATTCTCAGTCGCGGGCAACAGTTCGTTCAACACCCCACTTGGAAGTACAGCCGACTAATCCCCCAACAAACACTACAAACGCGCATTGAGGCAGCACAGCGAACCAAACCCACTCCTGCGGCCACGATTGCCACAAGCGAAACAGGATTGCAGCAATCGTGGTTAGTAACAATATTTTGCCGGCAGTTGCTTCACCGATCGTCCAACCGCTTGTGAAAACCTAGGTAAACCTGGGTAAGCTCTGCGGTATAAGCTTTAAACATTCTTTCTTAGCGCTTATGCTTCCTCTCTG
>NZ_JAUBPN010000007.1:112565-261651 GCF_036700745.1 Microcoleus sp. S36a_B3 | reverse complement strand
AATGGTTATTAAATGGGATCGAAAAATCAAAAATAAAGGCAATGCTATTTTATCCGGTTTAGCTGCGTAGCAGCTTAATTCTGATAACTCCAGCAGTTCAATTTTTCCTTGTCGAACAGTAGCCCAAAGTGTTTTTAGCATATCCACCTCATAAACTGTGCTTTATGCAATTTGCAGATTTTTGGTAAGTTGTCGCACTGAGCGACTAATTACAACCTAACTTAGGATTGAATTGATATCAAGCCGGGTCTATTGTAGGCGATATCTGTAGGGACACGGCATTGCCGTGTCCGTAAGAGGAGACGGCAGTGCCGTTTCCCTACCATTTCCCTATCGTGTCCGTAAGAGGAGACGGCAGTGCCGTTTCCCTACGGGGATATTACTATTATTAAAAACGGCAATTTAATTTAACACAAGTTCTGGCTGCTGAGTCTCAAACAAAGGACGAGTTACCTGGCGCAGTAGCACTGTTTCTAAACTGCCTTCTACTACAGTTACTGCTTCTATTTCTAATTCGCCCCACAAGAATCGATCGCCCTGAGTTGGCATTTTACCTAAATTGTGAATCACGAATCCGGCGATTGTTTGGTACGCTTGGTTCGCAGGCAGGTTTAAGCCGAGTTTTTCGTTAACTGCTGTCACTTCCCAGATGCCGGAAATCAGTGCTGAATGAGCATCTTTTTGAATGATAGTGGCTTCGGAAGTTGGCAGCAGGGGCTCCGACTTTTTGCTGGTAATCCAACCTGTCAGCAGCCACACAGTACCGTTGAGAATTGCTAGCAGCGGCCACAGTATTTTTGAGCAGATTTCTATAGCTGGCATCAGCAGCAAAGCGGTGCGTTCTGGGGCGTGGGTTGCTAATACTTTGGGAATTAGTTCTCCTAATACTATTTCGACGTAAGTTACTAATATAAATGCTGCGGGAATTGCGATCGAATGAGCGCTCACCCAGGCGGCTAAATGACCGATCGGCAATTTGTCGATCCACGGCTCAATCCAGTGTACAGTCGCACCCTCGCCCAACCAACCCAACAGCAAGCTCCCTGCCGTTGTGCCTGTTTGAGTCACCGACAGGTAATGCGGTATGTTGTTCTGCGCTTGGTGGACGAGTTCGGCAGTTTTGGCGTTTGGGCGATCGCGCAACTGGGCGAGTTGGCGGATTTGATGGCGATCGGCTGATACTAATGCTAATTCTGCCGCCACAAAAAACGCGATCAAAAGTGTTAATCCCAGCAACATTGCTAATCTTAGCAGTGTTTGAGCGACTTCTATTTCCAGGCAAGCAAGGTTGTTCAAAATAGACAAATAATACGATAGATGTTTTTGACTAACGCCTTTATTTTAGCTTAGCCATTCAGATAAATTGACATCGGATATCCGCACTACCCGTATTTGTAGGAGGCGCACTGTGCACCTTACCCGTAGAACTTGTGAACTCTTACTCTTCTCTTTTCCCCCTTCGCGCCCTTAGCGCCTTCGCGGTTCGTTAAAAAAATCCAATTCACAAACCCGAAACTAATTGCTGGATCAACCCTCCCTTACCCCCCGCAACGAGTGAATTTCCGTAAAAGTTTGCTCCGGATCAGAATTCAACCCGCCTTGAATGTAATTCAACTTAACTTCTTCCAACAAATCCGACAGCAGCGACTGCAATTCTCCGAGAGTTTTCTCGTCTTGCAACTCCCGCCGCAAACTTTGATTAAATTCTTGGCTGAAATTATCGATAATTTTTCGCCCCTTAGCGTCTTCGTAAGTAGTTGCTACCACATCAACAGCAGTTTGAGCCAGATAATTGGCTAGTTGTTCGGTCATTTCTTCAGGCAAAATATTAATCGGAGAGAAAGTTTGCAGGAGTTGATAAAAATCCGACTGTTTGATTGTCGCTTCCAAATTGTGGTGCAGCAATTCTTCCAAACCCGGTTGCACCTGCGGCAAAACCTTGTAAATTGTCAGATCGAAAATCCGCTTGGTAATTCGTTCGATCGTATTTTCCTGATTGACGTGAAGGTAGGGCTGCTGCGGATCTAGCAGTACCCGCGCTGCGTCGCCCTGTTCGATCGAACTTTGAGCTTGATTGATAAACCGCACCATCATGTATTCCGACATCGTATCGGCTAAATAAGCCACCGGTTCGTAGGTAATTTGAGCAACGGCGCGATCGAGATTAACCAAACCCGACTTGTGCAGCCGCAGCAATACCGGCAGAATCCGCCACCCCTGCCAAATCGGAATCAGCAGAAACACCTCGTACCAGCGCCTCAGCACAAAATCCAACCAACTTACCCCCGGCTTGCGACGGCTGTGGAACAGACTTTTTATGAAAAATTCCGCCCAAAAATAACCGATAAAAAACGCATCAATTCGCCAAAACTGGTCAGAGGCTTGCAAAGATTCCGCCTTTGGCAAACTCGAATCAATACCTTTAATCGGATCGTAAATTTTAACTAAAGCCGGAAAATAGCTCAGATAAACAGGGCGCATCTGCGGGTAGCTGAAATGGAAAATCACCAACAAGAAATTGACGGCTGCTACTAATGCGCTCAGTTTTGCCCAAGAAATTGCTTTTTTGGCAGATTTGATATCAGTGTTGTTAACAGTTGTGTTGGAATTTGACATAAAAGTAATTTTCAGAATTTGCTAATCGCTCGATCTAACTTGTGGGAGACGCTAAAAATACCCTAATCTATTATAATCCCTTGGTGAACGCTAAGTATGAGGAAACCAAAAACCGTGAACTTAAAAACAGTCATATCGCTGCTCAAAGAAACTTTTACTCAATGGCAAAAAGATAAAGCCCCAACCCTAGCCGCCGCCCTAGCCTATTACACAGTCTTCTCCCTCGCTCCGCTACTAATTATCGTAATTGCGCTCGTCGGCTTAGTCTTTGGTGAAGACGCAGCCCGAGGTCAAATCGTCGGCCAACTCCAAAGTTTAATCGGCAAAGATGGCGCTCAAACCGTCCAAGAACTCATCCTCAAAGCCTCCGAACCCAAGTCTGGCATGATTGCTACTTTAGTCGGTATCGCTACACTTTTGTGGGGCGCTTCCAACGTGTTTACTAATCTCAAAGATGCCCTCAATACTATTTGGAATGTTTCACCGCCTCCCGGACGCGGCATTTGGGGATTTCTGCAAGACCGCGTATTGTCTTTTGCGATGATTTTAGGCATAGGGTTTCTCTTGCTAGTATCTTTAGTAATTAGCGCCGTTTTAGCAGTCATCAGCTCTTGGTTGAACGGTTTGCTGCATTTACCAGTCGGCATTTGGCAAATTGTGGACTTTGCTCTTTCCTTTGGCGTAGTCACGATGCTTTTTGCCTTAATTTACAAACTATTGCCCGATGTCGAGCTTGCCTGGAATGATGTTTGGATCGGTGCAGGCATTACCTCTCTGCTGTTTACGATCGGCAAATCCCTAATTGGAGCATACCTCGGAAGCAGCGGTATTGCCTCTACCTACGGTGCAGCAGGTTCCTTCGTGATTATCCTGCTTTGGATTAATTATTCCGCTCAAATTCTGTTTTTGGGTGCCGAGTTTACCCAAGTTTGGGCTAACCGATACGGTTCCAAAATGCGAAGTTCGCGAAACAAGATTCTCAACAGCGAAAACGGGGAATGAATCCTTTGTACCCAAACATCGGAACAATTCCTAAGATTAGACAAACGGGAAATTTGAGGTTAAGGTACAACTCCTGGTTTGACAGAATCAGGAAGTTTTGCTGCCGTTGCGGTGTACATAATTGAGCAGATTTAACTAATTTAACAGAGGTTAGTAGAACTCTTGAACTCAATCGCAGACTCCATCGAATGGATCTGCGTTTATCTGTGTTTATCCGCTGTAAATATGCGGTTAAAAAACCGATATTGAGGCAACAATTTTAGTTGATAAAGAAGGTAAAGCGCGAAAAAACCAAAAATTTAGAAGGCAATAATTGTGTTTTTTTTCGTTAGCGCAGCCCTCGGACAGCATCGCTCTTTTACATTCTTAGGAGCGAGGCCAAAACAACCCGATTTCTTTAAAAAACGTGGCTGTTTTTCAAGAAACTCAGATGAATAAACCTGGCTTTTGAAATAGGATACGTCCCGAATAATATCAAATTCTCTATTCATCGAAATAGTAAACTAACTGTTAACTGTTAACGGTTAACAGTTAACATCATTCCGGTGCAACCGGAATTGATATAAATTCTGTATTCGGGACGATTTACTTCTGGTTTCTCCAAATTCCTACCTATTTATCGTAACGGTTAAAAATCCTGCCTCGGACTGACGGGAACATCTTCTACCACAAGCTGAAAGCAGGTTCGAGTTAGATGCCAGCCCAAATACGGGCAATTTCCTTCACCCTCATTTATTGCCATTTAGATTATCGAGAGTTTGAGCTGTTCCTGGTCTCTGCCAGCAGAAGGAACTCGTATTTCAAATTTATCTGGCAATTTATCCCTGAAGGCTGATTTATCGATCGCGCGCTTTGACTTTAATAAAAATTACCAGTTAACCTTTATTCCCCCGCCGTCCCCAAAATTCTACTTTTCACCTGCTGCATTTTTTTTAAATTTTGGTAAAAATCATGATTTCATTAGCAAAAAAACCTATCGCCCCCAGCTTTGTACAGGGCGATCGCGCTGTGGAAATTGGCAAAGAAGAAGCGGGCGGACAAAATATTTACGTGCATCAGCGCTACGTAAGACCGATTTAAAACTGATCGTAGGCGGTGGCTGGCGCGTGGGGGAAAGCGACAAGAGCACGACGCGATCGGCAGCATCGTGGAACAATTAGGCTTAAGCGACATTACCAGTTTTCCCGGCAGCTTGAAGCGACATTACCAGTTTTCCCGGCAGCTTGAGCCGAGAGATTCTCCACGCCGACGATCGCCGCCGCCGATGTCTGCGTCCTTCCTAGCCATTACGCACCATTCAGTTTAGTGGCCGTTGAAGCGATGGCCTGCGGCACGCCCGTCGTCGTCTCTCAAGTGGGAGGATTGAAATATACGGTAGTGCCGCGAGAAACCGGTTTGCTCGCGCCGCCAAAAAATGAAGTAGTATTTGCTGGTGCGATCGATCGGCTGTGAGTTGACTCAGTATGGCGCCAGCAACTCGGACAAGCAGGCCGCAGGCGCGTCCAAGCCTATTTCAGTTGGGAGGCGATACCGTCCCAACTAAGTCGGGTTTGCTGAACTCCTCGAACAACAATCGGCCGTTAAACTTGACCCCGTGAGCGCTTAATAGTATCACTTAGTATGGTTGAAGCGAGTTTCCATTGATCCCTGTGGATTTCAACCATTCTAACTGGGAACCTTCAACTAAAAGCGATATCAGGAGGTAATCTTGTACGCACCAGAAAATCTGGGAAGCCATCTGCAACCCATGAACGACATCCAGCTAATTCGCCTGTGGGTGGAGCGCCAATCCAGCCGCAGCAAGCGCTTTAGCTGGCAGGCGGCCAATAGTTTTCGGATGTTTGTAGCAAAACCGCTGGCAGAAGTAACTCTGACAGATGTCCAGACTTTCGCTGCAGCCATGAGGGCCCGCCAAGCTGCATCCCGTTTTTACAAGCAAACTTTACTAGCACTCAAATCTTTGTTCGCCTTCGGCCAGCAAACAAGAATCTTACCCGCAACCATTCCCCTGCAGGAGTGGCCGGTGCGACAGCGCAGCAAGCCGTCAAAACGCCTCCGTTTTAAAGTCTCGTGGAGTTTGTGCATCTGTTTGTCGTTTTTTTTGGGTAGGATGACTCCGAAGTTGTGGGGACAAACTATCTCGCCAGAAATCTCGGAGCCTCCTAAACGCACGCCGTTCGTTGGGGCTATCAACTCACCAGACGGAAGAGAGAATAACATTGAGCGCGATCGAGTCAAAGCCTTTCTCGACACCATCGCCGCCGCCGAAGGTACCGCTAGCCCCGACGGCTACCGCACCCAGTACACAGGCACCACATTTGTCAGTTTCAGCGACCATCCCAGAGAAATGAGATGCGGCCAGCGCTACGGCAAAAAGCTGTGTTCCGACGCGGCCGGGCGGTATCAGTTTCTGAGCACAACTTGGGACAGATTCGCCAAAAAATTTAGCCTCACCGATTTCAGTCCCCAAAATCAAGACCTGGTAGCTGTAGAGTTAATCCGAGAAAAAGGTGCCTTAGAAGATATAGAAGCGGGTAGATTGGAGTCAGCAGTGAGAAAACTCGCTTACATCTGGCCTTCTTTTCGGCGTTTTGGCGGTTCCGTGGAATCGTCGATGCCCAAACTAGAACAAATGTATTTGCAAAATTTAGGGATTTACCGCCCCGGATTGGTTGTTAGCAATTAGTCAGTCGATGTAATCTTTGCGCCAAGGTGCGTCGGGGATGAGAACTTGACAGGCGGGAGCAAGTGTGATGTTAGCAGTAAGAATCGCTGGGTTTTTAACTGTGCGGCCTTCTAATGACTGTTGAGATTCTAGGCGGCTGATTACCTCGATTGCACAGTTTTTGTCTGCTGCGTTTAACGGTGTGTTGCTGTACTCGGCTGCTAATTCTTCGAGAAAATTTAGGTGATCTTGCACAACGGGCGATCGCCCCAACAATCATCTTCTCAAGTTTATATGGGGCGATCGCTATTTCACCCAACAACAAACATCCTCGAATGATTTGATTTGTTTTGGAGGGCGATCGCCAATAATTTCTGTGGACTTAGCAACGACGCCAACCATTTTTGTTTACCTAATCTCTACCAAAGAATGTGAGACGAAGTGCGGGTTTTCCACGGTAGTAAGTGCGATCAAACTGTACTTTCTGAGACTCGTATGCGTGGCCTTGGATCATTTCTTGTGCATCATCGAGAGACATTTCACTCCAGTCAGGAGCGACTAACATAAGACCATTGTTAGCACTGAGTATTTCGTCTAGGTCATTCCAGGAGCCAATCCAGAGCATTTCCTTTGCTGTATTACTGAGACTCATCCTATTTACCTAAGTTGTAATTATCCCACAATTGCAGTTTAACTAAATAAATGAAAATATATTACCGCATAATTTTGTCAAGGCAAAGTATTTGACGATCGCCAAAATTTTATTTAATTTCACAGGTGCGATCGCTTCTCAATTCGTAACTTTTGCGATCGCCAATAATCTCTCAGAACTCAACAACAAAGTCAACTATTTTTGCTTGCTCAATCTCGAATAGAACCAGATTGTCTAAGTTGTAAATTTTTATAAAATAGGTTTGGCTAGTCATTAAACGACTCAATTCCTTGCTCTTTAAGTCTAGCTAATCCATCTTTCATCGCTTTAACTTGCTCTAGTGAATGTCCTTGCCAAATTGCAACTTCACCAACAACCTTAAACGGACATGATGAACGATAAGACATTGTTGGATTACCAGGGAATTTTCTATCAGTTAAATCAGGATCATCTTCAATGGGCCCTGTTGATTCTACTAAATATATTCTTTCACACCCTTCCCCCAAAGCAAGTTCAGCCCCCCAAATAGCGGCATCTAAGGTTGCTGTCACGAAGACATACTTAGCTTTTTTTCTTTGTCCAAAATTTGAGTTGAAACCAGCTTCAATAAAATCTCCAATCTTTAGGGCAACCTTTGTTCCATGAAAGAACGTCTGAGAAAACGGTGTTGGGTTAGGTTCGTTTAATTTTTTATTGCTTTCACTATTTTCCATTGATGTAACCTATCATTGATATTTTCTTGATTGCTGAAATTGTTCATTACAATTACCGCTAACGGTTGAATTGAGGGGCAGAAAAACTTATGCCCAAAACCAGAATATCATAATTTGTCCGCTCCAATGATTTGTTATGCATCGATCGCTTCTCAATTCTTAATTTTGGCATCGCCTCAACAATCATCTTCTCAAGTTTGCTAAAGGCGATCGCTTAAGCGCAAATTTTATCCGTAGGGTGTGTCGCCATCGACAATCCTTCATCAACAGCGACAATTTCATGGTGACGCACCTGTTTTTTTCTAGAGATGAGGAAAAAAACCAAAATTTTGGTAAGGTGCGTCGATACTCGAAAAGTCGATTTTTATTGACAGATTTTTGCAGGGCGACGCACCCTACGACTACTTCAGTTTGCAAAACAAGTCCGATCGCCATTTACCGGTCTGGGTCGATCGCTATGCTTGAGGATGCGGTTCTGTCCCCGATCGCAATATAAGGTTCGCCGTGAGTCCCTGTATAGATTTGAGTAGGCCGGTAAATGCGATTTGCTTCTAGCTGTTCCTTCCAGTGGGCCAGCCAGCCGGCAACGCGGGCGATCGCAAAAACAGGCGTAAATAAGTCGGTCGGAATTCCCATTTTCCGATAAACCAGACCCGAATAGAAATCTACATTTGCGTAAATTCCTTTATGACTCATTTTTTCCTCAACCACTGCTTCCAACTCGATAGCAATGTCGTAATAATCGTCATGTCCAAAATTTTCAAACAACTTTTCGGCTAACCCTTGAAGAATAGTTGCTCTGGGATCTTTCACCTTGTAAACTCGGTGGCCGAAGCCCATGATCTTTTCCTTATTTTCAACGCACTTCTCGACAAAAGGCCGCACGTTTTCTACCGAACCAATTTGCTCCAACATATCAATCACTTCTTCATTTGCTCCCCCGTGCAGCGGCCCCGCCAAAGTGCCAACTGCAGAAGCAATCACCCCGTAAGGGTCTGTTAGCGTCGAAGCTGTTACCATTGCCGAAAATGTAGAAGCATTGATTGTATGCTCCGCATGGAGAGTCAGACAAGCATCAAAAATATTAGCCAACAGCGGATCTGGTTCTCGCTCGTTGAGCATATAAAGAAAGTTAGCCGAGTAGTTCAAATCGTCCCTCGGCAACAGCGGGTCATTACCCCGCCGCATTTGCTGGAACGCCGCCACCATAGTCGGAATTTTGGCTAGCAGCCGCACTACAGCTTCTCGAATGTATGCTGGGTTAGCCAGAGCTCGGCGCGAGTAGAATAAGCCCAAGGCCGCTGCTGAAGCTTGCAGCGCGTCCATTGGATGTCCTCTTTCGGGAAAGCATTTCATCATATCCCGGATGCGATATTTGATCCGGCGGTGATAGCGAATTTCATGCTCGAAAGCTTCTAGTTCTTCCTGTGTCGGAAGTACGCCCCAGATTAATAAATATGCAGTTTCCACAAAGGAACTTTTGAGAGCTAGTTCCTCAATGCTAATCCCGCGATATTCTAGCACCCCTTTTTGTCCATCTACATAACTAATACTGGACAAGGTGGCGGGAACACCTTCTAAACCTGGTTTGAATTCGCCGACGACCATTGCGATACCGTATTGTGTGAGTTGAATCTAATCAAATTACATTACCAGAAAGCAAGATAGTGTCACCGTCTTGACAAATAATCATTTAGGTGCTAATGAGGCGCAAGGATGCTCAGAAACGAGATTTTTCCATAGAGTTTGCGATCGCACCGTTAGATATTTTATCAAATAAATATCGTAGAATAACTAAATCAGACAAGATGTAAAAACCTACCCCCGGACTGGGGGAAAGTCTACGCCCAAAACATTTTTGAGGAGATATGACTACGCAGCTATGCTGCAAACCTAGTCAGCCTGGGAACCCACGTAAAATGGGATATTAAGATAGAAATGTCTTAAGAATCCCCGTGCCTTAAGGCCGGGGAATGTCAACTCCTCACGCCCGGTTGCGGAGTCGGAGAATGCCGGTCAAAGAGGGCTGGCGCGCCCTGTGATTGTGGGGCCGATTCGCTGTTTCTAGCAAAGCAAAAACTTGGGCCCTGTGAGCCAGAACATTTGGCTGCGGCCGACTGGGGAGCCTGTTTCGGGGAGGATTAAACCGATGATACCTGCTTTTTTGAGGATCAGGGCATCTTGCGATCGCCCCCAAAGCAAAGTTTCTGCCCAATTGCCCAAATCTGGTTGGTGCCCCACCAAAACTAAGCTGCGGCTGCCGCTTTCCTGCCACTGCTTGTACCACCTCAGCCAGTCCCCGATGTCTCCTGAAGGTGCGAGGGCGGCGGATTCTTCTATTTGGGAACTCAGGCCTGCTGACAGCAGAATTTGGGCGGTTTGCGTGGCGCGCAGTAGAGGACTGGTGAGAATCAGATCAAACTGAATTTCGAGATCGTACAGTCGCTGGGCAATTTTGTGGGTTTTACGATCGCCCTGTTTAGTCAGGGGCCTTTCCGAGTCTGTATCGTATTCTTCGGGTTCCGCTGCGATGCCGTGACGGACTAGGTAGAGATGCACTGTGGCTGTCCTTTTGATAATTGTGCGATGGCTACGCCCCGGCTTACACGCACTTAGGGATGAAGTTTGGCGCGATCGACATATTTTACCTATTCTACAACTGGATTGACATCTGGCACTGTCATCTGGTATGCGCCACAGGCGTAGCGATCGCGCCCTTGTCGTTTCGCATCATACAATGCTCGATCGGCTGTGGCGATCAATTCATCCGGCGATTCGCCACAGCAGGGAACTATGCTAGCAATTCCCATACTCACAGTCACGATCGCACTCACCTCAGATTGCTCGTGAGGGATGGTCAAATCTCCGATCGCATCTCGCATCGACTCAGCAACTGCGATCGCCCCTGCAGCATCCGTATTTGGCAGAATAGCAGCAAATTCTTCGCCCCCATAGCGCACAAACAAATCCGTCGAACGTTTAACCGCAGCCGCCGCAGCTTTCGCCACTTTCACCAAACAAATATCCCCAGCTTGATGTCCGTAGCAATCGTTATATCGCTTGAAATAATCTACATCCAACATAATCAATGACAACTGTTGTTTACCCTCCATCAGTCGGTGCCATTCCGACTCCAATCGCTCATCAAAACAGCGGCGGTTTGCTACTTGGGTTAACCCATCTGTCATAGCCATTAATCTTTCTTGTTCCGCCCGGTTTTTCAGAATCTCCTCGGCCTCCTGGCGTTCTGTAATATCAGCGAAAGTGGTCACTACTCCATAGGGTTGAGATTGATTGAGATGGAACAGCGGTTGAGAATTAATCGAAATCCAAGTCAGGGTTTGATCCGATTTGTGAATGCCCATCACCACATTCGATCGCGCTTCTCCCGTGCGTAGGGTGATCGTTGCCGGATGCTGTTCCCCCGGGAACGGGGAGCCATCCTCGCCAACGGTTCGCCAGTCTAAATCTACGGATGTACGCCCCATCATTTGGTCTGCTGTGAGCCCCATAATCCTTTCAGCACTAGCATTACAGGCAGTAATTTGTCCGTCTGCTAGCTGAAGTACGACACCTTCGGTCATGGTAGTAATCACAGAACGATACCGTTCCTCGCTTTCCTGCAATTGACTCAGGAGACTGTTTTTAGCATCAAACTCCGAAGCCAGATGCAGGCTCCCGGCCATAAACCCCGCCATTAGTTGTAAAGTTTGGATATCTGACTCTGTAAAGGCAGAGGGTATAGCTGAAACGACTTTTAAGACGCCAACCCGATCGCCCTGATAGAACAAGGGAACAACCACCATTGACCGGAGACCAATGCGCTGACAGGCAGCCAGATCCACCCGTGCATCGGTTTCTGAATCCTCGCAAATCATGATTTGGCCGGTCGCAATACATTTTCCCGATAAACTTGTCCCTACTTTGAGCCGTAATCCAAGATAGCTGGTGGCGATACCGCTGGCTGCCCGATACACCATTTCATCCCCTTCCACGATTTCAATCACTGCTCCATCGGCGCGGGTCAAATCTTGAGTCCTCTCTGCAATCACCGCCATTACTGCATCGAGATTGGGATTGCGGATGGCGATTTCCTGTTGGGTGGCAATCACCACAGCCTGACGCTCGAACTCTTGTTGCAATGCTGCTTCTGCTTGTTTGCGATCGGTGATATCCTTCATAAAACAGTGATGCCCGATCGGTCGATCGCGATCGTCGCAGGCTGTCACCATGACCACCTGCTTGTAAAAGATCGAGCCATCTTTCCTAATACCCCTAGCCTCAACTTCCACTCGGCCTCCGGCTAGCATTTTTTGATAAGCCACTAGCATCATTTCCAGATCTTCTCGAACAACCGTTTTCTGCCAATTCATACCAACCATTTCTTCAGGCTGATAACCCACTATATTGGCATAGGCTTGATTAACACTGATATACGTTCCGTGTTGATCCAGCCGCGAGATGCCTTCCACGGCATTAGCAAGGGCTGTACTCATTTCTCTGAGTTCTGTTTCGGCCAATACCAGATCCGTAATGTCTTGGGATGTGCCAAACAACCGAATGACTTGTCCCTCTGCATTTAGTTGGACTTGTCCCCTGCCTTCGATATAGCGGATCGAACCATTGACACCCAAGACTCTGAGCCGCAATCGATAGGGTTCTCCGTGACTGAGGGATCGTAGAACTACCTGGTGTAGCTGTTCGGCGCTTTCGGGATGGTAAAGCTGTAGGTTTTCTTCATAGGTAGGTTCCCCCAGGGCCCTGTTGCGTCCCACAATCTCGAATAGTTGGGGAGACCAGGTAATTTTACTCGTAATTACGTCCCATTCCCAGTTACCGATCTGGGCAACCCGCTGGGCTTCTGACAACCGGGCTTCACTCTGTTGCAGGGCTGTTTCCGTCTGCTGGCGGTCGGTAATGTCCTTTTCGTTTACGAGCAACATCGGGTTGCCTGTTACCGGGTCGTTGCTACATCGCACGTCCATCTCGTGCCACCGAATTCCCGCCAGAGTAATCACTTGAGCCTCAGCACTAAAGACCTCACCGGACTTGAGAACTGCCATTGCTCGCTCTCCTACCCGATCGTCAACAAAGCGGCTCACAAAAGCATTGTCTGTGTTTCCATAACAGCGCAAGGCCGCCTGGTTTTGCAGCAGCAGCAAGCCTTCTAGGCTGTACAGGGAAACCATCAGCGTGGTGTGGCGGAGTGCTTCGATCGATCGCAGAGTTTCCGGCTCAATTCGATCGACGGTTTCGATCGTACCCTGCACCAGCATTGCCAAACGCCCGCCGTCAATCCTGATGCCAGAGCACCGACAGCCGACAGAAACAGGCTCACCGGCGGGGTTAAACGTCCACCGCTCGGACAAGGTTTGGCCTTGCTCAAACTGCTGCAGATAGCTCTGCAAGCGAATCCGAGTAGACTCTGACACATCGCTAAAGTTGCGGCTCGTGAGTTCTTGCCGCGTCGCAGCATTCCACAGGTACAAGGATGCTTGGTTTGCCCACCGCATTTGCCAATGCTCAATATCAAATATCCAGATCGGGTTTTGCAACAAGTCAAAGGCTCTGAGGTGGATAATATCGCCGCTCAGGGAACAGGCACTGTCTGGTTCCAGGCTATTTTGACGGTTGACTTTTTCTATATTGGTGACAGTTTGAGCCGGTGCTGTTTCGAGTTGTGGCGGTTGATTTGGCAGCACCGGGTGGTGAGATTCCAGTTGCCGCATCCTCAAGCTGAGCTGCACTGCAACGTGTTGCAGGATCTGAATGTCGAGAGGTTCCCACTGACGCGGACTTCGGCATTGATGAGCAATCAACAGTCCCCACAGCTTCGGAGATTGCTGCTGTTTGCCATCTACCAAAATTGGTACAACTAAATTTGCCTGCACTTGGAGGCGATCGAGCAATTCGATATGACAAGCTGGAATATGACCGCTGTTAATATCAGCAATGCTGCTGGTTTGTCCCTGGCTGTAACCCTTTAGCCAGGTTGTTTCAAAGCAAGGGTCATCAATCAGTTGTCCCAGCATGGGCGGCCACTCGCCACCAACGGATTCAGCCAATACTGCACTATCTCCATGCGGTAGGAAGCGATAAATAATTACGCGATCGGTTTGCAGCAGCACCCTAGTTTCTGCTACCGCACATTGCAAAATGCTCTCCCGATCCCCGAACTCGTTGATTTGAATTACAATTTCTGAAAGTTTTTCTAGGATTTTCTCTAACGACCAAGAGAAAGTCTGTTTTGTAGACATCTCCGTGTTCCTTTTTTTTAGCTATTTATTACTATTCTACCCCGCAACAAATAAATATAATATTTTTTTAAATTCTCATAATCTGTTGTTAGGATTATCAAAAAAAATACTTAATTTGTATTTTGAAAGCGAGAACACTACAAATCTTAGTTTTTTAAACTTAGCAAATCATCTAAATTTTTCTAGATTTATTTTGCTTTTTTACGGCGTTTATTTTCTAATTCCGAGCGGAATTTTTCTGCGCCAAATATAACGAATTATGATTAACTTAGTGAATTTATCAGCAAATTGAAAAAAGTTAACCCTGTAGAAGTGTTATGATTGAAGAATCATATCGTGAATTTTAGTAAGCTAGAGCCAACTAAATTTTTCCCAACTCCTGGTTTTTCACGAAAATACTTTGTTGCATCCTTTGACAATAGTTAAAATACCCGGTTTGTTTGGTGTGTATTTTTGGGAAATGGGATAAAATCTATGGCGTTGCTTAATCAGGGTATGAAAAAAATCAGTTGAAAATCCTCCAGCTTTGTCGATACTGGTTTCTATGACTGGCATATTTAGGATTTCATCTCAAATCCGGTAGTATCGGAATTATGAGTGCGATCGTCCAAATAGATTATTCCGATGCTACCGTCCATTACCTCATATCAAATCCTGTCTTCATCGGAATAGTAAATTCACTGTTGACTGTTGACTGTTGACTGTTGACTGTTGACTGTTAACAGTTAACATCATGAGGAGTGCAACCGGAATTGAGATCGTACCGTAAATCAGCAACGCCGATATTACTTCGTTCAAACTGACAGAGGTGTGCTGGATTTGATTTCCAACCCTCAATAAGAGTGAAAAAACCCGGTTGAGGAGAGTTGAAATGCGGGGAGGACTGACGATTAAGTTGAGAGTTTGCGCTTCGGTAGAAAAAATATGGCAAAACCTGGTAGCAACCGGAGGTCGAACCCCGCATCGCATTCCCAGGCTATTGCTGGAATCAAGGCCGCGCCTAGAAACTCCAAAGTTAATGATCGTAAATCGGATTCTCTTTAGGACTAACTAAATCTAGCAAATTTTGCTTGATCTGAGCATCAAATACTTCCCATTTCATCCTTGCATAATCGCTATCTTCATTTCCGCCAGAAAGAAATCCCACCGGAATTTCAAAGCCTCCAGCTTGACTTCTACCACCGCCAAAAAAGCGTCCTTCAGCATTTTTCCCGAAGGCTTCTTTAATAAATTCGTCGGGATCGAGAGTCAGTTTATTCGTTCGCAGCGAGCCAATTACTACTTCAATTTCTTCGTCTTTATCGTGAACAATTGCATAGACAACGGCTGTGTGCACGTTCTCTTCGGTCATTAAAAAGTCCGCTGCTTGGGGAATAGAATCCCGATCGTCATAGCGGAGGTAGCCGATGCCGGCGATGGAAAAATTGTTCTGGACGATGCGGTGTTTGAGCGATCGCTCGATCGCATCCATCACCCATTTAGAACGAGACGACTGCAACACCGCATTCAACAACTGCGAGTCATAAAAACGGCTCAAATAAGCAGCAGCTAAAAACTCTTCCTCCTGAGCTTGTCTGAGGGCATTCGTATCCGATCGCAAACCGTGCATCAAAGCCGTAGCGCACTTGACGTGCTGGCTGATACTGCTGTCAAAAGCTAACATTCCCGCCTGCAAATACTCCGTAAAAATCGTGGCTGTAGCGCGGATTTCCGGGCGCAAATCCGTAAATTCTGCGTTCATTTCCCCCTGCAAACTGTGGTGGTCGATAACTGCTGCGATCGGAATTCCCGCCCCTAAAATAAACTCAGTTAAGTTACAAGTAGTGCCTTGGTTATCGATAAAAACGCACCCCTTATAAGCCGATAAATTCTTAGTTTTTGCCGTTTCCAACGTCCACCGCTGCAACGGCAACCCTGTTAATTTGACTAAGGCAATATTTTCTTGGTGGCTGAGAGTGCCGGCGTAGATAATCTCGCATTGGATATCGTATTTTTCGGCGATTAATTTGTAAGTCCAAGCACTTGAAAGCGCGTCGGGGTCTGGAAAATCTTGCAGCAAAATTAACTGGCGACTGCCTTTGTTGCGATCGAACATTTGGCGCAATTGCTCGACTTTACGAGCGTGCAATTCCTCGCGGAGACTGGCGCGATTTTCTTCGGAAGCAACTTCAGCTTTGCTGCGCCGTTTCTGGAGTTCATTCGCTGCACGTACAGCCTCGCCGATGGGGTCAACCTCACCTTCGCGGTTGCTAGATGTTTCATCTGAATTAGTAGGCGGGCGGTCTTTCATTGTTAAAGTTTAACCATTTAATTAATTTAGGACTTACGGAGGAGCGGCCAAAAACCGGGTTTTTGGAGAAAATTATGTTGGAAAAAAGTATGCGCTATAGTCCCTAGATTGGGAGCATTTCAGTTTTGCATTATAGTGCGAGCGTCCCCGCTCGCGTATTGTACAACTCGCGAGCTCTTGATGTGCTCGCACTATAAGAAAAAAAATACTTTTTGCAAAACTGAGATGCTCCCCATAGATGAGGCAAAAACGCGGTTTCTTGGATAGGAGTTAAGCAAAAAAACCCGGTTTCTCAGAAAAATTGTCGATCGAGCCGAGAGATACTTGATGCAAAAACCAAGTTTTTGACACCGCGTGCGTCCCGGACTGTAATTCTCTCAGAACTTGCGCGCCAAAAGCCCTTAAACCTGGTTTTTTGTAGGTGCTTCGTTATCAAAGCCAATATTTCTGATGAAAAACCCGATTTAAAAGCGTAAGTTCTCTATTATTTAACTTTTAACTTTAAACGATCGGGCGCGCGCGCTGACCGGCGCATCCCTACAACTCAAAACTTCTGCAAAAAACCCCCGCGCTTTCGCTGACAGGGGTGTTAAAGGCCAATTACATATTTTTGCCATTCTTTGTGCATACCACTCTTAACTTGTTTCGTCACTTCAAAATAAAGACCGCTGTGAGGTTTCCTCGGTGGATAGCGCAGCAGCATTCCCGATTCTTTCGGGGTGCGACTGCCTTTATTCACGTTGCAGCGCATACAAGCCGTGACGAGGTTTTCCCAACTGTCGCCTCCTCCGCGCGATCGAGGAATCACATGATCCAGCGTCAAACCGTCTCCGGTATAACCGCAGTATTGACAAGAGTGCGCGTCCCGGTGCAAGATGTTCCGGCGGGTAAGCGGAATTTCCTTATAGGGAACTCGGACGTAATGCCTCAGTCGGATCACAGTTGGTAGCGGGAAGTTTGGCGCAATAAATTTCCCGTTATGTTCTACCTGTTCTGCTTTTCCTTTCAACAACAAAATTACCGCCCTTCGCCAATTGGTGATGTTGAGCGGTTCGTAGGATGCGTTGAGCACTAGAACATTGCCCATTGTTGATTATTAAAGAGAATATTTTTACTGATGCTAACACAGGTTGCAGATTAGGGGGGGCGAGAGCGATCGGGGCAAGGCTTAACAAAAAACGCTGAAAAACCGCACCTTTACCCTATAGCTTCGCACCTGCACCCTTTGTGGCTGCACTTATTTTCTGCCCTCGATGTCTGTCGGCGAGCATTTTTCGGTGAATTTTGACCCTGATGACACCAGTATGGGCGATCCTCTCCGAGGGCTTCGCTAACGGGCAAACTTTACAGAATAATTTTTATTTTTTTCCCTAAATGCCTAATCTTCCCGGCAAGAAGCAGTCTAATTTTTTAGAGTATTAGTAACCATAAATGAAAAAGCTTATTACCGCCCATGAAATTTCGGCTTTTAAAGTCAGCTTTTAGCACGTCAATTATTGCCCTAGCAGTTCCGATGTTAGGAAACTGTCCAGCATTTGCCCAAACCCCCTCATTTTTCTGCGGCGCTGCGGGCGGGCGCCCGGCCACAATTGCTGTGCAACAAGGCAAAAATATTCCCGTTATTCTGTGGGTAGCCGATAACTATTTCAATGAATCAGGAGAAGACGCAATTACTCGCTGCACCAGAGTCTCGGGAATTCTCAACAACTCGCAACCCCAAGGAAACTGGGACAATCTTGTCACAGCAGGTGCATCTCCTAGCGGTCAACTAATTATTTGTGCAGCTAATCCTCAAGACGGTTCCTGTAGATTATTATATCAAGTGCCAAAAGGGCAGAATTCCGAACAAGCCCGACAAGAACTTTTAAGAAGAGTTAAAAATCCGAATGTAAGTGTTTCGCCTGTCAAGGTAAATTGATAGTCCTTAGTCATTAGTCATTAGTCATTAGTCCTTAGTCATTAGTCCTTAGTTGTTGGTTATTGGTTATTGGTTATTGGCTATTGGTTATTGGTTATTGGTTATTGGTTATTGGTTATTGGCTGCGAATTTCCAATTTCCAATTCTCAATTCCCAATAACAACTAACAACTAACAAATAACAACTAACAGTCATTAGTCATTAGTCATTAGCCATTTGCTCGTTACCAGGCTCTGCCTGGTAATGCAGATCCGGAGGCTCTGCCTCCTTAATAATATGGGTTTGTAGTGCGGACTTCAGTCCGAAAATTAAGAGTGCACTTTAGTCCGCACTACGAACCTTACTTATTACGATATAGCGGTTATCAAAAAAGTGAGATATGCCCAATGCCCTGTTTGGCCAATGCCCTGTTTGGCCAATTCCCTGTTTGGCCAATTCCCAATGCCCTATCCCAGATAGTACCTCATCTTTCTGAGAAAGGCTATATATATATCGATATTGCCGTGTCTGTATTCTTAATAATTTGATTGCTTGCAGATAGTTGAAACCCTTCTGAAATACTCCGGTTTACTACCAAGAAAATTGCAACTTTGCTTCAGCAATTCTGCCAACCCTTCAACCTGTCTCAGCCAGACAGTGCCGTTGCTTCCAGCTACAGCAATTTGCTTGCCGTCTCGACTCCAACCAACACTAACAACATTCTCCTCAAACTCAAATTGAGCAACCTGTCGCCCCGCTAAATTCCACAGCCGCACCGTCTTGTCAATTCCCACAGTAGCCAGCCTTTCTCCGTCTGGACTAAAACTGATTGATTTAGCATCAAAATGCAAGGTTTGAAATTCATTCATTAATTCTTTTTCTGACAAATTCCACAGCCCGACTTTGCCGTTAAATGTTACTGTAGCAAAGCGATACTGCTGTTTAGCCGGACTGAAGCTGATACCAATTGCCTGCACCGGCAGTATTTTTTCCAATTGTCCTGATAAATTCCAAATTCGCACTGTAGATTTGCCGTCTAAAGTCGTGACAAAATCTCCTTTAGGGCTAAAATTTACGCTTCTGACTAAGCCGTTATGACCGGGAAGTTTGACAATAAATGATATTAGTTTAGGCTGTTTGGATAAGGGCAAAATTGCCGCATTGCTGTCGATTCCTGCCGCAGCTAAAAACTTTGAATCGGAACTAAAACTGATGCTGGCAACTGAGCCTTTAATTGCTTGAAAACTCGAAATATTTTTGCCTGATAAGTTCCAAAATTCAACTGTGCCGTCCTTTCCTGCCGTTGCTAAAAACTTGCCATCCGGGCTAAAGCTTACCATATTAACTGACTGCTGCAAAGCTTTCCATTCAGCAATTTTAGACCCGGAAAAGTTCCAAATCCGAACTTTATCGTCTATACCTGCGGTTGCTAAAATTTGTCTGTCAGGGCTAAAACTGACGCTGGTAACTGCACCTGCATGAGCTTGCCACTTCACCAAGTGCGGAAGTGATGATGCTTTTATTTGCTGTTTTTTACTGATTTTATCGAGAATTATTTGTAATGCTAGCAGCGGCCTTGTGGCTGGATATTGTTCTAAATTTGGTTTATTATTAACCAGGGTTTTTAATTTTTCTCCAGAGGCGATCGCCCTGAGTAACGCTTCTGATAAAGCTTGGCTGTTATCTGTCTTTTGAGATACCGCTAATAGCAAAGCATCGCTGCCATTTTGTTCGATTTCAATACTTGCTTGTGCGAGTTTAAAACGCTGGTAAGCGAGAGTTGAAAAGCCGATCGCCCCAATTAACGAGGCTGCGAGTACCGCTGAACCGATGCCGATCCACTGTTGCGCTTTGTGCTTGGCTGCATCAGCTTCTATCAAAGCTGTTTCGGCATCGCGCGCTGCTTTTTTGGTTTCTAGTGTAGCTGCTTGCAGCAGTTGATTTTGGTCGCTGAAAATCATTTTTTGGCTGGCTGTCAAAAACTTAAAATCTTCGTTTCTCAAGCTTTTGTCGGCGGCCCAAACTAATGCTGACTGTAAATTATCACCGCGCAACAGTTGGGAATTATCCTCGCAGTTTGAATTCAGCCAGACTTTGATAGCTTCGGAATAAGGCGATAGTTTTTCTAACTTTTGGGCGATTAAGTTTTTGTTAAATACAGCTTGATAAATTGGATTGGAAATTGTTAATTTTTCCCGACGCTTGACGATTAATCCGGTTAAGCGCAATTCCATTTGTTCGGCACTGCGATCGGGAACAATGTCAACTTGCTGCAAAATTTGCTGGTACAATCCGAGTCTTCTGATAATGCGTTGGTTTTCTTTGAAAAGCCGATCGCGAATTGTGGACAAATGTTCGGGTACATCCTGAGATTCCCAATTATCCACGATTTTCAAGCGCACCACTTCTTCAACCCAAGCTTGAGGATTTTGAATGCGATCTTGCTCTCCCCCTTGACAAGCGGGAGGTGCATTTTCAAACAGAAGTTTGCACAGCTTTTGAGTCAGGAAAGGTTGCCCGCCAGTCCAATACAAAACTTCTTTCAAAACTTCCCCAGATTGGTCTGTAAGCTCGGCTAACCCCGCTGCTAGCGGTTGCGCTTCTGTTTCGTCAAAACCCGTTAGTTCGATCGCCCTACCGATATTAAAAGGGGTGCTGCTGCTGAGATTTTTGTCGCGGCACAAATCCGCTGGCGATGCTACGCCTAAAAGTGCCCACGTCAGGCGATCGAATTCTGGATTGTTGGCGCGCTTGTTGTAGCACGATCGAATTAACGCCAAAAAATCGTCGGCGGGAAAATCCAAGGCGAGAATGCTGTCGATTTCGTCAATAAAAATGACAATATTGCTGGAAATGTTGGCTAAAAGTACAGTTTCGATGAATTCGCTCAATCTTTGAACCGGACTTAAAAAATTGCGATCGCGCCACCAAGTCCGCACGTTGACAACATCCGACAGATTAAAGTTATTTTCCAGAATGCGGAGTAACCCAGCATACCACTGTTCGGGAGTCACGCTGCGGTTGCCAATTTCCGAAATGTCGATCGCAGCACAAGCAATTCCTTCATCTCTCAGCCGTTGAATTGTCCGCACCTGCAAGCTAGATTTTCCCATTTGTCGCGAATTCAAAACATAGCAAAATTCCCCCGCTTTCAATCCGTTGTAG
This sequence comes from Microcoleus sp. S36a_B3, assembly GCF_036700745.1. Taxonomy (NCBI): domain Bacteria; kingdom Bacillati; phylum Cyanobacteriota; class Cyanophyceae; order Oscillatoriales; family Microcoleaceae; genus Microcoleus; species Microcoleus sp. S36a_B3. The sequence goes on along the minus strand of NZ_JAUBPN010000007.1, from coordinate 240,394 downwards.
AAGTCGTCATCTGCTTGGCGCTTGACGTAATTGGGAGCATTAGTGCCGAGACTGCCGCCGACTTGATAGTAACTGGGCTTTGTGGTAAAATCCATAAGATAACAAGATTACGGCTTCGATTATTCGGCGGTTGAAACCGCTCCTAGTCAAACGAAGTCCGCCTGCGCGGACTGAAGAAATGAGGCGGTATTAAAGTTTAATTTTGTATAATATATTGTACCACAATACAGCATGAAAACTGATTGGATTGGATATCACCAGGACAAAGACCAATTAAGAACAGAAATTTGGTCTTTTCTAAAGCAGCAATCTGCATCTATTGGCGATTGCTTTGGTCATATTCCCAACTTTGTTGGTGCCGACATGGCGGCAGAAAAATTGGCAAATTTACCAATTTGGCAACAAGCAAAAACAATTAAGTGCAATCCAGATGCGGCACAAATTCCGGTGCGAATGCGCGCTTTGCAAGACGGAAAATTGCTGTATATGGCAGTACCGCGATTGACAGACGATCGCTGTTTTGTTGAGTTGACTGCTGCGGATTTGCAGAGACAAAATGTATCTATTGCCGAAAGTGCGTTAGCGAAGCCCTCGAAGAGGATCGCCCGCAAAGCACTTGCTTGCGGCAAATTGGTAAGTTTTGCAGAAATGGAACCAATTGATTTAGTAATAGTTGGCTGCGTAGCGGCGGGGCGCAGCGGTGGAAGAACCGGAAAAGGTGCAGGATTTGCCGATTTAGAATTGGCGATGTTGACAGAATTCGGATTAGTACAAATCGATACGCCAATTGTAACAACGGTGCATCCTTTGCAAATTGTGGCAGATTCGCGCTTGCCAATGCAGCCTCACGATTGGCCACTAAATTGGATTGTTACTACTGAGGAGGTAATTGAAACTAATACAAGTTATCCGCGTCCGACAGGGTTAAACTGGGATAGTATACGGCCGGAACAGTTGGCACAAATTCCGATTTTGCGAAAGTTAAACGAACCGCGAAGGCGCTAAGGACGCGAAGTAAGAAAGAAGAAGAAGAAGATAATTTGATAATACATCTACTTTGTGGTGATTACGCGCCATGCAATGAAAGCTGTAAAAGCTAGATAACCAAACACGGTTATCCAATCTAGCCAATTATCGGAAGTTATCAAAAAAATATCATTCACGGGCAGTGTTCACCTGATTATTCTTTAGTCCGCGCAGGCGGACTTTGTTTGACAAGGAGCGGTTTCAACCGCCGATTTCGATCGGATATTTTTAACCCAGATTTAATATTACCCGATCGCGCTTAAGTGCGATCGAAAATATTGGCGGTACAGTTCATTCCTCGGCACGCACTCGTTACCCTGCAACTTCACCAACCCCAAACTATCTAATTTAAACGCCTGCATCGACTTTAATTGAACAGGAATGTCCGCCGCTGCAATCTCTCTCATTCCCTCCGCTAACTCTGGATATTCTTCCAAATTCCACAATTGGCGGCGCAAATGGTCGCTATAAATTCCCGCATCGCTGGTAGCAGTTTCTTGTAATTCATCAAGGGTCAAATCCGATTGCGAAATGTGATATAATGCAACTCGCACTAAATACGGATGACCGCCGATTATTGCTGTCAGTTGCTCAATTTCTGCATCCGACCAATTTAAATTGTGACGGGCGGCTAAATCTTGGATTTGCAGGTGGTTGAATTCCGGTAAATCTACGGGCAGTCCCACGTTAAAAGGCGATTGATTGATGTTCATCGGGATGTAAACTTCGGTGGAATGAACTACAATTAATCGCAGTTTTTTCCAGATGTCGCGCCGTTTTGATTCTTCGTGCCACGCCCGCAACAGTCCTAAAAAGTCTTCGGCAATATCTGGATATTGGAAAACGCGATCGATCTCGTCTAATCCTAAAATTAAAGGACTGTCGATTTGCGGCAAAATATATTTTTCAAAGTAATCTTTGCAGTTGACTTTGCTGCCAAAAATCTCGTCCCAATAATCGTCTAATTGATTTGCTAAGTGCAACTCGCGCCCGACGTAGGCGCAAAACCATTTTAAGAATTGATCTAAATCGGCGAATACGGCTTTATCTACTAACTGAAAAGTTAGCGGGACAGTGCAATAACCTTGAAGGCTTCCGTAATGCAAAATTTTTGCCATCAAGGAAGTTTTTCCCATTTGTCTGGGTGCTTTGATTCTAATTAACGCGCTGGGCTGTACAATAGTTTGATAGCAGCGTTCTTCGATGGGCTGGCGTTCTACATAAAATTGAGAGGCGACATCTACTTGTCCTCCGGGTAATTCCGGTTCTGCGACGGGTTGAGGTATTTCGTCGCTGCTAATTTCTAATACTTGGTTTGGCGTTAAATCTTCCGGTTCTTCTGGGACTGGTGCGGGAGTTTCTGCTAGCAAATTTAGCACTTCTTCGATAATAATTGGTGTGTCAGCGGTGGTTTTCCATTCCCTTTGTTTGATGCGGTACAGATAGCCCCGCAAGTCGTGGTTTAAAGGCGCGTTTAGCGGGAAACCGACGCGGATGGGGAGAATTATCGGTTTTTTGTCAGGGCGGGCATCTTGCAGTTCTTTTGCTTGCTGAACTTGATATGTTAGTATTTCGCTTTGGCTGACTGTTGGTGGCAGTAGCAACACCAAGTAATCGCATTCTTTGAGGAAGAAGTTAATGCGATCGAACCAATTATCTCCCAATCTAATGTTATTTTCGGCTGTGAAAACTGTATGACCGATCGCACTTAGGGCAGTTTCCAACTGTTTTCCCAACTCGCGATCGGGTTCGGCGCTGCGATAGCTGACAAATACTTTAACACTGCTGGCGGTTTCCCCCGCCGCAGCTAAATTGTCCGACTCCCCGACACCTTCGGCATCGTCTAGTTTAGCCGATCGGTGGTCGTCATTCGCCAGAGTCAGATCGAAAGCCGCGAACAACTGACGAATTTTACTTAAATCCGCACCTTCTCTACCCTGCTTAATTTTGCTGACTGTATCGATACCGACGCCAGATTCAGCCTCGATTTCTGTCAGAGTACCTCTAATGTTATATCGGTCAGACCATTCTTGGAGCGTTTCATTAAGTTTCTTTAAGCCTGACGCTGTGAGAATGCGGCCGCGAGATCGTTTTGACTTGAGCACTTCGCTTGCACTGAAAAGGGAACAAATTTAAAAAGTTTAAGGTCTTAAGTTCCTATTTTAGCCGATTTTGAGCCAGATAGTCAGCTAGCCGGAATTTAAGGAATTTTACTGCGGGAGTTTTTTTGGGCGATCGATTCTTCAAACTCCATCCTGATAACGGCTTCAACCTTTGAATGTATTTGAAAACCAGAAACTTTTCTTAACTCCCCAATCTCCCCCGCCCGGAATCACTTAATTTTTTAGAGTAGATACATCACAACCCAAGGGTGCCACAGAAACAAACTGTGTGATTCGCGTCAAATATCTTCTGTGACACACCCTACACTAGCAGAATGGATCCGTCAGGCCAAAAAGGAGCATCAAAATGACTAAAATCTTACACAGACTGGCAATGGCAGCATTAGGAACCGCTGCAATTTTCACAATTAATACACTTAATAATTTAACAGAAGTATCCGCCGCTGGTAAATTCGACCAACCCGAAACTCATCAAAACAACGTTTTTCCACTTGCTGTCCCCCCTCTGTTCCACAAATAAAAACATTCATTAATTTAATTAAGGAGAAATTATGAAGTCTACACTTTGTTCGCCGCAACCTACCGCTACACAATCTAACTTGGTTGATGCTGAGGCGATCGATGCCTGCACGGCCTTAGCGTGGATTGAATTGATAGCGTTAGATGACAGCACTCTCACCGGGGATGATTGGCTGGTTCTGTGCGATGATATAGATAGCGGGGAAATCTATCGCGGCTGGTTTCTGTGGCACGATCGCGAAGTTAGCGGTAATTGGGAAGCTTACGATCATTTGAGCGATCGCCGCAAGGTTGCTAAAGGCAAAGTTTTTCTCAAAGCTGCGATCGACTCGATCGAAGATGCTAGAAACCAATCGATTTTAGATTTGGTAATTGCCGAAACCGCAGATCGACGCAGATCGAGGCTTTCTTAACGCAGATAATTTCTCGATTGTTTTCGATTTTTGTCAAAATGTCTCTTCAGTTCGGGCAACGGAATATTCTAAAACAAAATAATAAACTTTACGGTTGCGGGCAAGAGTTGACTGTATGATGCTAGGTGGTTTGCGTCGAAAGCGGTTGAGAACGCTGTTCTGGCCGTTGTTTCGTTGCAGCCGTTCAACTCTTTCTCTTTAAATATGACTCCAAAACTGCGATGGCTGTTGCCTTCTTTAATTAGTGTTTTGTCGATCGCCCTGCCTGTCAAAGCTGATACACTAACATCATGGCACTTCGATGCCAGCCAAAATCAACTAAACTTAACTACGGATTCAGGCGTTCAACCCCAAGTTCAACTTATTGCCAATCCCACCCGTTTAGTAATTGATTTACCGGGAATTGTCTTGGAATATCCCGAAAGTCCTCAAAGCTACAACTCAGCTATTCAACAAATTAGAATCGGGCAATTTGATAGCGAAACTACCAGATTAGTGATACAATTAACTCCCGGTTATCAGTTAGATCCGCAAAAAGTCCGAGTTATTAGAGAATCTGCAACCCGCTGGTCGTTTCAGTTGCCGAATCCAGAGCAAATCTCCGGCAACGAGTCTTTTCCACCAACAGCCATTACCCAGGTAGAACAAAAACCACGTCAAGTTTCGCCTACTGTTGCTTCAGGAATTGAGAGAAACTATGCCGCTGATTTGGAGATGCGAACGGGTTTGGAAATGAGCGCAATTAAGCCTCAGATTGAAAGTGCGATCGCCCAATACAGATCCCTGAGTGCCGGAATGTTTTTTCTGGATTTAGATACAGGAGAATATTTGGATATCAAAGGCGATCGAGTATTTCCGGCGGCGAGTACAATTAAATTGCCAATTCTAATTGCATTTTATCAAGATGTAGACGCGGGAAAAGTTAGCCTGGACGAAACATTAATTATGAAGTCGGACTTAGTGGCCAGCGGTTCTGGAACCATGCAGGACGAACCAAATAACACTCGGTTTAGCATCAGAGAAACCGTAGATAAAATGATTACGATCAGCGATAATACAGCCACCAACATGATTATCGAACGTTTGGGAGGAATCGCCAAACTCAACGAACGTTTTCGCAGTTGGGGATTAACGGATACGAGAATTCGCAACTGGTTAGGCGATTTTCAAGGAACAAATACCACAAGTTCTGTGGATATGGTAAAGTTGCTAGCAATGTTGTCTCGCGAGAAATTAGTTTCGGAATCGAGTAGAGAACAGGCTTTAGAATTATTGCGGCGTACTACAACTAGAACGCTGTTGCCTTCGGGTTTGGGGGCGGGAGCAGTAATTGCTGACAAAACTGGAGATATCGGTTTTGTGGTGGGCGATGCGGGGATTATTGATATGCCGAATGGCAAGCGTTATTTAGCAGCAATTTTTGTGAAACGTCCTTACAATGACCCAATTGTCAGAGATTTTGTGCGTCGAATTTCGCGGATTGTCTACAATTATTTAGACCAGCCTGCGGCGAAATTACCCGATAATTTGCCTCGATAGGGTAATTGGGCGATGCAAATCGCTACGAAACAAACAAAGTCCGCGAAGGCGGACTTTAACAGAAGATTTTTAATCACAAATACCAAATCCGGGTAACATAGTCCTTTGATAATTCGGCGGTTGAAACCGCCAGAAAGTCAAACAAAGTCGGCCTGCGCCGACTGGTTCATCAAGGGTATCCAAGACCCGGATTTTGTATGATGACTATTCTGGGCGCTCGACAGTTACAGTCAAATGAGCCACAACCGCCCCAACTGCGCCAAGTGCAGCAGCAATTGGAAAGATTACACTTCCTGCAACGCCGCCTACCAATCCCGCCATCAGCGGAATGTCTGCCAAAGTCCGCCCTTGCGAGTTTTTGATGACGAGTCGGCGGAGTTTTCCTTGCTGAATGAGTTCTTTGACTTTACCAATTAAACTGTCGGCGCTAATCTTAAACTCTTCTACTCTGACTTTTTCTTCGGTTGCAAATTCTGAAGCGAATAAAGGTGTTTCAACCGTTGGGTTTGCTGCATTGCCTGCCGCTACTGTTTCGTCTTGCAGAATAGTTACTTGTTGTTCTAGTTGTGAATTCATTTTTTGTAGGGCGGGCGAACACCAGCCGTTTAATTTCTATACTTCTATCTTGTACGATCGCACTTGAGTGCGACAGGCAAGAAAACCCTACAATCAACATTCGTACTTTCCACCCCCGCATTTTTACTCAAAACATTATCTCTGTCTGGATAGATATATCAGTTGACAGTTGACAGTTGACAGTTGACAGTTGACAGTTGGCAGTTGACAGTTGGCAGTTGGCAGTTGGCAGTTGGCAGTAGTTAACAGTCAACAGTTGGCAGTTAACAGTCAACAGTTAACAGTCAACAGCTAACAATTCCCTAATAACTAATGACTACTGACTACTGACTACTGACTAATTCATTTGTGTCGAATTAGCTCGTAAATTTCCACATAGTCTTTAGCTGGATATTTCCACGAATTATCGCAATTCATACCTTGAATTACGAGTTTTTCAAATTCATCACGGTAGTCATACCACAATCCGATCGCCCGATCGAGCACCGACTCTAAAGCGTAGTAGTCGCTTTGGTAAAACACGTAACCGTTGCGCTCTTCGGGGGTGTGGCTGGTGCCGTAATCGCGATCGAACACCGTATTCACCAAACCGCCCACACCCCGCACCACAGGAACCGTACCGTACCTCAACCCGATCATCTGAGTCAGCCCGCAGGGTTCGTAATTGCTCGGCACCACAATCATATCCGCACCCGCGTAAATTAAGTGCGACAGTTCCTCATTAAAACCAAGTTCCAAATGGCAGTCTGGATTGTCATTTAAAAACCATTTCTCGTGCTGAAAATGTGCGTTAATTCCTGCTTCCGTCGCCGAACCCAAAAGCACGAATTGCGCGCCTTTACTCAGAGAATAATAAATTGCATGGTGCACGAGGTGAACGCCTTTTTGATCGTCCAAACGACCGATAAAGGTAATCATAGGCTTGTCAGCATCGCGCAATAAAAGCCGATCGCGCAAAGCCTTTTTAGTTTTGGCTTTTCCTGCCAGATCCTTTTCAGTGTAGTGATGCGGAATATAGCGATCGCTCTCAGGATTCCATACATCATAATCAATGCCGTTGAGCACCCCGCGAAACTTAGCTTGATATGTATGCAAAGTGTGGCCCAAACCGTAGCCGAACTCGCCGAGGTGAGCTTCCCAAGCATGGTGTGGCGACACCGTGGTGACAAAGTTTGAGTAGACAATGCCCCCTTTCATAAAGTTAATGGCAAAGGGGTTAAAATTATCTCTGAGGCGATCGTACTGAAAATAATAATCATCTCGATTCAAGCCCGTTGCCCGCAAAACCTCGCTACCGCCCATACCTTGATGTTTGAAATTGTGAATGGTATAGCAGACTCGCTGATTTTCCATCCAATTGTATTTGTAAACTTCAAACAGCATGACTGGAACCAAACCAGTTTGCCAATCGTGACAGTGAATCACATCCGGGCGTTTGTTGCTTCTGAGCAAAAATTCCAAAGCAGCTTTGCTGAAAAATGCAAACCGCATATTGTCATCATTGCAACCGTAATAACAGCCGCGGTTAAAAAAGTTATCTTGCGATCGAGGTTCAATGAAAAAACACAACACCCCGTGCACCCAGCCGCAGTAGACATCGCAAAGGATTTCGCCGTCGTACCAGGGCACGGCCAAATCCCGATAGGCCTCGTGCAGCCCCCAAATGTGGTCGTACCTCATGCAGTCGTACTTGGGCAGAATAATCTCGACGCAGTGGCCGGAATTCTGCAATTCTCGACTCAAACCGTAAACTACGTCGCCCAAACCCCCAGCTTTGATAACGGGGGCGCACTCTGAGGCAATTTGTACGATGTACATTTTTTTTCTGACTCCTAGAAATCCAAAAATATTTTCTTAACTTGACAAAGTATATGATTTCTCGGCAAATAAGCAAGTCGGCCATTGGGAATACAATGAAAATACTTAGAATACAGGTAGGGAAACGGCGCAGTACCGTCTCCGGCTGCTGTTGAGCCAACTCGCCCTTTGTATCCTGTTGTTCCGAAGATCGATCGCACAACTTTCTCAAACCTTCTTGAACTAATCTCTTTCTCTGTCTTAACTTCCTTTGCTATTAGTCCTGCACGCACTCTTTGGTCATAAACCGGATTTGATGGACGAAAATTCTTCTGTTTAACCCGCAGTAATGATAAAAAAACACTTTTTTTGGTATTGGTGCGTCCCGGATTTGCCGTGCAAGCAGTTAGTTAAAAAATAAATCTAATTCACAAAAGAAAGAGAATTGCTTTATATTTGATTTTTGGCAGACATCCTCTGCTACTATTAAATTATCTAGCTATTTTAGCAATAGCAGACAATGCCGCTCCACAATTCTTGAGAAAAATTTATGTCTGCGATCGCCCAATCTCCAAACCTACTAATTTTAAACGAAATTAACTCAGGCTTGCCCAATATCTGCGGTTTTGAAGCAGAAATCAGTGCCGCAGCCAACAGCAACGAACCAGTCTTTTTACCTACAACAAATCTGCGCCTCGAAAACATTCAAGCCGGATTTGCCTGCGCCCTGCATATGCACCAACCCACAATTCCAGCCGGTGCAAACGGCGAACTAATCTGCAATTTGCAGAATATGTTTGAAAATCCTAACCAAGGAGACAATCACAACGCCGGAGTCTTTGCTTGGTGCTATTCCCGCATGGGAGAATTTATTCCCCAACTGATTGCTGAAGGCTGCAACCCGCGAATTATGCTCGACTATTCGGGCAATTTATTGTGGGGATTGCGCCAAATGGGACGCGACGATATCTTTGATAATCTCAAGCGGATTACCTGCGATCCTCAATATCAACCTCACGTAGAATGGCTGGGGACAATGTGGAGTCACGCCGTCATTCCCTCAACTCCCATTCCCGACATCAAACTCCAAATTCAAGCATGGCAACATCATTTTGCAGCTATTTTTGGGTTGGATGCCCTGAAGCGCGTCAAAGGTTTTTCGCCCCCAGAAATGCACTTTCCCAATCACCCAGATACACTGTACGAATACATCAAAGCTTTGAAAGAATGCGGCTATCGCTGGCTGATGGTGCAAGAACATTCTGTAGAAACTTCCGACGGTTCGGGATTGTCGCAGGATCAAAAATATATTCCCAACCGTTTGGTTGCCCGCAATTCTCGCGGCGAAACCATCAGCATTACGGCTTTGATTAAAACCCAAGGTTCCGATACAAAGTTGGTCGGTCAAATGCAGCCGTATTACGAAGCTAAAGTCCGCCAAAAACAGCAAATTGGCAATGTCACAGTTCCTTCTTTAGTTACTCAAATTGCTGACGGCGAAAATGGCGGCGTGATGATGAATGAATTTCCCAGCGCTTTTATGAAAGCTTGGCACGAAAACCGCGAACAAGGAGGTGGAAAATCGGGTGTTGTCGGTTTAAATGGGACTGAATATTTGGAGATAATTGAGGCGGCTGGTGTTAATCCTGATGATTATCCTGTTTGTCAGGGAGTCAACCAGCACAAAATCTGGCAGTTAGTCGATCCCGACAGTGCGACGCCGGAAAAGGTCGAGAGTGCGATCGGCCAACTCAAGCAAACAGACCATAATTTTCACATGGATGGTGCATCTTGGACTAACGATTTGAGTTGGGTGAAAGGCTATGAAAACGTCTTGGAACCGATGAATCAACTCAGCGCAGCATTTCACCAAAAGTACGATCGGCTGGTACAGCAAGATGCCGCCGTTACCAAGCAGTTTGAATACCAACAAGCTTTGCTTTACAACTTGTTGGTACAAACAAGCTGTTTCCGCTATTGGGGACAAGGAACTTGGACTGATTACGCGCGGGAACTTTACAACCGCGGCGCTGCTTTAATGAAGTAGGAAAAGTTGGCATTCGCGGTGTAACGAAAAACCCGCAACTGCGAACTTTAACAAGTTTTACTACCATTTTTCTAAAGATGTGCTATGGATGAAATCTTAGCCCCCCCGAAATCGCGGGGGGGTTGGGGGGGTAATATCTAGCACTACTTTATGAAATTAGTATACAAACAAATAATTCCAGTACACCCGGATTTTATATCAACACTCATGGACGCATGGGGGATCAGAAACCCGGTTTTTTTACGGAAATCCTTGATTAGAGCATCGCAGATTCGGTAAAAAACCCGGTTTCTTTGGTCTGTATGCGTTCAGGACTTTTACATAAGTGTTAATTGACACAAATTCTCTCTTTTGTGAAGATTGTGTAAAGTTAGCTTGTGTACCATAGTCCCAATTTCATTTCCAGCAGTCCTCTTGACGCTTTTGACAACAACTGATCTGAAACGCCGGAACTCAGATTTTTTTATAAAGATTCTGTGAAGTTAACTTTTTTCTAACAGATAAATCTCTAGTTAAGCCTAAGTTTCGGATACAAGGTAAATTCCAAAAACTTCCGTATAAACCCTGCATCCAGAACCAAATATTTATGATAATTTTAGTGCATCAGTTCAAGTGTTAGCTATCAATTCATTAATCAGGGAAATCGAATGAATAGTTATGAACTACTGGAAAAAACACCGCAGCGAAAAGCATTACTCCGACAAATCTCACTCTCCTTAACTAAAAAAGCTCGCACGTAACGAGTTTTGTATCAGTTGCCATCAAACAATTGAAGCCTTTCCAACCTTTGAGTTGAAGTCGGGGTTTTGTGCAGGTGACGCAGAAACAACTTGCTCTTCAAGAAGGCTTTCCTCCTCGTTCAAAGCTGAATTTAACTTACGGTTATCTGCCCAGTAGACGGCAGAGTATGCCAGACGATTATTGGTCAAAATCTGACTGTTATTGGCAGAGTAATGTACCGCAGAAGGATGATTGTCAGCCTGTATTGGGATATTACAAGTATAGTTTGGTTGAACATCCCGGAGATTCGAGAGGGAGTTGGGGAAAGTTATTTTGGCTGAGTGTAATTGGTGTGGCGGTGTGGTTCTGGTTCTTTCGCTGATTCCGTAATCCAGAGGGCGAAATTATGAAGTATTTTTTCCTGTTTATATTGGCTTTAATTCTTTGTGCGGCAATGGCACTAAGCTCTGTTTTACCTGGAATTACTGCATACAATAATGGGAAAATGGAGAGGGTAGCTGACAACACGCCCTCAACAAATCGCTACTCTGTCAGCGGCTCACGCAATGGCATTGTTACCGTCAAAGATGCTGTTTCTTCAGAGGTGATTCGCACTTTTAAAATGGATGATGGAGTAGTTGTCAGGGAAACATTTCTCTTAGACGGCGGTAAGACTGTTGCTGCTTCGCAGAAAGACCATGCTGTTTTCTGGGAGTTGGCGACAGGTAAAGAAGTTCGCCGTTTTCCGCAAAGGATTTATGGCTTTTCCCACGATGAAACCAAGTTTTTTACCTATAAATTTCCGCAAGGGATAATATTCGTGCACAGCTATCCCAGCTTTACACTTGCCTGCAAATGGAAAAAAGGAGCTCCCGGGCCTGTGCAGTTTCGCTTTTCACCAAACGATCGCTTTTTGAACATCCAATTTGGTAACGGATATCCCCCGATCGATGAAAATTATCCTCTACCGGATCGGAGTGGAGGTCCGGTGAGTTACGCGCGACTTTTTGACATCGAAACTTGTCAGGAAATTAAAGAATTTTATCAGCTTAACTTGCTATCAATAGGCGAGTTTTCTGCCGATTCAAATTTTTTGGTTACGCCAGAATATACGTTCGTCGATCTTAAGAGTCGCCTAATTGTACGAACTTTGTGGCGTTTCAATCTCAAAACTTACAAAGTTGAAAAACTTGCTGATTAGGATTTAATACACTTTCAAGCAAATAGGAGTCAAGGCTATGTCACAGCGAAATGCTACCACAACATACATCTGTACGATCTCAATAGCTGCATTCTTTACAACCGTTTCAAGCGGGGAAGTTTGTGCTGCACAACTGAGTTTTGATGTAATCGTCAAAAATGAAGTCTTAGGTAATATTAGCCTGGAGACAAAAACTAGGCCTGTCCCAGCAGGAACCGAAGATGCCATTGATGGTCAATTTGTTGCTACTAAAAATGACTGGAAAAATTTTCTCGGCGTCGATCATCTCAACTGGCTTCAAATAGTAACGCAAGATTCAAATCCACCCATACCTATTGACCCCCGCTTCGCCAATAACCCCCTAAAAGTCCCATATATAGATACCCCACCATCTGGTTATCTTAGTGGATGGGCTGACGAGGAACCTTGGTACTGGAATGAATACAGAATTCCAGAAGAATTAGAACCATTTCTACCCTGGAGTGAATATACCCAGCTAGCATTACAGAGTCAAAACAATGGTCAGATTTTAAAATTCTCTGACGTGCCAACTGGTGCTATTCAAGCCAATAATCTCAAGTTTGAGACATTTTTGGTCGGTGATTTCGGCAACAAAACCTACGATTTTTTAACAAGTTTTTCCTGGTCAATTTCCCTCACGGGAGGCACTTCAACTATCACAGAGATCAAACAAGGTGCAACATTTACCAAACAGTATGCCAACCTAGTTGAGGAACAGTTTGGGTACAAAAAGGTAGAAAAACTTCCTACGTACTTGTACTCCAGTACCCTATCCCCAGGCAAGATTGACTCTTTTACAGAATCTGCACTTCAACCCTCAGCACCTTTTGTCGCCTGGACTAATAACTTTCCCGGTATCAACCCACCCAAGAAACCCGACACAATTTTAGGAGCATTTAACCAATCGGGAAATCTGATTGCAGTGAATGACGACGGCGGGCCGTTTGGAAGCAATTGGGGTTCAGGGATTAAAAGTTCTGTAAACAAGGACGGTTCTCTCAAACTCAAGGTGAGTGGCTACAACGACTTCAACTTTGATGAGCGTAATGACTTTAGTGGCGGCCCATGTAACGGCGGTAGCGGTGGTGGTGGATGTGTACGCAATGCACCACATCCTCAAGTTGGAAAATACGACTTAGCTGTCAAGATGTATCAAGATTACCTTCCTTCTCGCAGTAGCGTTTCTACATCTTCGAGTAATGTTGGTACGAATACAAGAACCTTCGCTGCTAGGAGTATAAACCAGGAAATGTCTTTTTCCGAAAGCGACGTTTCTGACATAGCAAGCCTTTACAGCGACGACTTACCAAACGAAAAAGCCTCATCTAAACAAGCCGAGGAGGATGCCCTTGCCGCCGCAGCCGTTCCCGAACCAACCACCGCATTAGGAACTTTATTTGCTCTAGGTGTATTGCCTGTAATTAAAAGACTCAAAAACCGGAAAAACCAAGAGTAATGAAAACCCTCTACACCCTGCTGTTTGCCCTCAGCATCATTCTCATTAACCCCTGGGGAAGCAGCCGGGGTCTCATCTGGACTTCCCCCAAAGTATTAATTATTTGGCTAATATTAGGAGTCAATCTTGCCCTATTATGGGAACAAAGAAAAGCCCTAACCATTCCCCGACAATGGAAAATCTCGCTAATACTTTGGACAATATTTCTCTCAATCGGAGCTATCTCAACTTTACAAAGTCCTTTCCCCTTAACCTCTTTCTTCGGTCAAGACCAAATGGGAGACGGCTGGCTCTACTGGCTGTTAATCGCCGCCTTCACCCTCAGCAACAGCTTGCTCTTAACCGTACACCCGCAACTCATCAATTCCCAATTCCAAGGACTGCTAATTGGCGGCATCATCCTTTCTGTTAGTATCTTCCCCCAAATCATCGATTGGCGGATCGACTACACCGCCACAATGGGGCAAATTATCAGAGCTGATGTTAATGCCAGCAGCATATTTCAAGGGCAACAACCAATAGGATTGTACTCCCATCGCGGCCACGCAGCCATAGTTTTAACATTAATAGCAATTACTGCTATTGTCGGTTGGTTTGGGAGATTTACCGCAACTAAATTAACTGCAATTACTTTGATTTTAACTGTTCCCGCGCTGCTGCTAACTTCTACCCGAAGTGCTATTTTAGGTTTGATGGTTGCGAGTGTCTATTTGCTCAGAGGCAAATATTACAAAATCGTTGCAGGCATTGCTCTTATGGGTGTAATCGCCATTGCCATCATGACTGTCAGCAGACCCCTAGATTGGAGCAAACCTTCGATCGCCCAAATCATGTCTAGCCGATCGCCCATGTGGACACTTTCAGCCCGTGGCATCAAAAAACGCCCGCTACTTGGATGGGGATTTGATGGTTTCGGCATTGCCTATCCCTACATCAGAAATCCTCAACTAACTCCGATTGTTGTAAATTTAGATGACTTTACTTACAACTATATTAACATAAAAAGTGAAATCAGCACTAGAGAAATCCCTACTTACAAAGCTCACAATTGGATTCTGGATACTACTTTGTCAGTTGGTATCTTAGGGCTGCTGGCTGCTATTGCACTTTGGGGATATTATGTATGTTTAGCGCTGAATTCGTCTATGCGCGGTATTGAAGCTGTTGCTATTGCTTATTTAATTTTTACTGTCACTTGGTTTGACTGCGCTCAATACGCACATATTGCCTGGTGGATTCTGAGTCTCGCCGCAGTTAAATCTGCTTCTTTTACTCGTTTTTATCGTTTCCGATCGCAGTCTGGGCAATGGGTAATTACTAATTAGCAATTACCCATTGCCCAATCTTACATTTCCTGCATCAGCCGCAAATAGTTTTGCCGCATCTGCGTCATATTTTCCATCATTCGATTAGCCATATCTTTCTCAACATCGCTCATTTGCTGCCAAAATAAGGCCGATCGCCTCGCCATGATAGCTTCTTCCCACAAAATCTCCAAAAGTTGCGCCGCCATAGGGTTTTCAGCATCGATAATCCCGCACAATTGCTCGAAGGCTCGGTTCGCTTCGGTGTGAGTGTTGACATCCTGAACCAGGCTTAGGCATTTTTTGAGTTGTACGATCGGATTTTCAGAAGAGTAAGCCATAATTTCACTAAGATAAGCGACAAAATTTACAGTGATACCTTTGACATTACTAGAGTTTTGACACAGCCGTAGAGTTCCCTACATACCATCGCCAAGGTAAATCAATTCCTTGAGAAATCCCGATCCGCGTAGTTTGCACAAAATTTATTGTACTCTCCTCCACGGCTTGCTGAAATTGCTCGCTCCGGTGTTCCAACCGCAGCGGGTGGCCTGCATCTAAGGGAGAACCGCTGAAAGTTCGATCAATCTCCAGCACCTTACACAGTTTCCCAGGCCCGGCGGCGAGGCGCGATCGCTTTTTTTCGGGAATTCCAGCGAACCCCTTGGGAAGCGCATCTAGCTGCAAAGCTCGAATCAGCACACCGCTAGCAACCCCCTCTGCATCCGTCACCACGTTAAAACAGTGATACATCCCGTAGATTAAGTAAACGTAGCAGATACCCGCAGGCCCGAACATCGCCTGATTGCGAGGAGTGCGCTGGCGGTAAGCGTGACAAGCCGGATCTCCGGGGCCGTAAGCTTCGGTTTCGACAATAATTCCTCGAATTTCTTCGCCATCAGGAAACTGCCGCACCAAAGCACAGCCCAGCAAATCTGGCGCTACGCCCGTAGACGGGCGCGCCAGCCAAAAATCTTCTACAATCTGAGTATTTTCGCTCACTAAATCAGGAGACACTCAATTATGGACGTTAAGTTAGTTTTAGCAGTCTTGACAGCAGTTTTCACCGTTTGCTGTTTGTTCTTCGGTACAAAAAACGGATTCTATGATAGCGACAAGTATCACGGTAACGGTTCTGCTCACTAATTTTAGGCGATTGTTAGTTGTTTAAAAAAAAAACCGCTGTCTGTTATTGAGATGGCGGTTTTTTTTGATGAACCACAGAGGCCGCAGAGGACACAGAGATTGATGAGAAAACACAGAGCTCAAAGATTGACAAAAATTTCACAAATGATTGTGGGGCTGATGTCTGTTATTGAAATGGCGGTTTTTTTTGATGAACCACAGAGGCCGCAGAGGACACAGAGATTGAGAAAACACAGAGCTCAAAGATTGACAAGAATTTCACAAATGATTGTGGGGCTGATTGCTATGTTTGCTTTGATTAAGGGTGAATGTTCCCATCGGGCATTTTAGTACCCTGCAATTTAGTATTCTCGAAATCGGCGCATCCCGGCAGATTTAAACGAATTGTAGCTCCTCGGTCTGTTGATTTCATGTTCAAACCAACTGCGGCATTTTCTGGGTTATTTTTTTCGGGAACAGCACTGACATTAAAATCCATATTTGCTGCTTGACCATTAGTATCAAGATTGAAACTTATGCCGCTACAGCCTAAATCTGCTCCGGTCAGGTTGGCTTTATTCAAGTTAGCGTTTTTGAGGTTGGCATTCGCCAATTTTGCTCCTGATAAGTTAGCACCTTCTAGGTTGGCTCCCTGCAAGTTAAATCCTTGTAAGTCCATTGCTTTCAAGTTGACATTGCTGAGATTGCATTCGGGACACTGTTTGGTTTCGAGCAATTGCTTGACTAGGTTTTGTTGCTTAAAATCAGGTATGTATTTGGTCGCAGCTAATAAAACTGCGATCGACAATCCAACGGTAACTATATTTTTGGTTTTCATAAAAACTCATAAAAGCTGCGGCGGCTTTCTATCGCGGTTAATTATTAATACAAGAGTGCGATCGACATCTCCAGAATTTCTACGAAAAAATTGCCTCGATATCAGACAAGCTCGGAGGTGCAATTAAACACTGCAGGAGTGATAAATCCCGCTTCTTTTCCTTCGCCAGTGCTGCTTTGGGTTTCCGGCTCGCCTCCGTCGGCTTGACTTGGCTCGCTTTCTGGCCGCAAACGGATTTTTTTTTAGCAGAGGTGGTGCATTTGTATATACCTGCGGACTGAAATCAAAGAAACTTTATTTATATCCCTGGAGTGAGCCGATCTTAGACAGATGTGAAGATGATTAAACACAAAGGAAATACTTTACCTGCGCTGTTGGAAGTTCTCGGCAACTAATTTTGGCAAAATTGCTGCGATCGATGAATTTACTTAAAAAACCGTTGGCAGCAGCTCAGGTTTCCCAACCTAGCCAAAACACACCCTATCTGTAATCCCGACAATTCGGAGCGGCAATGAACACAATCAAACCCGAACCCAGAAGATCGCGCTTCATGGCTCTGCTGCTGACAACGCTACTGACATTTCCGCTTTTGAATGCTTGCGGTTCTGGCCAGCAAAGTTCCACCCCCCCGCCTCCTGTTGACGACACTCGTGCTGGAGGAGTGCAAACTAATCGCGCCCAGACTCCTTTGCCACAAGCGAAAAAAGGCTTGAACAATGCTCAAAAAGTAGGGATTACTTTAGTAGGAGCAGCAGCCCTTTATTACCTTTACCGCCAGCACCAAAACAAGCAAGAACAGGGGCCGCAGGGAAAGTATTACCTTTCTAAAAACGGTCGCGTTTACTACCGCGATGCCCAGAATCGCGCTCACTGGGTAACGCCCCCGCCTGAAGGAATTACAGTTCCTGAGTCCGAGGCGGCGCGTTACCGCGAATTCGAGGGGTACAACAACCAAACTACCGGCCGAGACCTCAAAAGCTTGCCGGAAGCTACAAGTCCTGTTCCAGCACAATAGCCTCATCATTTGAGATGGTCACTGCCGCGATTTTTAATTAAATCTGGTATTCCAAATCTAAAACACCAGTTTTTCAACCCATAAAACAGAGGAAGTTTATCATGGTAGACGGATTTTTGCGTAAGTTAAAAGATGCGATCGTCGGGCCAGACAGCGAACAAGTCGATCCTGATGCCAATTATGACGATCGCGCGAATGCCGGACAGTTCGGCAACGTGCGTCCGGCCAGCGAAGACCCCTACGGCGACCCGGCGGACAACGTAGCGAATGCCGGACAGTTCGGCAACGTGCGTCCGGCCAGCGAAGACCCCTACGGCGACCCGGCGGACAACGTAGCGGATGCCGGAATGTTCGGCAACGTGCGTCCGGCCAGCGAAGACCCCTACGGCGACCCGGCGGATGAGGAAGTTGTTTGAGTTGAATTAGTTGGCTAGAAATTTTACCTGGTAAGCAACAGCACTCCTGCGGGGGTGTTTTTTTTTGCTGTTCTTTTGCTAGTTCTCAAAAACGGAGAGGGTGGGATTTGAATCAAAGACTCGCTCTTGAATGACGATTTTCCGTCGTTCTAGCCATTTTTTGCACCCACTCTGAAAGTCCTGTTTTTGATTTGAGCGAACACTGAGCGACTTGCTGTAGGCTGAGTGCATCAGTCAAACTCAGCACTGTCAGAGTAGGGAGCGAAAGATGAGCGAAAAGTCTAATCCTGTCACTGCAAGTACCACCGCAGACTACCTTGTTGGTTACGAGCGGATTCTAGACTACTTCCAACAAGCACAGAAAGAATGCCCCAAAGGCGTAGGGCTAAAAAAAGACAGGAAAGCTAGCGGTGGTTACATAACGCTGCAATTCAAGTTAGGTGACAAGCGTGTCAATAGAACTTGTGGGTGCTACTTGACGATGCAAGGTATCACTGATGCTCTGAGGAAGGCTCATCTAGTTGCTAGCGCTTTGCAATCCTTCTCTAGCGAGAGTCGATTTTTAGTCTGGTATGATGATGTTATTTTGGATAAAAACGTTATCAAAAATGATTTGATGACGTTTGGTGAGGCGATAGCGAAAGTAGAGAAAGAATACTGGGAGGGACGTACCAAACGCCGTCAACAACGTGACAGGAATAATGCTAGCCATCAAAGCTCTTGGGGATGTGTTTACGGACAATATTTTAAACTGTTACCCAGGGAGGCGGTTATAAACTCAGCGGATATTTTGGCTGTCATTCACATCAAGAAGCAAGGAACTAAATGCTTTAAGAACTGTTTGTGTGCCATGAAAAAACTAGCTGAGACTATTGGCGATACTGAGTTGCTATGCAGACTTAAAGAAATTGACGGTACACAAACAGAATTTCGGGAAGACCTTCAAACTTTATCAGTGGATGATTTTCTCAAGCTTCGCATTCAGGTTCTCAGTGTCTCAGATGATAAGCGATACCACCTGGAATCGCGTAAACGGTGGCTGTGGGTATTCTCGATGCAGATGGTGTATGGCTTTCGGGTTCACGAAGTGTTTGCTGTTCAGAACATTGACAAACCTTTTAAAACAAAGGATGGCGTTATTATCCCGGCACTGATTGAGCCAAGCAATATAAAGATGATTGCTGTAGTTGGTGACAGAACGCTACTCGATACGACGACTAAAACTGGCTACCGACTGTGCGTGCCGATGCTTCCTCCTACTCATCTCGACTTGATAGAGTGCTTAGAAATTAAGTCAGGTAAATTACCTGAGATTGGAACGCTATCAAGTAATCCGAAAACAATTGCTGGACTATATAGTGACGGCGCACAAAATTTTTTAAGAAGATGGAACAAAGGCTTTACTCAAATCCACGCTTTACGCCATCTCGCTAATCTCAGTGGTCAAATGGCTGGGATGTCTCAAGAAACAAGAGCTAAAAGTTTGGGGCATTCACCACAGATGAATGAAACTGTTTACAAGCGTCGCGCTAACACTGAGACGACGATTGATTTATTAACTCAATCTACGAAGGAAGCTATTCCTTTGGGGAGTGCAATTGGGGTTCTTAAACAGTTAGGAAGTGACTGGAAAAGCTGGTTGACTGACAAAAGTCAGTCAAGATCGGGATAAAAGCTGACCCAGACTGGATTAAAGAGAAAAAGAGGGATAAACTGTTTTTAACCAAAAAACCAGTATGAATCGAAATGCTCGATCGCCCCTCTCATCTTCATCATAAACTAATGAAATTCGCAGGTCAATACAGTCAGTGGTCAGATTTAAGACATCTAGGAGTGATGTGTTGGATGATGGTTGGTTTGATTGTAGAAGGCAAGGTAAATCTAACCAAATGGATCGACCATGTTTGCACCAAAGCACAAATAGCCCAAAGCACACAACGAAGATTGTCTCGATGGGTAAATAATCCTCGCATCAACCCAGCAAAACTTTATAGTCCTGTAGTGAAAGCCTCCTTTGCCAACTGGAAAGACTCAGAAATTGATCTGAGTTTTGGTACCAGTATGTTATGGGATAAATATTGCATCATTCGGATCTGTGTTGTACATTTGGGCAGAGCGATTCCGGTGGGCCCGCGAGTAATCAAACACAAAAGTAGTAGTGTCAAAATCGATACTTATCAGGACCTCCTCAAGCGTGTCTCTAGGCTCCTACCAGTCGATGTCAAAGTCATTCTCTTGGCTGACAGGGGGTTTGCCAATGCCGAATTAGTCCGTTATGTCAGAGAATTAGGCTGGCACTGTCGAATCCGGATTAAAGGCAATTTTTGGCTGCGTCATCCACGGCAGGGGTGGCAGCGAGTGAGTCAATTTCCGGTAGCCATCGGCGAGGCAAAACTGATCCACAACGTTCAAATTCACAAATGTAACTCGCTCACAGATGTCCATCTAGCAATTGCGTGGGAATCTACGAATGGCGAACACTGGTACATTATTAGTACAGAACCTACTACTCTCCAAACTTTTCGGGAATATGGCCAACGCTTTACCATTGAGGAAAATTTTCTGGATGATAAATCCTCTGGATTCAATCTCGAAGACTCTAAACTCCGTTGGGTTCCAGCTCTTTCTCGACTGTGCTTGGTGTTAGCGATGACTACTTTGTTCTTGACTGCTCAAGGTGTTGAAGTTGTCATTTTAGGTCAGCGTCGCTGTGTAGATCCACATTGGTATCGGGGTGCTAGCTACTTGAAAATTGGCTGGAGTTGGGTCAAACAAGCTCTGAACAAGGGCTGGAATTTAATTTCTGTTATCTCTTTTTCTACTAATATTGACCCCGAACCAGTCAAGGCTTCTCGTTTACAACATCAGCAAAGAACTTACCGAATTGAGTTTCAAGCTACCACTGTAGTTTGGGCTAATTAAACTTTTGTCAGTCAATCAGCGGGAAAAGTATCAAACTGCTAGCTGCTATTTACGGCATTACGCCCGACGCAGTGATGGAGTTGCTTGCCGAATAATTTGAAACAAAGCTTTACAGTCTCTGTGTTGACAAGGAACTGTAAGTCTGCAATCGTGAGTAACTAAGGAAGATTGATGCGCGGTTGACGAGCACTTGCAATGCTAGCCAAACCACGACTTCCCCAAACCGTTCATCGACAACGTTTGGAGCCTATAAATTATGCCACTTTCAGCCGATTGTCCCAAGGGGCGATCGCAACACTTAACGTTTCCGGGTGCGGGGGCTAGCCATGACTGAGCCTCCCGTACATTACCGCCGCATTGACAAACTCAAGGCGATCGCTTTCGAGCGCGGTTTCACCAACGAAGACGCAAAGCAGTTTGGGAAGCTTTCCAAGACTTCCACATGGGAAGCGCTGCTAGAGCTTTATCTTGTTGACGGCGAATCACTAGACAGTGTAGACACTGTAGACATTACTCTCAATGTTGTAGACACTGCAGACACAATACCTGAATCCTTTAATACAGAAGCTGTAGACAGTGTAGACACTAGCTGGACTAACGACGGTTCCTTCCCCGTCTGCGACTTTACCCGCCAGACTTCCACCAACTTTTTAGAATGGGTTGATTTCTCTCAACTCATCGCACTCGCACTCGCATCGGCGGGGGTCTTTGTGCTGGCTATGAGTTTGTGGCAGCACATCAACCCCCTCAATCTATTGCCTCCTGTCAAAGTCAACATTCAAATAGGGACAAAATTATGAGCTTACAACTCCGACTGTTTGGCGGCGGAAAAACTGCTGCCGATTTAGCTACCACCAACGACGGCGGACACGCGATCGACAAATCTAAAGTCCTGCAATCAACCGCACCCGGAGTCATCACGCCGACAAATCCCGGCAATTTTGGCTCAATCCGCACAGTCCCCGTGTTGCCCGAACCGCGCTATTTTGATCGCGAAGAAGCCGATCGCTTGAAAGAGCTTGCCAAAGAAAAGACAGACGGCGCTCGACAATCCAAACGCGCTTACAAAGCTTTGACCAAGATTGAAGTGGCGGACAAAGTAGTACACAAAGAGCATCGCAAATACGAGGGCGCGGTTGCTGAAAACGAATTAGGCAAGAAGCGCGCCGATACTGGACTGGCTAAAAAACTGCACGGCTTGCGCCCTGGTTATGCCCGACTGGGTTTGGGGATTGACAAAGCTGACAGCGATGCCCGCACTCGGATTGACGCAATCAAAGCCAAACTCACAGCGGGGATGAACTAATGAGAGCGATGTATCTGGCTAATTATTTCTGTGCCGGCTGCATCGCTTCCTCCCTTCTGGGATGGGTTCAGTCAGTGGCTCAAAATTTCTGTGCAAAATCTGCAAGCTCTGTTGCTGGCTGGCTTGGCTATGACAATCATCGGAGCGGGGGTATTTCTATGCAGCTAAAAATGTGGATGCTCAGCGGTGCCGCTCTGACTCTGTGGTTAGCACCGCTTACGGCTCTCGACAAGCGTGTCGGCTGGCATAAGTCAATCCAGGGCTTAAGCCTTTGCGGTGCGATTGCTTGCGCGGTCGGTGCTGGGAAAATTGCCTCCCAGTTGGCTGATGAAAATGAAATCGAGTTTTTAAAAATTAGAGCAATCAAGGCAGATGTCGAGGATGAGATTGCTACGGAAGTTTATGTGAGCCAACAACAACGTCAACAGGAAGCGGAACAAATCTTCAACCCGCGCGAACGGCTTGAACGTGCTTTAGCATTGACTTCTGCTGATGACGGCGAGTCCGAACCGATCGGAACGCAACAGCTAGCTGAACTCGATAAGAACTCCGAATCTGAACGCGCTGAACGGGCACTTCAACTCAAAGCTAAGGGCTGGGGCAAAGCTAAAATCATCCTTGAAATTTGGGGCATAAGCAAAGGCGGCTCTTCCAAGTACAAAGCTGCCGAAGCCCAATATGAGCAATTCATCAACCAACAGGAGGAAGAGGAAAAATGAAAAAGCGGGCCGGGGGGGGCTGGTTTAGGGTCTGCCCCCCGGCCGCTACATCAGAATTTAAGGCGCCGCAGGCAACCGGACCTGAGTAATACCCGGTAATACCCGGTACACTCTTTAACAAGTAGAAAAAAAGCCCAATAGATAATATTAGTTAAAAAATAGGATAAAGTAGATAGTAAACAATTCACCATCTACTTTGATATGTTTTTCAGCTATTTGACTCTCTAAGCTTTCAGGCTTATTCACTAGCGGGATTTTTTCGATGTTCCGCTAGCAAGCTCTGCCGAAGTTGCACAGATTCCGCCGGAACTTCGGAAAAATAGCCGCAACCCTCTGGCACGTTGTACGATTTAAAAATTGGTGGAATCCTAGCCTTGAGCGATCGAGGTGCATCCAGTAGGCAGCCCAAGAAATGCTTTGACAAGAGAAAGAGTAGGCGCGATTTGTACCAGTTCGGCTGTATGAATCCGGGAATCTCCCAAAGTAGGTTGCTAGGAAGGACGGGTTACACCCGATAAACAGACAGCACCGTGATCAGGCTGCGAGTGCATACAACCCACCACAAACTGAGCTGGACTCTCATTTGCACGAGGATGACTGGCTTTCTATCGCAGGCAAAACGCATTCCTTTGATGCTTGGTTTTGGATGGCGATATAAGCTGGTTCCATTTAAGCTTTCAATTTTTCAAAAACTCAGTAAACACCAAAAAACCGCTGCTCTCTAATTGGAACCTAGCTTGCAACGGCTTTTTGGAATCATTCCCGGCTAGAGGTCGGGCAATAATCATGTCTGCACTCAATGATAGCAGCAATTTTTCCTCATTCCTAGTACCAGCTCCTGTCAACCCAAAACACCTCGCCGAGTGGGTTGAAGGTTCAGCCGTATCAGAAGCGATCGCCCGTCTCAACATCGAATCGCTAGCGGCCAAAAAACTCAACGAACGCATCCAGCCCAAAGAACCAATCAAAACAGGTGGTTGGTAGTGTCGCAGCATCAACTGGCGCACCGGGGCAAAAACAGGGAACCGCTACGGCCAGGGCAAGCCAGACAAACCGCATCAACCAGAAGGGCAAAAACCGCGTAAGTACCTAACAGCATCAGGAACGGAACCCGACGCAATTTTCCTAGCCATGCCAGATAGAGATTACTGGCTCAAGACTCGCAACGACCTCTCTATTCCCCGGCACTGGAGAGAAGGGGTCAAAAAAGCTGGCTCTGGACTGAGCATCGGCTTAGCAACCATTGCCCTGACAGGAGTTTGGAATTGGGGCAAAGACGGTCAACTAGCAAAAGAGGTTGAAAACTGGGCGCAACCTGAAACTGTTCATTACATAGACTTTGACTCTGACTACGCAGCCAATTCATCTTGCCGTGCAGCCATTTTGAAGTTTGGCCGGTTGCTAGAAGAACGCGGATGCGAGGTTTACATAACAACTTGGGATGCCCAATTCAAAGGCATGGATGATTTTATCAAAGCTAGCGGTGGCGATGTCTTCAAAAAGGCTGTAGCGGACGCGCCAACCCTAGTGAAATGGGAAAAACAGCTCAAAAAAAGCGATCGCAAAAATGACGCTTCTAACCCTAATATTTCTTTAACTCCTCACCCGCGCACGCGAAAAAATGTAGTACGTTTGGAGTCTAGTAGCAGTACAAATGACTACATCCCAGACACCGCACCGACTCCAGAACAAAATTATGTGCAAAAAACAGTCGAGGCGCTGTATTCCGGTGGTCATTGGGTATCCGTGGCGGGGCAACTTTTGGAATTTACGGGGACTTACTACGAACTACGCCCTGAAGCTACGGAGAAGCGCCGCATTCTTGATTGGTTGAGTACCTACTCTGAGTTTGTGAAGGGCAAGTATCGCTGCAACCGTGCCAACTCTGCCAGCGCTAACGAGGTTTACACTTATATCCTTTTGGCTAAAGCAGTTGACCCCAATATGATTAACCCGGATGGCTTGAACTGTGCCGATGGAGTCGTGAAGATTAACTCAGATGGGACGCACTCGCTTGTACCGCATAACCCTGAGCGGGTCTATACCTATGTCGGCTGCAAGTATGACCCCAATATTGATGCGACGGATTGCGATCGCCTTCTGGAATGTTTGGAGCCGTCGCAGCGTGAAGTGTTTTTGCGGACTGCTGCTGCTGCTTTGAATTTGAAACTGGTGCGCTCGAAGTTGACGGGGCGGGGCGTGAAAGGTTTGCTGTGCTACGGCGAGGGGTCTAACGGCAAGGATACGCTGCGGGCTGTGTTGGCCGCTGTGTTTGGGCGGGGAATGACTGGTAAATCGCTGTCAGATTTCAAGTCCTACGATAATGGCCGCAAGTTTTCTCTGGCTGGGGTTGAGGGAAGTATCTGCAATTGGGCCTCGGAGAATACCGCCAAAGTAGACCTAGACACTATTCAGAGCCTCAAACAGTTAATCACGGGCGATCCTCTGGATATTGAGCGCAAGGGCAAAGATAGCTATGAGTACAAGCCTGCTGCGATTTTCTTGGCCAACTGCAACAAACTACCCTCTATCACCGGGGGGACGGCTGCAATTGATGACCGCTACGGCATCTTGAAGTTTGAAAAAACCTATAAGCACGGCGCTGACTCATCTCAGGGTGAGTTAGAGGCTGACCCGCGCTTTAAAGATGATGAGAACTTCATCCTTGAACGAATTGCGCCGGCGATGCTTAACAAGATGCTGGAGCGGTTGCCGTTGTTGTTGACTGAGGGGATTGATTACAAGGCAACCCGTGAAGCGATGCGGGAAGCTCAGGAAGAAAGCCGACATCTTTGGCAGTTTGTCAGGGATTTAGGATATGAGGCTGGCAAGGGTGAGCGCGTCTATGCCAAGGATTTATGGAGTGAGCTGCAAGATTGGTACCAGGAGGCGGGGATACTTGAGCTTGAGTACAACAAAGAGGGTAAACAGAAGCTGATCTGGAATGAGCTACCAAACCAGTGGGATAAGCCCGTCAAAGCCATAAATCAGTTGTACGCCCGCCTTTGTGAGATTTTCCCTAAATTAGAGAAGCATCGGCATACGGAAAGAGGTTTTGAGTCTCAGCGAACAATGGGTGATTTTTACTATTTCGGCATAAGTAAGCAAAAATCTCAAACGAGTGAGAAAAGTGCTCCAGCATCTCCAGCAGTAGACACAGCAAGGATATCGTCTCCAGCAGTGCTCCAGCAGTATTTTCCTGCTGGAGCACTGCTGGAGCAAACAATCCTTACACAGAGCGCTGCTGGAGATGCTGGAGCACTAAACCCAACTATTTTGGAATTGTGCAACGGAATTGCAAAACTCACTCTAACCCAAAGACAAAAACTGGTAGAACTACTCACCGGCACTCCCTGCTCTGACCCGCTAAAAGCATTCAGAGTTGGAGATAAAGTGGCTGGTAACAATCCAGAGGATATGAGCTACAACTGGCACGGCCGCATCGTTGAAATCCACACGAGCATCAGTTGCAAGGTTGACTGGCAAGAGCGCGAAGGTATGAAAGGCGGACGGATAATCTCAATGCTGTTCTGCAACCTACGGAAAATTTAACCGCTGACTGACAATTGACGGCTAAACCCCATCCCCCTTAACTGGGGGATTTTTGTGTCTACAAATTCTGTAGACAAACTGTTGACAGTGTAGACGGCTATCAGTTATTATAGACAAATACCGTATACAAGTGTCTACAATGAGTCAAAGTCAAGTCGTATCGTTTAGAGCTTCCGGTCACTTCCTGAATTGGATAGAAGCTCAGAGATTAGACGGTGAGTCAGTCAATCAAGCTGCACAACGCATTCTCAAGGAAGTCTCAAGAACGTCTACAACGCTGTCTACAATGTATACACCAAGTAACGACGTGTCTACAATGTCTACAGATTTGTCTACACCAAACAGTGATAGCGTCGCGTCTACAAAAGTTGTAGACATTGTAGACAAGGCTGTAAGCTCAAGTCTTGACCCCGTGATGGAGCGGATGGCCGCCATTGAGGAACGGCTGGGAAAATTGAGAGCCTGAGCGATGGCAATGATGAATCGCTCAGGCAAGAATTGAAAGCGGCCAACAAGCAACTGGCAGAGTGGGATGCAGAACTGAATCAGTTACACGAGCGCAACGGCGATTTGGTCTTAGAAGTTCAGATGCTGAGGCAAGAACTCAAGAAAGAACGCGCCGATCGGGAAGCAAATCAAAACTCAGCTCCGACCGACGCGGATTTTCCAGAGCCGACAGACTTGCTCAACCAGTTGAAAGCCAGACGCAAAAAGTCCGGGGCAAACTTGGCAGATATGGAAGTGGTTTTGGAGATACTTGAAACCGACAGGAGCGAAATTTGAGCGGAAAGTAGGACGATAGGCAATACAATGAACCTGAAACCCTTACTCAACACAAGACATATAAAATGAGCACGGAGGGATTTGAACCCCCGACCCTCAGGACCGGAACCTGATGCTCTATCCACTGAGCTACGTGCCCTTGACTTTTGCCATCATAACACGTCTTGCCGAAAATGGCTAGTGGATCAACCAAATTCGATCGCCAGTCTCCAAACCCCTCGCTCCCTAGGGAACTCGCCCACAGAGGGCGCATCAGCCAGTTATCGAAGCCAGAGACTGCAAATTTTGCCTAAATCGTCAATAATTACGACAATAGGTAAAATAATATACTCTCATATAGCAAAGATTAGGTTCGCATTCGATCGCCGTTAAACATCTACCACACCTAAATATAGCCCCCATGAATTCCCTCTAGCTCGTCGGGGATGGCGCTGCTGTCAAGACAAACTCTGCAAGGACGCTTCTAGGCTAAGTTCACCAAACCTCTAAATCTGATGATTTCTAAAATTTTAGACAAATTACCGCTGCGAACAGTTCTCATAGTTCCATTTGTACTGCAAATCGTCGGAGCAGTGGGACTCGTAGGATATTTGTCTTTTAAAAACGGACAAAAAGCAGTTAATAACCTGGCCACTCAGTTAATGAGCGAGGTGAGTTTGCGTGTCGAGCAAAACCTGCAAGTTTACCTGACAACTCCCCATCAAATCAATCAAAGCAAGCTCGATACAGTCAAGATCGGGTTTTTAAGAATGGATGATTTGTCAAAATGGGAGAAATATCTTTGGCGGCAAGTAAAATTATATCCCTATATCAATTTTACTGCCGTTGGTAACGAAAAGGGAGATTATCGATCCGGAGAACAACTTTCTAACGGCTCCCGAACGATGAATGTAATCGAGAAATCTACTGGAGTAAATTTTTATTCTTACAATACTAATGATACGGGCGATCGCACTACCATAGTAACAGTTATCAAGAATATTGACAGTAGGCAACATTCTTCCTACAAAGTTGCCGTAAAAGAAGGCAAGCCCACATGGAGTCCGGTTTACGTTTCCTTCCTAGAACCGACATTAATTATCAGCGCTGTCCAAGCTGTATACAGCGAAAAAGATCAGCTAGAAGGAGTATTGATTGCTGCTTTGCGTATCGACTATATCGGCAGATTTCTCAACAGTCTAAAAATTGGAAAATCGGGACAAGCCTTTATTATCGATCGCCAAGGTAATTTGTTAGCAACTTCTACCACCGAAAAACCATTTCGCACTAGCGGTAAGGAAAAAAAAATATTTAAAGTAAAAGAAAGCAGTAACCCTCTTACTCAAGCTACAGCCAAATATTTAACTACACAATTTAAACAATTAAATATTAAAAAAACTGAATTATTGAAGTTTGAAATAAATGGCAAGCGGCAATTTTTAAAAGTCCTGCCATTCCAAGACGGCAAAGGCTTAGACTGGCTGATTGTAGTAGTAGTTCCCGAAGCAGATTTTACCGAAGAAATCGATGCCAATACCCGTCTGACGATTTTGCTGTGTTTCGCAGCTTTAGTAGTAGCTGTATCCATTGGCATTCAAACTTCTCGCTGGGTAACAAATCCTATTTTGCGCTTAAATACAGCAGCCAAAAATATTGCTAAAGGTGAATGGGACAAAACAGTAGAAAGTCAACGATCCGACGAATTGGGGGAATTAGCCCAGTCCTTTAACAGCATGGCTCAACAACTGCAACAATCTTTTGAAACTTTAGAACAGCGAGTGCGAGAGCGGACTGCTGAATTGGCTGTAGCTAAGGACAAAGCCGAAGTAGCAAATCAAGCTAAAAGCACCTTTCTGGCTAACATGAGTCACGAATTGCGATCGCCACTCAATGCAATTCTCGGCTTTTCCCAACTGATGACTCGCAGCCAAAATCTATCCCCAGAACATCAAGAAAATATTAGCATAATTAGTAGCAGCGGAGAACACCTCCTCACCCTGATTAATAACGTACTCGATTTATCTAAAATTGAATCGGGGCGCACCACCCTCAATCCCAAAAAATTCGACCTCTATCGCCTACTCCACGACTTGGAAGATATGTTTCAACTCAAAGCAGATGACAAGCACTTGCAGCTAATTTTTGACTGCAGTCCCGACGTGCCGCAATACGTAGAAAGTGACGAGTTAAAGTTGCGACAAGTCTTGATAAATCTGCTGAATAACGCTCTTAAATTTACATTAGAGGGCGGTGTTGCGATCAGAGTTAGCAAGCATTCAGCAGGCATAAATAACGGCGAAACATTACAGTTTGGCGAGCAGTCAAAAAATACAGGAACTCCTGCAAATAACAGTTATGAAAATTCCGAATTAATTTATTCAGAAAACGCAACTTATGCAGCCCAAAACAAAAGTTCAGCTTCTACCTCCTCATGTTTTATTCATTTTGAACTCCAAGATAGTGGCCCTGGTATTGCGGCCAATGAATTAGACAATCTTTTTGAAGCTTTCGTGCAAACCCAATCCGGCAAAGATTCGCAAGAAGGTACAGGTTTGGGATTACCAATCAGCCGCAAATTTGTGGAATTAATGGGCGGCGAAATGAGCGTCATTTCTGCTGTAGGGGAGGGAACTAATTTTAAGTTTGACATTCAAGTGATTGCGGTCGATGCGACTGATATTGAAAGTCAAAAGCCTACCCGCCATGTGATTGCACTCGCACCCAATCAACACCCTTATCGAATTTTAATTGTAGACGATAAACCGCTCAACCGCCAACTGTTAATCAAACTTCTTCATCCTCTCAATTTTCAACTAAAAGAAGCTACTAACGGTGAAGAAGCTATTGAGCTTTGGGACTCTTGGGAACCCCATTTAATTTGGATGGATATGAGAATGCCCGTGATGGACGGTTACGAAGCAACAAAACACATTAAAGGCACGATTAAAGGTCAAGCTACTGCTATTATTGCGCTGACAGCGAGCGTTTTGGAGGAAGAACGGGCAGTTATTTTGTCGGCTGGCTGCGATGCTTTTATGCGGAAACCTTTCCGGGAAGCCGATATTTTTGATGCTATGCACAAACATATCGGAGTGCGCTATATTTATGAAGATCCGGGTCAAGCTAATTTATCGGTAATTCCAGAGCGCGATCGCGAAATGATTGAGGCTGATTTCGTAAAATTGCCTGACTCGCTGGTAGCGGATTTAAAGCTCGCCATACTGAATGTAGATATGGATTTAATTGAAATATCCATCGAGCAAATTCGATTAAAGGATACAGTAACGGCTAGTGCGATCGCCCATTGTATAGAAAATTTCGAGTACGACAAAGTTTTAAAGTTAATCTCTCAAGCAGAATCACATGAATAACAACATTCCTAGCACCGATCGCGGTAATATTTTAGTAGTTGACGACACCCCAGCTAATTTGCGGCTGCTAGCTGGAATTTTGAACGGCAAGGGCTATAAAGTCCGCCCCGTACCTAACGGTGAATTAGCGCTTTCTGCTGCCAAAGGTATGCCTCCCGATTTGATTTTGTTAGATATTATGATGCCCGAAATGAACGGGTATGAAGTTTGCGAAAAAATCAAAGCAGACGAACGCACTCGCGACATTCCGGTAATTTTCATTAGCGCGATTAATGACGTACTAGATAAAGTAAAAGCCTTTGCTGTTGGAGGGGTAGACTATATTACCAAGCCATTTCAAATGGAAGAGGTTCTAGTCAGGGTAGAAACCCATTTAGCAATGTGCCACTTGCAAAAAAAACTCCAAGAAAAAAACGATCAACTGACAGTCACTTTAGACGAACTGCAAGCAACTCAGCATCAATTAGTTCAATCAGAAAAAATGGCCGCATTAGGGCAACTGATTGCCGGTATTGCTCACGAAATCAATACACCACTGGGCGCAATTCGATCGTCTATTGGCAATATTACCAACTTTTTGGATAACAATCTCGAAAGTTTACCAGTTTTTTTTAAAGAACTGTCAGCCGAACGCCAGCACGATTTTTTAAGTTTGATGTACAGTGCCCGCCAACAAAATTACTCTTTATCTACGCGAGAAAAACGGGAATTAAAAAGAGGTCTAAAGCAGCAACTAGACTCCGAACAAATTGATAATGCTGACAGTCTTGCTAACATTTTAGTCAATATTGGATTGCAGGGAAACTTGGACCAATTCTTGCCATTACTCAAAGATCCTAAAAGTGAAAATATTATCAAAACCGCCTACGATTTTGCTAGCATTCACAGAAGCGCCAAAACTATCGCTACCGCTACAGAACGCGCTGCTAAAGTCGTATTTGCCCTGAAACATTATGCACGTTACGATGTCAATAGCGAAAAAATACAGGTGAATATTATGGATGGAATTGAAACTGTATTGACTCTTTATCAAAACCAACTCAAGCAGGGTGTGGAGACAGTCAGAAACTATGAAGCTGAATTGCCTATGGTATTTTGTTATTCCGACGAGCTCAATCAAGTTTGGACAAATTTAATTCACAATTCCTTACAAGCGATGGACAATCAAGGAACTTTAACAATAGATATCCAGCAGCAAGATACCAACGTTGTAGTCAAAATTACCGACAGTGGAAAGGGAATTACACCGGAGATTTTGCCGAGAATTTTTGAGCCTTTTTTTACTACTAAACCTGCTGGAGAAGGCAGCGGGTTAGGGTTGGATATCGTTGATAAAATAATTAAAAAACATCAGGGTAAAATTGATGTAAAGTCGGTGCCAGGGCAAACAGAATTTATAGTGTCTGTACCGATCAATTTAAGGGAGTAGTTGACACTCCCCAGATATCTATAGCATTTATCAAAAAGGTGAGATTTGAGATTATTCGACTTATTTCGACTGCGCTCAGTACAAGTTTTAGATTGGGGGATTGAGGAATTGAGGGATTGAGCGATTGATTGGTCAATACTTCATATTTTGCTCTAACTACTATATCTGGGGCTAAAAATGGGCAGTCTACCCCGCAGAATGTAGAATTTAGACAACGATGTGCTTACCCGTCGGGGTTCACTCAGCCAGACTAAAGGAGGAAACTAGCAATGTCTAAACCAGCAATTTTGTGTGTTGACGATGAAATAGCGGTGTTGGAAAGTCTGGAAATTGAACTGCAACAGGCATTTAACGGTAAATATCTGTGCGAATTTGCTGAAAGTGCAGCAGAAGCGTTAGAAATTATTGAAGAGCTATGTGAAAATGAGGTTAATATTCTAGTAATTGTCTCGGATTGGTTGATGCCCGGAATGAAAGGAGATGAGTTGCTGATTGCAATTCATCACAAGTATCCGCAAATCGTGACAGTTATGCTAACGGGACAAGCAGATAAAGAAGCAATCGAACGCACAAAAGCTCAAGCCAATCTTCATGCTTTCATACAAAAGCCTTGGAAAAATCAAGAATTAATTGAAGCAATTAAGTCTGGTCTAGCAAATTTATGAAAAAGCCAGTCATTATTTGTGTTGATGATGAGCAGACTATACTCGATAGTCTGGAAATAGACTTGCTCAAAGCCTTTGAAGATAAATATTTAATTGAAACTGCCCAAAGTGGCGAAGAAGCTTTAGAGTTGCTATCCGAACTTTTAGCAGAACAGTATGAAGTTCCTTTGGTTATTTCCGATCATATTATGCCGAATATGAAAGGAGACGAGCTATTGAGGAGTGTTCATGCCATTTCGCCGAAAACTCTCAAAATCATGCTGACGGGGCAGGCAGATTTGGAGGCGGTAGCCAATGCTATTAATTATGCTAAGTTATACCGCTACATAGCTAAACCTTGGCAATCTGATGATTTAAAATTAACGGTCACTGAGGCGATTTATAGATATTTTCAAGACAAACAATTAGCTGAAAAGCAAATAGAACTTCAGGAGATGAATCAGGAGTTAGCCAGATTAAACCGCAAGCAGGCGATGCTGATTTCCAAACTCCACGAAAACGAAAGTCGGTTGACGCAATATCTGGAAGCCATGCCGCTGGGCGTGTGCGTGCTGGATGCTCACGGTCAATCTTTTTATGCAAATCAGAAGGCGCGGGAAGTTTTTGGTAAAGGCACGGTGCCGCATATTAATTCAGAGCAGAAAGCGGCAATTTATCAATTTTATAAAGCCGGAACTAATGAGAGATGTCCTGTGGAAGAGTTGCCAATTATGCAGGCGCTCCGGGGCGAAACAGTGCGGACTGAGGGTGTAGAAATTAGGACTGGAAATAAGATTATTCCGGTGGAGAGTTGGGCGACTCCTATTTATGATTCTATCGGCGATATTTGCTACGGGATTATTGCTTTTACTGATATTACGGAACGCAAGCAAGCTGAAACAGCGCTGGTGCAAGCTGAAGAGAAGTATCGCCAGATATTTAAAAATGCTCTTGAAGGTATTTTTCAGACTGCACGGGGGGGAAAATTGCTCAGCGCTAATCCTGCTCTGGCTCAAATTTACGGCTATGATTCCCCTGAAGAATTGATCGCAAGTGTTAATGATATTCAGCGGGAATTATACGTGCAACCGCACCGCCGTCAAGAGTTTTTGGCGCTGATGGAAAAGTACGGTAGCGTGTCTGAGTTTGAGTCGGAAGTTTATCGGCTAGATGGTAGTGTTATCTGGATTTCTGAGGATGCGCGCACTGTTTTTGATGCTAGCGGTGATGTGCTTTACTATCAAGGTTTTGCTGAGGATATTACTTTGCGAAGACTGGTAGATGTGGAGCGACTCAGGTTTACAAATGATTTAGAAAAAGCTTTGGTAGCTCAAGAAAAGTTAAATGGAGCGCTGTTAGAAAGTGAAAATCGGCTGACTCAATTGCTGGAAGCAGTGCCGGTGGGTATATTTGTGATAGATAATGTCGGAAAACCTTGCTATATGAATTCTTGGGCTGAAAAAATATTTGGCAAAGGCTTGGTTTCTGATGTTATTCCTAGCAATTTGTCTGCAGTTTATCAAATTTATTGTGCTGGAAGCAATGAGCTTTACCCGGACGAAATTCAACCGATTGTACGGGCGCTGCGGGGGGAAGTGGTGCACGTTGACGATGCGGAAATTCACGGCCCGGAGAAGATTGTGCCGATCGAGGTTTGGGCGACTCCAATCTACGACGAACGAAAAAACATAGTTTATGCGATCGCGGTTTTTCAAGACATCACAGAGCGCCAAGAGGTAGAAACCGAGCGGCAAAAATTCACAAACGAGCTCGAAAAAGCTTTGGCAGCAGAAGAAAATTTAACAGATGCTTACGGGCGATTTGTGCCGCACCAATTTCTCCACTTTCTGGGATATGAAAGTATTCTGGACGTAAAATTAGGCGATCAAGTACAGAAAGAAATGTCGGTGCTGTTTTCAGATATTCGCGATTTTACTACTCTTTCTGAAACTATGAATCCCGAAGAAAACTTTCAATTTATTAATGCTTATTTGTCGCGGATGGAACCAGTAATTACTGAAAATTTTGGCTTTATTGATAAATACATTGGCGATGCGATTATGGCGCTGTTTAATGGCAGTGCAGACGATGCTGTGAAAGCAGGAATTGCGATGTTAGAACAGCTTAACGAGTACAATGTCAGCCGTCATCAACCCGATCGCCCGCCGTTGCAAATTGGCATTGGCATCAATACAGGTTCTTTGATGTTAGGTACGGTTGGCGGCAAAAGTCGGATGGACAGCACGGTGATTAGCGATGCAGTAAATTTAGCTTCCCGCGTCGAAAACTTGACGAAAGAGTATGGAGTTTCGATGTTAATTACTCACCATACTTTTATACAGTTGAACGATATTTATGATTTTAGATTGATCGATCGCGTTACAGTGAAAGGTAAATCGCAATTGGTAACAGTTTATGAAATATTCGCGGGAGATGCGCCGGAGGTGCGACAAAAAAAATTAGATACAAAGACAATCTTTGAGGAAGGTTTGGTATTGTACAATAATAATAGGTTTGTCGAAGCGAGAAGATTGTTTTCGCAGTGCAAACAAATCAACCATGAGGATAAGGTAGCTAAAATTTATATGCAGCGATGTGTGAAACGGGCGATATATTCTATATAAAATTATTTAAGATTTTCGACTGCGGTGTGAGCGCTAACGTCGAAGGATTTGAGATTGAAAAAATGAGAATGAATAAAAGAAAATGTAACAATAACAAAGAATTTTTGCAAAAAGTCTACTGATTGCGTAAGAGTTGGGAACTATATCATGTTCTGCTGAACACCATAACAAATACGGTTGCACTCATACATGATGTTAACTGTTAACTGTTAACTGTTAATTTACTATTCCGATGAAGAAAGGATTTGATATGAATCGATCGGACACGATATAATTGTTTGTTAGATGGGCAGGGAAACGCAAACAATTGTTTCTTGCTGCGGTAAACTTTCTATTTTAAATCTTCCTCCGTGCAATTCTGCAAGGCGTTGAACTATGGCTAAGCCCAATCCCAAACCTGCTTGTTGGTAAAGTTTGCGATCGAACTGTCTGTAAGCTTCTAGTTGTGCAATGCGATCGGGAGTCAGGCCGCGTCCTTGGTCTTTTACAGAGAGAATAAACGTCCGATCTTCGACAAAAGTGCTTAAAAAAACTGGGGTTCCTTCTACAGAAAATTTGAAGGCATTGTCGAGCAGTTCCTCAACAATTTTTGTGAGTTTTATAGAATCGATAGCAACTGACGAATCTTGCAAATTTAAGTGTAAGTCGTCGGTTCTATTCACTTGTTTTGCTTGCTGCCGCGCTTTTTCAGTCAGCAAAGATTTGACGCAGCTAAATTCGCTGCTACGCATCTCTTTTAGCTGTTCGGGATTTGTGGCGGCTATTTCCAGTTCTGCATAGAGCAAAACGTTTTGAATCAGCCTGTACAAGCGATGACCGGAAGTGTTAATTTGACCGATCATTTCTAATATTTCTGCTTTTTCAAAGACTTGATATTCGGATAAGATTAGCTCAGAAAAACCCAGAATGGCATTCAAAGGAGTCCGCAATTCGTGGGGGAGAGACATACTAATATTAGTCCGCAATTCGTCTAGGGTTTTTTTAGACTGCTTGCTAATGGTTTTATATTTTTCAAGTCGAATAGCAATTGCTTTTAGCAGTTCTTGCGGCGTACAAGGCTTAGTAATGTAATCGTCGGCTCCCAGTTCCATGCCCGTGCGAATGTCATTTTTATCGGCTTTGGCTGTGAGGAAAATAAATGGAATTGTGGCAGTTAGGGGTTCGGAGCGCAAGGCTTTGAGGACGGCGTGACCGTCTATTTCCGGCATCATCATGTCGCACAAAATTAAATCGGGGATTTGGGCGATCGCCAATTTGATGCCGGCTCGGCCGTTGCTGGCTCCAATTCCTTGAAAATTCTCAGCTTCAAGTAAATCTAAAATATTTTCTCTAATCGATTCTTCGTCTTCTATTACCAAAATTTTTGCCACGGTCGTTACTCCTTTTGATTAATAATTGGTTATAAAATTTTGCTTTCATAACCTTGACAATTTTGTGATTTTCGGATAAAATTTAGGTGAGTGGTTGATGTTTATAGTTAAGCATTAAGCGATTATTGTGTTTGTGAAATCAAAGGCAAGGTAATAGTGAAAGTTGTACCTTTTTCTTCTTGGCTGTCGATCGCCAGTTGGCCACCGTGCAGTTCCACAGCCCGTTTCACAATGGCTAAACCGAGGCCAGTTCCCGAAATAGTGCCGACATTTGTAGAGCGGTAAAAAGTTTCCAAAATTCGCTCTAGATCGGCTTGGGGAATCCCGATGCCAAGGTCTTGAACTTGGAAAACAGCTTTTTGGTTTTGACAGTTTAGCTGTAAGGAAATTGTACTGCCGGCGGGGGAATATTTGATAGCATTTGAGAGGATGTTTCCCAAGATTTGCCGCAGCAGTTTTTCATCCATTTGAGCATCGCAGTTGTCGCCTTCATGTTTAAAGGTGATCGGGTGTTGGTTGCTGTCGTTGAGCTGCTGTTCTTCTACCAGTTGACGGCAAAATTTTTCGAGGTTTAAGGAAACTGGTTGAAACTGCAAGGTGTTTGCTTCGATTTTGCCAATTACTAGAATATCTTCTAATAACTCTGTCATGCGTTTAATTGCTATTTGAATCCGCGCAAAATGAGTAGATTTTTTATCTTCAGTCCACTTAGAACTGTAGTCTTGCAGCAATCCACTCGAAAATTGGATGGTTGTCAAGGGGGTGCGGAACTCGTGGGAAACCATTGTCACAAATTTGGCTCGCAGTTCGGAAAGTTCCTTTTCTCGTGCGAGGGTTTTGAGAATTTCTGCTTCGGCTCGTTTGCGATCGCTAATGTCGCGGGCTTCAGCAATCAGCAGCAAAACTTGTCCCGTGTCATTTTTAACAGGTTTCAGTGATAAATCAACTGTGATAATTTGGCCGCTTTTGCCTAAAAAGTCTATTTCGCGGCGAAAAAATTCGCCCTTAGCAGCCTTGGCTAGACCTTCTTTTAATTGTTCTTTACCATTTGGTGATTGTTGCCAAATCAACTGTTCCCAAATCGGGCGACCTACAATATTTTGCGATCGAACTCCGGCAAAATCTAGGGCTGTCTGGTTCACTTCCAGCACGATTCCTTCGGGGGTCAGCAGTTTGGTAAGCTGAAAGGAAGAGTCAAAAATCGCCCTAAAACGCCGTTCGCTTTCCCGCAGCATTTGAAATGTTTGAGAACGTTCGATCGCGTAGCGGATCGTCCGCACTAATAATTGGGTGGTAATTTGACCTTTAACAATGTAATCTTGGGCTCCCAAGCGTACTGATTCGAGTCCGATCGCCTCATCGTCCAAGCCTGTCATTACCACCATTGCCGTATCGGGAGCCACTTCTCGCAGTCGAGTTAGCGTTTCCAAACCGTGGCTGTCGGGCAAAGAAAGGTCTAGCAAAACTATATCAAAGGATTGCTTGCCCAGTTGGGCGATCGCCTCGTGCAGGAATTCAACAGACACGAGTTCCCACTCCACTCCGACAGATACTTCCAACAGTTCTGCAAGCAAATCAGCATCAGCCGGATTGTCTTCTACTAACAGAATCTTAATCCACATAGCTTAAAGATTTTTGACTGTAACATTTTCACTGGGTATCAATCTCAGGTTAAACTTTTTGGTTTTTTTATGCAATTTTTATTTGTTAAGCTATTATTCTAAAAGTGTCACTACCGCCAGCCACCAATCCTCAATCAATTAATAAATTACAGGAAGGCGGACAACGGCGAGCCAGAATTCCTCAATTAACCTGACTACTTTAGTAAATTCTACAAAGTCTACAGGCTTAGTTATATAACAGTTGGCATGGAGCGAGTAGGACTTGACAATATCCTCGGGAGCAGCAGAAGTGCTGAGAATCACGACAGGAATTAATTTTAATTTCGGGTCAGTTTTAATTTCTTCTAGCACTTCAACACCGCTTTTTTTCGGCAGATTCAAATCTAGCAGAATCAAATCGGGACGGGGTACGTCCAGATAGGGTGCTTTTTTGCGTAAAAACTTGATTGCTTCGACTCCATCCTCCACAAAATGCAAGTTATTCAATATTTTACCCTGACTGAGGACTTCTCTTGCCAAATCGGCATCGCTGGGCGAATCCTCAATTAACAGAATCTCAACTAATCTAACAGTGCTGGGATCGCTCATAAACTGTTTATCCTTGTGACTATAAAAAAAATAAATGAAATTTAAGCCTTCAGATACTAATTATAGGAATAGTAAAGTAAAAAGTCGCTCCTTTTCCTTCTTGAGATTCCACCCAGATGCGCCCGCCGTGGCGTTCCACAATGCGCTTGCACATCGCCAAACCTATGCCAGTACCGGAATATTCGCGGCGAGAGTGCAGGCGTTGAAAAATAATAAAAATGCGATCGGCATATTGCGGATCGATGCCAATGCCCCGATCGCGCACGCTGAACACCCATTCGCTATCTTGCCGGCCTGCAGCGATATGAATCAACGGGATATCTTCGCGACAAAATTTGATACCGTTGGCGACCAAATTTTGGAATAACTGCACCAGTTGAAATTCATCCGCCATCACAGTTGGCATCGCGTCGCAGGTGATGACAGCTTTTGTTTCGGCGATCGCAATTTGCAAATTAGACAAACTTTGCTTGACAGCAGCGTTGCAATCGGCTAGCTCAAATTGTTTACTTCGGGTTCCCAAGCGCGAATAGGCCAACAAATCATTAATCAATTGTTGCATTCTGGTAGCGCCGTCAACAATATAATGAATATATTTATCTGCTTTAGTGTCCAAATTGTCTTGATAGCGGTGGGCGAGCAATTGAGCGTAGCTGGTAACGGCTCGGAGCGGTTCTTGCAAATCGTGGGAAGCCACATAAGCGAATTGTTCTAATTCTTCGTTAGAACGCTTCAAATCTTCTGTAAGTTGCAACATTTGTTGCTCTGATCTTTTACGTTTTGTAATGTTATAAACTAAGGCGCAGCATGACAGCATATTTCCCTGGGAGTCCATGACTGGACTGGTAGACATATCCGTCCAAATATCTTTACCATCCTTAGTTGTGAATTTGAATTCATGTTGTTCAGCGATCCCTTCCTTGCGACGCTCGAAATTATCGAGAGCTTGTTTTTTTTCCGGTTCGTCCATGAAGTCCCAAAGTGGCCGACCGAACATTTCTAATTCACTATAGCCGAGCATTCGCGACATTGCGCGGTTCACGTAAGTCGTGACGGCATTGTTATCAATTACCCAAATACCCTCTTCTGCTAATTCAACTATTTGCCTGTATTTGAATTCGCTTTCCTGCAACGCTGTTTCAGTTAGTTTACGCTCGGTGATATCTTTCAGAAAACAGTGATAGCCGTTAAATGTTCCTTCGGCATCGCAAGCTTTGACCATTGTTAATTGATTGTGAAAAAATGAACCCTTTTTCCGCACACCTCTAGCTTCAACTTCTACTTTGCCAGAAATCAGCATTTCTTGATAAGCTAATGTCAACATCTCAACATCGTCTGGATGCACGGTAAGCTGCCATTCCATGCCTAGCATTTCTTCCGGTTCGTAACCACATTTACGAGCGTAAGCTCGGTTAACATTCACATAGCGTCCGTCAATGTCCAGCAGCGAAATGCCTTCCACCGCATTTTGCAGAGCATTGGTGAGGTCGCGCAGCTCTTTTTCAGCTTGTTTGCGTTGCGTAGCTGCCGCCACGGCATCGCTAATATCTTGACCGATCGCCAAAAAACCAGTAATATTTCCTTCAGTATCAAATAAGGCTGTCACCGACAATTGCACCGGAAACCGCGAACCATCTTTGCGGATGTAAGTCCATTCATTTTCGTCAGCCATTCCCTCGCGCGGCAAAGTAAAAAAAACTTCCATTCCTGGCTCTATTTTTACTCCCAATTCTTGAGACAAAACTTCCGCTCTTTTGCTGATCTCCAGAGGATCGTGAATGATTGCTGGCGTGACTTTGCCTACCACTTCTCCGGGGGAATAGCCTAAAAGTTGCTGGGCGGCGCGATTGAATATTTTAATTTTACCGTCTGGCTCAGTGGAAATAATTGTGTAGTTAGCGCTGTTAAGAATTGCATTTTGTAGTTGCGTCAATTCCAACAAAGTTATCGCAATTCTTTGTCTGTAAGCTACTTCGTTTTGCAATTGTTGCTTGGAAATTTCCATTTGAGTAGTGCGATCGGCAATTCGATTTTCCAGAGTTTCATTGAGCAGTCTATTTTCCTCTTCTACCAGCTTACGTTCTGTAATATCAGTAATGGTACACACATAGCTTTTAACCTCCCCATTTTCTCCGATTTGACCGACAGATTGAGCTAAAACCCACTTCACTTGACCGTCGTCAAGACGTTGAAAACGGTACTCAGATTTAAACGGCAATTTCTCGGTAGCAACGCTATACCATTGAGCAAAAACGCTCTCGCGATCGTCTGGATGAATGCCTCGCAACCACCCTTTACCCAAAGCTTGATCGCCGGTAATTCCAGCAATTTGACACCAGCGTTCGTTGACATACAAACAGTCTCCGGCATCGTCAGCATAAAATATTCCCACTGGCGAAACTTCTGTTAAAGTTTGATAGCGAGCGTCACTTTCTCGACGTTCGACGATTTCTGTTTGTAGTATTTGATTAATCATCCCTAATTGAGCGGGACTCGTGAAAACTAATGCTTCAGGAATTAATGGAATTAATGCGAAAGCTGTGTAAGCAGAAATGACTGCGGTTATCAGTTTCAAAGTACCAGAAAGCCAATAAACAGGATGCCAAAGCGTCCAAACTTCCATTATATGAGTAGTGCCACAGGAGAAAATAAAGGCTCCAAACAGCAAAAAAATGTTGCGAAAGGGCAAGTCTTTTCCTTGAGTGCTAAAATAAATTAGCGATACGGGTATTGAATAGTAAGCCAGGGCAATTATAGAGTCTGACACTACGTGGAGCGCGACTAGCTCTCGCTGCCAAAGGTAACAGTGGCCGTGAGGAATATAGTTGCCGACGAATAACAAGTTATTTAAAAAAGTCCACATGATAAAGGAATGGGTAATGGGTAATGGGGAATGGGTAATTGGTAATTGGTAATTGGTAATTGGTAATTGGGTAACGGGGAATTTAACCCCATAACTTATAACTTATCTCAAATTTTTGAAATATACATAAGACCGGGCAAATGGAATTCGCACGCCAAACAAACGAAACCCACCGCAGCGGGTTAAGGTTTGATCTTCTTCAGTCTTCAGTCTTTAGTCTTCCGTCTTCCGTTTTCCTTCTTCCTTCTTCCTGATGACGTTGGACGGAAAGCTCCGGGGAGACAGCAAAACATGACTAATGACTAATGACAACTAAGAGGGCCCGCACGCACCATCCACCGCCCCTACTGACTGATGACTAATGACTTCTTCCTTCTTCCTTCTTCCTTCTTCCTTCTTCCTTCTTCCCTCTTCCTTCTTCCTTCTTCCTTCTTCCCTCTTCCTTCTTCCCTCTTCCTTCTTCCTTCTTCCTTCTTCCTTCTTCTATAAAAAAAGGGGGCGAGCCAAAAGCCCGCCCCATCATTCATTATGCTACTGCGATTAACCCAAGAGTGCCTTAGCTTTAGCCACCACATTATCAACGGTGTAGCCAAACTTTTCTAAAGCAACGGGGCCTGGTGCGGAGGCGCCGAAGGTGTCGATGCTGATGCTGTCGCCTTCGGAACCTAAATAACGTCCCCAGCCGAAGCTAGAAGCTGCTTCAACTGCTAACCGTTTGGTAACAGCTTTCGGGAGTACAGATTCGCGGTAAGCGGCATCTTGTGCGTCGAACAATTTCCAGCAAGGCATGGAAACGACGCGGACTTTTTTGCCTGCGGCGCGCAATTTTTCAGCGGCATCAACGCAGAGGTATGTTTCGCCACCGGTGCCGATTAAAATGATGTCGGGAGTGCCGCCGTCGTCGGACAAAATATAAGCGCCTTTGGCTGTTCCTTCGATCGAGCTTCCGGCCAAATTCGGCAAGTTTTGACGGGACAAAGCCATTAATGTGGGGCGTTTGGGGCTTTCAACTGCCACTTTATAAGCACCGGATGTTTCATTTCCATCCGCAGGGCGCATCACCAACAAATTGGGGATGGCGCGCAGGGAAGCGATGGTTTCGACTGGTTGGTGAGTGGGGCCATCTTCGCCCAAAGCTACGGAGTCGTGAGTCATGACATAGATGACTCCAGCTTCCGAGAGTGCGGAGAGGCGAATTGCACCGCGCATATAGTCGGCAAATACCAAGAATGTGGCGCAGTAAGGAATCAAACCGCCGTGGAGTAGCAAACCATTGGCGATCGCGCCCATAGCGTGTTCCCGCACGCCAAAGCGCAGGTTACGTCCTTCGTATTGACCTTTTTGGAAGTCTTTTTCACCCTTAAGCAGAGTCATGTTAGAAGATGCCAAGTCAGCCGAACCGCCGATCAATTCAGGTAGGACAGCAGCCAAAGCATTCAAACATTTTCCAGAATGATTCCGAGTTGAATCAGCCTTATCTTCTACCTTGTAAGTCGGGAGAACTTTATCCCAACCTTCGGGAAGTTTGCCAGCAACCGTGCGTTCGTATTCTGCTGCTTCGGCGGGATATTTTGCTTTATAATCTGCAAAAGTTTTATTCCATTCTTGTTCGGATGCAGCACCGCGATCGACTGCTTTGCGGAAGTGAGCCAAAGCATCATCAGGAACCTCAAACGGTGCGTATTCCCACTTCAAGAAATCGCGAGTTGCTTTAACTTCATCGGTACCCAAAGCAGCACCGTGAGAACTGTAAGAATTGCGCTTGTTGGGAGAACCATAACCGATGACTGTGCGGACTTTAATCAGAGACGGTTTGTCCGTGACTTTTTTGGCTTCTTCAATAGCTTTGTGAACTGCTTCTGCGTTAGTATCTTCGTCGAGGTTGGTATTGTCTACTGTAATGACGTGCCAGTTGTAGGCTTCAAAACGCTTGCCGACATCTTCAGTAAAGGCCAAGTTAGTGTCGCCTTCAATGGAAATGTGATTGTCATCGTAGAGGGCGATTAATTTGCCGAGTCCGAGGTGTCCGGCCAAAGAACAAGCTTCGCCAGAAATACCTTCCATGTGACAGCCGTCACCCATGATGACATAGGTGTAGTGGTCAACAATGGTGCTATCGGGCTTGTTAAACTTGGCAGCGAGGTGAGCTTCTGCCATTGCCAAACCGACGGCGTTAGCAATGCCTTGTCCCAGGGGGCCGGTGGTGACTTCTACGCCTTCGGTGACGAAGTTTTCCGGGTGTCCGGGGGTTTTGGATTCCCACTGACGGAATTGCTTGATGTCGTCGAGGCTGACGCTATCGTAGCCGGCGAGGTACATGAGGGCGTACTGCAGCATACAGCCGTGGCCGGCAGAGAGTACGAAGCGATCGCGATTGAACCACTTAGGGTTTTTAGGGTTGAACCGCATGAAGCGATCCCACAGTACGAAGGCCATAGGCGCAGCGCCCATCGGTAGTCCTGGGTGTCCTGATTTTGCTTTTTCTACCGCATCGATGGCGAGAAAGCGGATAGAGTTAATGCAGAGTTCTTCGATTGATTTGGTTGCAACAGCCATAATTCTGGTTTTTATATGTATGAGAGAGTGTGTGCGAGCTCATATCCGGTGAATTGACCGTGATTGTTGTAGGGGCGAGTTAACCAATAATCCTCATCAAAACCAGAGTTTTAGTAAACGCCCCAAACCAAATAGTACGATCGACCGACCGGACACGATCTGTGTGGTCAATTTTGGCAGAGGTGCGATGAGTCGAGTTCGATCGCTCGCGTGTCTGCTATGGAGTTTCTGTGGAACTGCCCTGAGACTGCACTACATATCATCTCACCTGTTGCGACCGACAGACAACTTAATTTTTTAATGTTTCGCCCGCTTTATGCTGTCGATAACAATTTGCGATCGCAAATATTTCAGCAGCCAGGGTACAAAAAGCAGCGTGTATCTGAATTATTTAGCAAATTGGCCCCGTCAGGCAGCTCAGTTATGATAGAGT
This sequence comes from Microcoleus sp. S36a_B3, assembly GCF_036700745.1. Classification (NCBI taxonomy): domain Bacteria; kingdom Bacillati; phylum Cyanobacteriota; class Cyanophyceae; order Oscillatoriales; family Microcoleaceae; genus Microcoleus; species Microcoleus sp. S36a_B3. Next base: position 195,497 of record NZ_JAUBPN010000007.1, on the reverse strand, counting down.
TTGGTGTTTCTGACATCTTGCACCTGTTGCGATCGAGCTTTCGGGCATCCGCCGTCGGCCTACCCACAAAAGAATTGAGTTGTGGAACAGACCAGAAAGCCTGTGAATGTGACAATGCAGTGCAAGATCTAAGATATTGGTAATTTTAATTAGGCAATAACTAATGACTCTGAGTGAAGCCGAAGTCCGCAGTCAAAAAGTAGACGAACTGCGATCGCAAGGCATAGAACCGTATCCCAGTCAATCCTACGCGCGATCGCACACAGCCCAACAAGTTCGCGAAATATTTAGTCAGCCAGGAAAAGAACTCGAAAACGGACAAAGTGACCCCGAAGAAATTCCCCTGCGATTAGCCGGCCGCATTATTTCCAAGCGAGACAGCGGCAAAATTTGCTTCATCGATTTAAAAGACGCCACAGACAAAATTCAACTCAAAATCGAAAAAGCAATCGTCACCGGCGAAGTCGGTTTGAGCTTTGAACAAATCAAAAAATTGCTTGATGTCGGCGATTTTGTCGGCGTAGAAGGCATCGGCTGCCGCACCCCCAGGGGAGAACTTTCTATTTTAGTCCGGGAATTCACGCTTTTATCAAAAGCTACGATCCAATTTCCCGATGCTTATTACGGCATCAACGACCCCGAAGTTTGCCGTCGCCACCGCGAAATGGACTTAGCAAGCAACCAAGAAGCCCTCAACCGTTTCATGCTACGCAGCCGCATCGTCCAAAGCATCCGTTCCTATCTTTGGAAAGCCAACTTTTACGAAATAGAAACGCCAACACTGCAAGCTATTTACGGCGGTGCAGCCGCTAAACCATTCATCACCCACCACAATGCTTTAGAAGTAGATTTGTATTTGCGCGTCGCCCCCGAATTGTTCTTGAAAAGAGCAATTTGTGGCGGTTTCGAGCGAGTATTTGAACTAGGAAAAGCCTTTAGAAATGAGGGCATTGACAGCACCCACAATCCAGAATTTACCTCCTTAGAAGTTTACCAAGCTTATGCAGATGTATTCGACATTTTAACAGTTGTCGAAGATGTGATTTGTTTCGCAGCAGCAGAAGTATCTGGCGATGTGCGGGAAATAGAAAATCAGGGAGAAACAATCAGTTTAGAACGTAAATACGACTACAGCGAAAAATATCCCGGTTTTAGCGGCAAACACTGGCAAGTGAAAACAATGGTAGAAGCTGTCAGAGACGAGTTTGGACTGGATTTTGACAGTTTGGACTTAGAAAGTGCAATATCCTCCGCAACCAAACTAGAACTGCACCTTTCCAAGTTAGAACAACAGAGTTTAGGCTACGTGCTCTACGCAGTTTTTGACAAATTAGTTGTTCCCAAACTAATTCAACCTACATTCATCATCGACTACCCAGTCGAAGTCAGTCCCCTCGCCAAAGGACACCGCAGCAAACCCGGATTTGTCGAGCGTTTCGAGCTATTTATCAACGGCACAGAATACTCAAACGGATTCTCAGAATTGAACGATCCGAAAGAGCAAAGAAAGCGGTTTGAAGAACAATTAGCACAGAAGAATGCAGGAGATGACGAAGCGCATCCAATGGATGAAGACTTTATTCAAGCTTTATCTTTGGGAATGCCTAACTGTGCGGGAATGGGAATTGGTGTAGACAGATTGGTGATGCTTTTAACTAATACTCAAAGCATCCGCGATGCGGTGATGTTCCCGACAATGCGGCCGGTCAAAGATTCGTAAAACATTTGAGTTCCCTTCAGATCCCCGACTTCTTAGAGAGGTCGGAGATCTCGCTTGTGGCAGCTAAATATTAATATTTATGACATTTGAAATAAAAATTATCGCGCCAGTTATAGTGTTTTTGTTTATTTAACTAACCCACCGATCGCACATGATTTTAAGTGAGTCAGTTACCCTCAAACCAAGATATCAACCTCAAGCATCAGACACCTGTATTGAGGTAGAAATCATCCAGTTTAATCTCTGGAGGCAAATGCCGCCCGCAAAGAGATTAGCATTAGCCTCTGCTGCCACGAGGGGCTGCCGCCAATTAGCCTTATCGGGAATCAAAAAACGCAACCCTCAATTAGATTCCATCTACCTCAAACAAGAGTTTATCAAAGCAACTTTAGGACAAGAATTTATTAAAATTGCCCAATTACTAGAGACAAAACTTGTAATGCAAGATCCGATCTGGTTAGCAGCTAAAATTGGTAACATCCTAGATACACTGTCAATTCCCTACTATGTTGGCGGTTCAATTGCTAGTTCCGCTCACGGCGAACCCAGATCTACTCAGGATGCAGACATTGCTATCAGCATCCGAAAAGAACAAACTCAGTCCCTCATTCAAGCAATGCAAAGCGAATTCTACATCAGCGATATTGCAGTTGAAGACACTTTGAGGGGGAGAAGTTCAAGTTTCAACGTCATTCACCTAGAGACAGCCATTAAAGCAGACATTTATTTGATTAAACCCGATCGCGAATACGAGCAATGTCAGCTCGATCGCCGACAGCAATTCTACCCAGACGACAGACCAGAATTAACCTTTTATATCTGTAGCCCCGAAGATATAATTTTGCAAAAACTCATTTGGTACAGAATGTCAAGATTTCAGTCAGACAAGCAATGGCGAGATATTCTAGGAGTGATGAAACTTCAGGCAGATTCGTTAGATAGGGCTTACCTGCAACATTGGTCTTCCCAGTTAAATATCGCTTCAGAAATCGATCGGGCTTTTTCTGAATCGGGATTAAATTAACCAGAACACGCAGAACCCCGACTTCTTAAAGAAGTCGAGGATCTAACAGCGATCGCGACGATTAGGTTGACCTACTTCTCACCGCATAAACGAACCCACAACGCCGTTCATATCTTCAGTCAAAGGATTTCCCAAAGCCTTAAATTTCCACTCGCCGCCTTCTCGATACACTTCTCCCATCAACATATTTAATTTGCCTTCATAGGAAGGGTCATTTGACAAGCGATAGCGAGCTATTTCTTTACCGGCTGCATCTACAGCCCTGACGTAAGCATTTTCTACCATGCCAAAATGCTGTTTTCTTTCTTTGCCATTGTAAATATTTACGCCCAAGATAATTTTGTGATATTGTGCTGGCAACGAGCTGAGTTTCACCAATATTTGTTCGTCGTCGCCGTCTCCCTCCCCGGTGAGATTGTCGCCGGAGTGTACAACAGTTTTATCGTTTGATTCTAAATGAGAGTAATAAATTACATCTTCTTTGTAATTTTTTAATTTGCCATTTTCTCCTAGCAGCAAAGCGTAGGAATCTAGGTCAAAATTTACACCGCTACTTCTGCCGAAAAGACTTGTTTTAACTTGCGCGACATCCCAGCCCAAAGCCATTGTCAATCGGGATAAGTCGTATTCACTTTTGCTGAGTACGATTGATTGTCCTTTTGTCAAGTTGATAGCCATTGTTTTGTGATTTTGTAAGGTTTATCGTGCAATATGGGATTGATAAAAAGACCGGGCGGTTTCAACAGTACGTCCGATTTGTTTATTTCCCGGATATCCCCCTAAATCCCCCTTAAGAAAGGGGACGAAAGAGAACTCTCTTGTCCCCCCCTTTTTAAAGGGGGGCTAGGGGGGATCGACTTTATCTGAACCGTATTGTTTTATATCGACCTTTTATCCAGCATACTTGTCTACAAAGCTTTGCAAGCCTGCATTGTAGCCTTCTCCGACTGCTTGGAACCTCCACTCGCCATCTTTCTTGTAAAGTCTGCCAAATTCCATCGCAGTTTCCCTCGAAAAATCCTCATCCAAATCGTACTTAGTGACTTCTACATTAGTCGTAGTATCATAAATCCTGATAAAAGCATTGCGAACTTGACCAAAGCCCTGTCTCCTCGATTCAGCTTCATGAATTGTCACCACAAACACAATTTCTTGAACGGCTGGATCGACTTTGGTTAAATCGACTGTAACGGTTTCATCATCGCCAAATCCTTCTCCGGTTCTGCTATCTCCCAGATGTATTACAGCAGTATCGGGCGACTCTTTGTTGTTGTAAAAAACAAAGTATTTTTCGCTGGGAATTTTGCCAGCAGAACCCAACATAAACACGGAAGCATCTAAGTCAAATGCATCGCCGGTGTCTGTAGCATTGGTATCCCATCCCAAACCGATCCCGGCATTTTTCAGCCCCGGTGCTTCTTTAGATAGATTGATTCTCCCGCCTTTTTCCAAGTTGATAGACATTTGCTCTCCTGTTCGCAACATCACTCTTAGTTACCGATCGCCATTATATCAATTATCACAGGAGCTTGACAAATTGCTGCTGGTACTCATCCTCCGACATCAGTTCTCGGGTATTTTCCACCCTGTCTAAAAATACGATGCCCTCTAAATGGTCGTATTCGTGTTGAAAAATCCGGGCTACAAAGTCTGTAAGTTCTTGTCGGTGGACTTTGCCGTCTCTACTGGTGTATTCTATCTCGATCGCCCTACTTCTCGGCACCAACCCGCGAATCCCCGGAATGCTCAAACAGCCTTCCCAGTCTTTGACTGTTTCTGTGGATGCAGCGAGAATCCGGGGATTAATCATCGCCGTCGGTTCCATATTCGGCGCTTGGGGATAGCGGAGGTTGGGGCGGGATGCGACGATAAACAGCCGATCGCACTTCGCCGCTTGGGGGGCCGCAATCCCTACTCCGTTCGCCTGTTGGACGGTAGAAATTAGGTTGTCGATTAGCTGTTGAATGCGATCGTCCTTAATATTCTCGACAACTTGCGACGGGCGGCGCAATACGGGATTTCCTAATTGTGAGATTTGTAAGAGTTCTGCCATAGTTATTGGTTAGTCGTTATTGGTTAGTCGTTAACTACTGACAAATTACCATTTCCTTCTTCCTTCTTCCTTCTTCCTTCTTCCTTCTTATCGAACTTTTTGAACCGGCAAACTCCCCGGTTTAACAGTCAAATTAACTATTTGTCCGTTGCGATTAATCTCCATTTGTAACAGACCGCCAACCTTAGCATTTTGCACGAATTCCTGAACAGCTTCCGACTGAATAATCGGCTGATTGTTAAGCTTTTGAATCACGTCTCCAGCCCGCAAACCTGCCGCCGCCGCCGGAGAATTAGGAACTACACTCACAATAGCCACACCCCGATCGACTGCCACTCGCAAATTGCTATTAGGATTGCTGTTAATTTGCTGCTTAACATCAGGAGTCAGCGTCGCCATTTCAATACCCAAATAAGCGTGTTCGACTTTCCCCGTCGTAATCAGTTCCTTCGCCACCTGTTGCGCCGCCTGAATGGGAATCGCAAAGCCCAATCCTTGAGCACCTTGAATAATCGCCGTATTCATGCCAATAACTTCGCCCGAGGCATTCAGCAGGGGGCCGCCGGAATTCCCCGGATTAATTGCAGCGTCTGTTTGAATAAAACCGATCCGCTTGTCGGGTACGCCCACATCAGAGCTCGATCGCTCCGTAGCGCTAATAATCCCTGCAGTTACCGAATTGTCCAAACCCAAAGGATTGCCGATCGCGATCGCCCATTCCCCAGGCAACAGCTTATCAGAATTGCCGATCGCCGCCACAGGCAGAGCAGTCGCCTCAATCTTCACCACAGCCACATCCGTCACCTTATCCGCCCCCAACACCCGCCCCTGATAGCTGCGGCCGTCCTTGAGAGTTACACTTACCGTATCTGCACCCTCTACAACGTGAGCGTTAGTGAGAATCACGCCGTCGGCCCCGATCACGAAACCCGAACCCGTACCCCGTTCGATCCCGCCCCTACCGCCCGAATTCGGTTCTGCGCCAAAAAAATCTTCCGGTGAAAGCGATCTATTTGTCGGTTTCACCAAGCGCGAAGCATCGATCCGCACCACCGCCGGGCCTACTTTTTCTACCGCAGCCACAATGAAATTCACATTAGCTGCATCGCCCGACAAGGGAACCTGCGGCAATACTTTGCTACCTTTAACCTCAGTCTTAGGAGGCAGTTGCAATTTCGGTTGCATCACCTCTTGTCGCGAATCACCAGAATTAGGACGTAATTGAGAAACCGTCAGCCGATCGCCCAACATGGCGGCCCCGGCCCCCGTTACCAGCAGCAATATGTAAATTGCCGGTTGCTTCCAAAACTTGCCTGTAGAACTCTTCATAGCCACGTTTTTAGGCTTTTCTGCCAAATTTAAATATTTGCTTAGCAGCTCTTTGATACCTGCTATATCGCCGCAGAGCCGCAAAATTTTTGGGCGATGGCGTCGGGCCCCGCAAGCTACGGCAGACTCCCTTAAACTTTAGCATTCAGCTTCTCATTTTGGATTTTTGATTGCCGATTTTCGCTGATTTTGCTAAGAGATACGGTTGAAACCGCCCAATCTTGGGCCGCTCTAGCTTCCCAACCACCAACTCGACTAAACTGAACAGTCTGGACTTGAAAATCTCTTAAATGCCGATCGGCAGAGGTAATCGATGGACATTCCCCTCGAAAATCTGTGGAAACAGATACTTGAACGTCTCCAGGTACAACTGAGCAGACCTAGCTTTGAGACCTGGATCAAAACTGCCAGAGCCGAACAACTCGAAAATAACTGTTTGATCGTCAGCGCCCCCAACCCCTTTGCTCGCAATTGGTTGCAAAAATATTACAGAGAAATCCTTGCTGATGCAGTCGAAGAAATTCTCGGCTATCCCGTAGATATTTACTTGACAATTGCCGGGGGAAATGAAACAGGCGACAGCAGCGACTCCGCCACAATTTGGCCCTCCCCCATCGCCGCCGATGTCCCCGAAAACAAATCGCTTCACCCGCCTAAACCCGCTAATTTAAACCCCAAATACGTATTTTCCCGTTTTGTCGTCGGTTCCAACAACCGGATGGCTCACGCAGCAGCCCTCGCAGTAGCCGAGTCTCCGGGCAGAGAATTCAATCCCTTATTTTTGTGCGGCGGCGTTGGTTTGGGGAAAACTCATCTGATGCAGGCGATCGGTCATTATCGCTTGGAAATTGACCCCAACGCCAAGATTTTTTACGTTTCTACTGAAAAATTTACTAACGATTTAATTGTCGCAATTCGCAAAGACAGTATGCAAAGTTTCCGCGACCATTATCGGGCAGCGGATGTTTTATTAATAGATGATATTCAATTTATTGAAGGCAAAGAATACACTCAAGAAGAATTTTTCCACACGTTTAATACTTTGCACGAATCTGGAAATCAAGTAGTTTTAGCTTCCGATCGCCCGCCGCAGCAAATTCCCCGGCTGCAAGAGCGTTTGTGTTCCCGATTTTCGATGGGATTAATTGCTGACATTCAATTGCCCGACTTAGAAACGCGGATGGCAATTTTGCAGAAAAAAGGTGAGTACGAAAATATGCGGCTGCCGCGAGATGTGATTGAATACATTGCTTCTAGCTATACTTCCAATGTGCGGGAATTAGAAGGAGCTTTGATTCGGGCCGTAGCATATCTTTCTATTACCGGTTTGCCGATGACAGTTGAGAATATCGCCCCGGTTTTGAACCCGCAAACTGAAACGGTACAGGCGACTCCCGATGCGGTAATTGCAGTGGTGGCTGAGGCGTTTGATGTTTCTGTTGAAGATTTGAAAGGTATTTCTCGCCGACGCGAAATTAGTCTCGCCCGTCAAATAGGGATGTATTTAATTCGGCAGCATACTGCTTTGAGTTTGCCGAAGGTTGGCGAAGTGTTCGGCGGAAAAGACCACACGACTGTGCTTTACAGTTGCGATAAAATTGCTCAGTTGCGGAACACTGACCCGAATTTGGCTCAAACTTTGCGTCAATTGAGCGATCGAATTAACGTTGTCAGTCGCAAAAGTTAGTGACATTACTCCGACTATCAGGTGCGGAGCTTCTAAGAATCACTTCTTAGATTTCCTAGTTATTCCCTCGCGGGTTTTCGACTTTGACCTAGATTGAGACACCTCAATCCCCGGCAAACCGTCTGCATAGGCATTTTGAATTCCCGACTGTCCATCGGTATTAACCAAAGCTATTCCTCTATTTCTAATTACTTGACCGCTGGCGACATCTCTATCGGTTGTGTAGCCACAATTAGAACAAGAATGCACCCTGACACTTAAGTCTTTTTTGACTTTTGTACCGCATTCAGGACATTCCTGCGAAGTACCTCTAGCACAAACTTCACCAAAAAATTTACCGCGTTTCCAACACAGGTATTTGACGATGGTTCGGAATTGTCCAAATCCAGCGTCAAGCATTTGTTTCCCCAGCATTCCTTTGGCTAGGATTCTGTAATCCAAGTCTTCCATGAAGACCATATCGCCAGCATCGCAAAGCGTATGAGCTTGTTTGAAGTGGAAATCTTTACGAGTGCTGTCAATTGTGTGGTGAAGTCTGGCAACCTTGATACGTTGTTTTTCGTAATTTTTAGAACGTTTCTTCTTTCGAGAAAGTCTGCGTTGCAGCAATTTCAGCTTGCGGAGCATTACTTTCAGGAATTTGGGCGATTTTACGAGAATACCGTCGCTAGTTGCTAGAAACTTCTCAAGCCCCACATCTACCCCAATAGGATGACCGTGAGGCATTGGATCTGGAACGCTGACATTGCATTGGATATTGATAGAGGCGTACCAGATATCTGCTTTATTGATTATCCGCACCTGTTTAACCACAAATCCACTCGGTATTGGGCGATGCAGGTTGATTGGAATCAACCCCAATTTTGGTAAAGCAATATGCGTACCAGTCACCGGATTGGTTTTGAACTGCGGGAACAGCAAAGACTTGAATTGACCAAACTTCTTGAATCGAGGGAATCCATGCCCAATTTTTTGAAATCCTTCCCAGGCTCGGTGTAACTGCTTGAGCGCTTGCTGCAACACTTGGCTCGGTACTTCACTCAATCGGGGAAATACCTTTTTAGCGCCGGGCAGTGCGTTGAGTTGGTTTACTTCGCTAGGGAAAGGAGTATCCGCAGGTATGATGTACTCATGCCTGATAGAACATCTTTCAACCAAACATTTCCGACCATTAAACCAATCCTTAATTTCTCGCAACCCGTAGTTATAGGCAACGCGACAAGTATCCATCCACTCAAAAAGCGACTGCGCTTGAGCGACGGTTGGATAGATTCGGTAGCGGTAATTCATGGTTAACATTTCACTACCATAGCACATTTAGTGACGAGTATGTCTCTGGTAAATATAAAGCCGTCCTAGAAGGACGGGGTTTTCGACCCAATTTTCTGATAAAAAGTCATTAGTCATTAGTCATTAGTCATTAGTCAGCAGTCATTAGTCATTAGTCAGCAGTCATTTCAATCCCCCTGCCCCCTACCTGTGGAAAAACCTGTGGAAAATTTGCCCTTTGTTTGTGGAAAACTTTACTCGATCGCCCAAAACCATTTTTTTACTAAAATGGGCGATCGTATTCAGCAGCTTTTCCACAAGTTTTCCACAGTTTTTGGAAACTATAAGTCATATCCCGCAAACAGTTAACTTTTTTTTCCACAGTTTCCACAGGGCGATCGACATAAAAATAATTCAACAAATTAAAAAAAAATCTAGTCCTCGGCGCGTTAACCTCAGAAACCGGGTTTCTAAGTATATTTCTCCTTCCTTCACAAAATTTTGCCCTGAAACCCGGTTTCTAGCCCCAGAAATAAGCCATGACAGAGAAAAGTCAGCCCGCCGACTTTCTGTGATAGGATTTGGTTTCGTCTCAAATCCGGTTAATTAACCTCCCATGAAATTGGTTTGCACCCAAAGTGACCTCAACGCCAACCTCTCGTTGGTAAGTCGGGCCGTTCCCTCCCGCCCGACACATCCGGTACTAGCCAACGTGCTCTTAGTAGCGGATGAGGAAAATCAGCGGGTTAGCTTGACAGCTTTCGATCTCAGTTTAGGAATTCGCACCAGCTTCGCAGCAGAAGTGACCGGCGGCGGCAGTTTTACCATACCCGCTAAATTGCTCAACGATATTGTTTCGAGACTCCCAGATGGAGAGATTACTTTAGAAGATGAAGCGGGGGACACCGTAGCATATCTCAGTTGCAGTTCAGGCAGCTACCAAGTCAGAGGCATGGGCCCGGAAGAATTCCCAGAATTGCCAGCAATCGAAGCCGGAACAATCCTCAAACTGCCGCCCGAAGCCTTGATAGAAGGACTCAAAGGAACTTTATTTGCGACAAGCCCCGACGAAGCAAAACAGGTACTTGCAGGCGTGCATTTAAAGGTATTGCAAGATTGCTTGGAATTTGCAGCGACAGACGGCCACAGATTGGCAGTAGTTCAAACTGTCAATGAAAAAGTCGAAGGCGAAGAAACCCAAGAAGAATTTGAGGTGACAGTTCCGGCTAAAGCATTGCGGGAAGTAGAAAGAATGCTAGTAATGCGGCAGTGGACTGAACCAGTTACGCTGCATTTTGAACATGGTCAAGTAGTGTTTGAATGGGCAGACCAGCGGTTGACAACTCGCACCTTAGAAGGGCAATATCCCGCATACCGGCAGTTGATTCCACCGTCTTTTGAGCGGCAAATTACCTTAGAAAGGCGATCGCTCTTAGCAGCCGTCGAAAGAATAGCAGTCTTTGCCGACCAAAAAAATAATATCCTCAAATGCAGCATCGACGAGGAAAATCAGGAAATTACTTTGTCGGTAGATGCCAAAGATGTCGGTAGCGGCAAAGAGTCAATGCCGGCGCAGATTTCGGGAGACAGCATCGATATTGCTTTCAACGTGAAATACTTAATTGACATTTTGAAAACAGCTCAGTCTCCCGAAATTCAACTGCAATTAAACGGCGCTCTGGCTCCTGTAATTTTTCAGCCTTTAGGCGGAGTCAATGCTACATTCTTGGTGATGCCCGTTCAGCTTCGAGCTTAAAAATAGTCAGTAGTCAGTAGTCAGTAGTCAGTAGTCAGTAGTCAGTAGTCAGTAGTCAGTAGTCAGTAGTTATTGGTTATTGGTTATTGGTTATTGGTTATTGGTTACTTGCTACGAATTCCCAATTTTCCATTCTCAATTCCCAATAACAACTAACAAATAACAGTTAACAGTTAACAGTTAACAGTCAACAGTCAACCGTTAACAGTTAACAGTCATTAGTCATTAGTCAACAGTCAACCGTTAACAGTTAACAGTCATTAGTCATTAGTCAACAGTCAACAGTCAACAGTCAACCCCAGACAGTTCCACCAAAATTGTTGATACAATTAATCAGCCTTAATCTGTGTTAATCTGCCTGTATCTGCGGTTAAAAAAAGATAATTTAGTAACCGCAGATGACAGTGGATTGACGCTGATTTACGCCGAGGTCGAGAGATCCGAATAATTCTGCTGCTAAAAGATTTGATATGACTTCTTCATTCAAATCAATGGCAACAAAATCTCAAATTCCGTCCCCGTACCGGGCGTAGAATGCAAATTCAACTTGCCTTTATGCTTCTCCGTCACAATTTGATGAGTAATTGCCAACCCCAAACCCGTACCTTTCCCAGCAGGTTTAGTGGTGAAAAATGTATCAAAAATCCTGCGCTGAATTTCTGGCGGAATTCCCGGCCCGTTATCGGCAATTCTGATCGCTATCCAAGCGTTATTTTGATTCTTTTCGCTTGCTTCTGGGCTGAAACCGGCGTTTTGGCTGGCGGATGATAGCTGTTTTGCATTTTGTCGATCGCCCAAAACATAATTTTGCAGTAATTCCGAATTCACGAAGTCTCCGTCAGAACTGTCTATTACCTCAGTTTCAATCGTAATCGCAGCGACAAAACCTGTTTCTTCTTTTACTTCTTCCAAAGCATCGATCGCATTGCTGATGATATTCATAAATACCTGACTCAACTGACCAGAGTAACACTTGACCAAAGGCAAATCCCCATAATTTTTAACTACTTTAAACCCGTACTTCAGACGGCTTTTCATAATTAGCAGCGTACTGTCAATACATTCGTGGAGGTTAGCTTCTTTCAAGTGAGTTTCGTCCATGTAAGAAAAGGTGTGCAGGCTGGTGACAAGTTCCCTCAGTCTCTCTGATGAAGCCTTCATACTTTTGATAATTTCCACCCAATCTTCTTTCAGAAAATCAAATTCTATATTTTTTTTGAGTGCGTCAATTTTTTCGCTAGGCCCGACAATTTGCTCGTAAGCAGACAGCAACTCCATGATGTCTTTCGAGTAGTTAGACAAAAAGCCGAGATTTCCGCTGATGCAGGTGACAGGGTTTCTAATTTCGTGAGCTACTCCAGCTACCATCTGCCCCAAACTGGCTAATTTTTCGGTTTGAATTAGTTGAGATTGAGTTTGCTGCCTCAGCAATTTTGTCGCTAATTCGTGAATTTTTGACTGGGCCACTAACAGTTCGCGTACATCTACCAAAGTATAAGTTTGGGGCGACACTTGAACCACAATCGGCTCGTAAAGCAGTTCTTGCGATCGCTGCAGCGACTTCCGGGCTGCATCCACGATTAAAGTATTGCTAGGAAAAATCAAAGTCTCAATTTCAGCAAAGCGATATAAAGCCTTGACAGGTCGTTTTAAAAATAATTCTCTTCCAAAAGGACGGCTGAGAAATTCTAAAAATCTCCGCCGGGAAATCATGCCGACAAATTTACCTTGATTTGTCAAAATGACTCCCGGTAACAGCGGATTAGTTTCTAACATCTGGGAAATTTTCATCCCGAAATCCATAGCTTCTACTTGAAAATCGTAAAGCGATAATTCTTGGAGAGTAGAGTCTAAACGAAGTTCTCCAGAGTCAGCTTCGGACGCGGGTTGTACTGGTATTTCTACGCAAGAAGTATTTAACATAAATTCATCAGCACGCTTTTTTGGTTTTTATTTGCCAGCAGACATTCAGTTACCAAAGCTCAGTCGGTGAGTAGCTGAGTGCTTTTGCCGACATCCCTCTGGCAAACTGCATTTTAAATTACACAAAAAACTGTTTGTGGCAAATGGGATTTTACCACTCCAAGTATTAGGCAAGTTTGAGGATGACCGAGATAGATGCGCTTTGGTAATTATGCCTGACTTTATTTTATATTGGCTGGAGGCGTATTAACTGTTATTTGGAGTATTTAACTATTCGTTAACCTTGGGCTAAAAGCTTAACCTGTTGTTAACACTAACCCGATTGCGCTGGAAGTTATCATTAATTGATGATACAGGAAAATCATTATTGCGGCGCGCTTCTCAAATACCCCTGCTCGGTTTTCCCATAGAGTCTGGCTGTCTAAACAAGCTTGCTACTTTTATGATTTGTTCGTTGCAACAAGCCAATTTGGCGCAATATTTGGTGATATTTTAATTGATTAAATTTTTATGACTTTTTGTGATAATTCGCGCCAGTTAAATCAACAATTATCCGATTGATAGGAAAAATATAAAATTAATTTTAACAACTATTATTTTTGTGTGTAAATATAGAGATTATAGGCGACCATTACTAGGGATCGGATATTGCGGTGTCCGGTGCTGGAATCTGCAACTTTTAATGGTTTCTATAACATTGAGGACGATCGCCAAAAAGTTTCAACGGAATTTTAAACTTAGTGCTGTGCAGAAGGTATGATCGACAGGGAGTCCGCCAAATACGTGAAACTAAATACCAATTTACCAGTAGGCGATCGATGCAACCAGCCCTAACGAATCAGTTAAACAATGCTTTTACCCTTTTTCTCAGCCTGTTAGTAGAAGCAATACCTTTTCTGCTGCTGGGAGTTTTATTCTCAGGTTTGCTGCTGGGGTTTGTAGACGAACGCAAACTCGTATCCCGCATCCCGCGAAACCCACTGCTGGGCGCTTTGATGGGGAGTTCGATCGGCTTTTTGTTTCCCGTGTGCGAGTGCGGTAACGTGCCCGTAGCCCGCAGGTTGCTGATGCAGGGAGTACCCGCACCAGCGGCGATCGGCTTTTTGCTAGCAGCCCCCACCATCAACCCGATCGTAGTTTGGGCGACTTGGACAGCATTTCGCGATCAGCCAGAAATAGTAGTTTTGCGGGTAGTATTTTCTCTGTTTATCGCCACAATCATCGGCTGGGTGTTCAGTGTTCAAGCCGACTTGCGCCCTCTGTTACATCCCTCTGTAGCCCGCGCGATTCCCCTCCCAAAACCAGAGTTTTCCGAACAAAACCTCGCCCCAGCCAACACTCCGCTACTGTTACAGTCGGGAACATTTATGCTCGGTCAGGGGGGTGCAGTGCCGATCGAATCTTTGCTAAAAGATGACTGGAAGCCTTTACAAACAGGCAAAACAGACAAAACCTCGAAACGTTCATCTATGTTTCACCCGGTTTCTAAAGAGCGTCTGCGCCTGCTTTTAGATAGTATGGTACAGGAGTTGCGGGAGTTGGGAGGAGTTTTGGTCATCGGAAGCGCGATCGCCGCCATCATTCAAGTTGGCGCACCCCGCGAACTAATTCTCAACCTCGGTCAAGGCCCGGTTTCCTCGATTCTCGCCATGCTGCTATTAGCCGCAGTCGTATCGATTTGTTCTACAGTAGATGCTTTTTTTGCCCTATCTTTTGCCGCCACATTTACCAGCGGTTCGCTGTTAGCCTTTCTCGTTTTCGGCCCGATGATTGACCTCAAAGGCATCGGTTTAATGCTCTCTATTTTTAAAGGTAGAGCAGTAATTTACTTAATTGTCTTGGCTGCTCAACTAACATTTTTAATGACCCTCGCTGTCAACTTGTATTTAGGTTGATCGATTTGCCCGCACGGACCAATAACGATATAGCATTTCTCATAAAGATGAGGTGCTTTCGGGCATAGGCCAAACCGGGCATAGGCCAAACCGGGCATAGGGCATACCTCACCACGCGATCGAACCGCAATAGACTTCCAATTCTCTTTGAGCCAAGAACAATGACAAATAACAACAACTAATAACTAAGGAGCAACAACTAATAACCAATAATCAATAACCAATAATCAATAACCAATAATCAATAACCAATAACTAATGACTGATGACTAATGACTAATGACTAATAACTAATGACTCTTCAAATATGAATCTTAAAAAACTTAGCCCTTGGCTAGACGCCCTAGCTATCCTAGCCTGGGGAATATTGCTCCTCAAATATTGGATTACAGGCAAATTAAGCATTCTGATTCACCCCAATTACTTTGGCTTGACAGTCGCGGGAGGAATCGGCTTAATGGTGATTGGCGGATTTAAAATTTGGGAACTCTTAAAGGTCGATCGCGCCAACAAACAATTGCGGGCATCCCCAGCCAACAACTCTCCCAGAATCACAGAAGTTGAACACATTACTTTATTTCCCCCCAGCATCGGCAGCACCTTAATGCTGAGCGTCGCATTAATCGGTTTAGCAGTAACGCCCCGCACATTTACCAGCCAGACAGCATTGGAACGAGGTCTCACCGAATCTCTGCCCATCACCAGACTGCAACCGCAAGAATTTCGCAATACTACAAAACCCGAAAATCGATCGCTCGTCGAATGGGTGCGGCTGTTAAATTTTAACCCCGAACCAGATACATACAGAGGTCAAAAAGTCAAGGTTAAAGGATTTGTGATTCACCCGCCCAACATAGCAGAACAATATATGTGGATCGGGCGTTTTATCATTACCTGCTGCGCGGCGGATGCCTATCCGATCGGGTTGCCGGTCAAATTAGCGATCGGTGAAAACCGCGCCTCTTTTCCGCCAGACAGTTGGCTAGAAATAGAAGGAGAAACAATCGTAGAAGAACTACAAGGTAAGCGCAAATTAATCATTCAAGCATCCTCCCTCAAACCAATTCCCGAACCAAAAAACCCTTATGATTATTAGATTTGGAGCTGGTTGCAGATTAAATTTTATCTTTCTGACTGTAAAATGTGTGTCGGGCCAGTCCTACAATCAGAAAATGAAGATATTGTAAAGTTCGCTAAAAAATGGCTGCAGCATCCTGTAGAAATTGCCAACTACCGATTCAGCAACTAGACTCATAATTAGGAAATAAGTTTAGAGTATATGTCATCAGAAAAAAAATTAGCGATCAAAGGCGCATTCTGGACGATCGCCAGCTATGGAAGCAGTCAAATTATCCGATTTGGCAGCAACCTAATTTTGACCCGCCTGCTTTTGCCCGAACTATTTGGTTTAATGGGTCTAGCCTACGTTTTCATCACAGGTGTCCACCTATTCACAGATATAGGTCTGGGCCCAAGCATCATTCAAAACAAGCGCGGGAACGAGCCAGAATTTCTCAACACCGCTTGGACAATGCAAGTTCTTCGCAGCTTGTTTGTTTGGTTGTGTTTAATGTTAATCACCTGGCCAGTTGCTAACTTTTATGAAGAACCGCGTCTCCTGTGGTTGCTTCCCTGCATAAGTATAAACACCCTAATAGGAGGGTTCAAATCCACTTCCGTATCCACCCTCGAACGCAAAATGAGCGTCAAGCAAGTAGTGCTTTTCGAGTTGGGGATACAGGCAATTTCTACTACAGTGATGATTGTATGGGCCTTTTTCCATCCTACAATCTGGGCGATCCTCGTCGGCGGTTTTGCTAACTCTATAATAGAGTTAGTATGGAGCCATTTTTTGATTCCCGGCAAGTCAAACCGCTTCGCTTGGGACAAAGAAGCCGCTAAAGAAATATTTTCTTATGGAAAATGGATATTTTTATCGACGATTTTATTTTTTCTGTGTTCTCAAGCCGATCGCCTAGTTCTAGGGAAAATCTTTACTTTAACAATGTTGGGCATTTATGGCATCGCTTTTACCCTCGGCGATATGCCGCGCCAAGTGATCATCGCCCTCGCAGGTAGGGTGATTTTCCCCTCAATTTCGATGCTAGCAGAATTACCTCGTCAGGAATTGCGCGCCAAAATTATTAAAAACCGCAACTTAATCCTGATACCTTTAGCCGTAGGCTTAGCAATTTTTGTGAGCTTTGGAGATCAGGTCATTTTAACATTGTACAGGAAAGAGTATATGGCAGCATCTTGGATGATGCCAATCTTGGCTTTAGGTATCTGGCACACTACTCTCCACAATTTGATGGGTTCTTGTTTGTTAGCGGTTGGCAAATCTCAATATGCAGCTATGGGCAATCTGGTAACTTTCTTGAGTATCACTATTGGCATCCCAGTCGGATATCATTTTTTTGGTAATTTAGGTGCTGTGATTGCTGTAGCTGTCGGTGATATTCCTACTTATTTAGTAACCAGCTACGGTCTTTGGAAAGAAAGGCTAACTTGTTTTTGGGAGGATATCCAATTGACAGCACTGTTCTTAGGGGTACTAGCGGGAATACTTTGCATTAGAATGTATCTGCTGGGTTGGGGACTACCTATCGACAAAATATCACCGATGGATTTAGTACCGATAAATCAACTATTTCAGTAAACACAAAGGAGATTGTCTGTATGTCGGCTGAAAATTTACAATAAAGAAAAGTAATGCACTTTATCATTACCCAAATTGCTTTGTTACAACAAATATCGCGATCGGTCATTAGGTATATTAAAATGATGCTGTTTTTTCATAAAAGACCATCATAAATTTATTCAAATAAAACGAACCGCCTGAGAAAGAACGCCCTAAAATTTTTGTTGCTGTCGCACACATTACATCAGTTGAAGAATCTGAGAATCCTGAACAAGAGGCAGCAAAAATAGAAAGACTCAGGTATACAATAGATGGACTGTTGGCGAGTTTTGCTCATTGCGACGTGAATATAGCCTTTCGATCTCTCATATGAGGTACTATCCGGCATAGGCCAAACCGGGCATACCTCACCATACTTGAGAAACGCTATATTGCGAGCCAAACTCTACCGAACAGGCAGGTTACAGCGTATGTATTTACCTGAAGATCAAATTAAGTGCATTCAGATACAAGAAGACCCAGAATGCGACCCGATCTTGGTATGGTTTAGGCTTCAGGAAGAATTTGTCGAAAAAGTAGAAGAACTTGAATGGTTTTTATTCAGAGAAGATGACATTATTTTAGCCGATGCTTTCACGCTAGAAAATTAGCAAAATTCAACCAAGAAAGCGGATATAAAAATGCTATTTTTCCCCCAAATTGTTATGAAATGTATCAAGGGACTAAGAGATATATTGATTTGACGATAACGCAACCATTGGTAATAAACAAGCTATCTAGTGTAGAGATAGAGGGTGTAAAATTTGCGGAATTTAACAATCCTCACGCAGCATTTTACTGTTTGTCAAGAAAGCAGATGAAACACTGGATAAAATCAGGTCGTTTCTTCAAAAATCGAATAGTGGAAGTCTTGCCTTTAGAGAGTGCAGCAACTTTTTGTTTTTTGGAATTTTTCTCTATATATTAAGTCTCACACGTCAAATTTAAACTATTTTGAGGTCAGGCATTACGATAGCAAATATTCTATAGAACCCATTTGATATCTATTCTCTGTAAATCTCAGAAACCGGGTTGATCTCTATATTTCTCATCACCCAACCCAAAACTCGTAGAAACCCGGTTTCTCGCCCCTTGCGTAAATCTCAGAAACCAGTTTCTCTCTATATTTCTCGTCACCTAACCCAAAACTCAAAGATGTCAAAGGGGTTCTATATTATATGCCGAACCGGAATCGCCCTATACACTGTCAGCGGTTAATCATAGTTCGAATATACCAATCGTCAAGGATTCGTGAAATAATGGCTCTGGGCTAAGTAGCCGTCTGAATTATTAGGAGTTTTGGACGCGGTGGCGATAGCTTGAGCGCTCTCGGATTGGTTCGTAGTGCGGTGAAGTCCTCACTACGAACTGTTTTTGCTATGATCGTCAACCGGAGTTGATATGAAACTCCGATCGCCAAATTGGGTTTTTGAGCTGGGGTGCGCCTGGGAAAGTAAAATTTAAGAGGGAAAATTGGGCAGTGATTTTTCACCATAAATAGGAGAGAAAAATTTGTGAATATTTTTAACAAAAAATTTAATCCTTCATTCTTCGGTATTCTGCCGTTCAAACAGCCGATCGACCGCACGGCGATCTTGCTGATGTTAATGTTAAGCGTCTTAATCGGACTGCTGCTGCTGAGTGGCGATCGCACAGCGCCCAGAGTGCGAGAATTTAGCTGGGAAAACAAACAAATCGGCGCGCGAGATACCGGCTTTCTCCTCACCTTCTTTCGCCCGATGAACCACTCCAGCGTCGAGGAAAACTTAACGCTAGAACCTCCCCTCCCCGGTAAATTTAGTTGGGCGGGACGGCGCATGGCTTACACCCTCCAAGATCCAGCACCCTACGGCGTTACCTACACATTAAAACTCGCTGGTGCAACGGACAAGTATTTCGGAGAAAACAACCAATATAAAGGCACGCCAATGCAGCCGTTTAGCAGTTCCTTTCGCACTCGCGATCGGGCTTTTGCTTATATCGGCGTTCAAGGCGAAACAGAAAGCAGATTAATGCTAGTCAATCTCTCCAGCAGCGAATCGAAACCGATACCCCTGACTCCCAAAGATTTGGTTGTCACCGATTTTAAACCCTATCCCGGGGGCGATCGCATTTTATTCTCAGCCACAGATCGATCTATCGCCCGTACTCGCGGCACCCTAAATCAAGAACTATTCACAGTCACCACCGGCCTCAATCCCCAATCCCCCGGAGAAGAACCCCAACAAAAACAGCCAGCAGGTAGAATCGACAAACTACTAGACTCCAAAGATTACCAAAACCTAAAATTTGACCTTTCAGCCGACGGAAAAATCATCCTGATTCAGCGCGTCAACCGCAGCAATCCCAGCGATTTCAGCCCTTGGATTCTCGAAGAAAAATTACCGCCCCGCCCATTGGAAAATCAACAAGGCGGAGATTTTATGATTCGGCCCGACAGCAAATCGGTGGTAATGTCTCAAAAACAAGGATTAGCGATCGTCCCGCTCAAACCAGAAGCAGATCCAGTACAACTTTTACCAAAATACGAACAAGTATTGGGCCTGGCCCGCGACAACTCCGCCGCCGCCTATGTTAAATACAACGGCGACTTTACTCGATCCCTTTTCATCTTAGACAACCAAGGTGTGGAACAAGAAATATTGCGGATTCCCGGTAGCATTATCTCCGTTTATTTCGACCCGCGCAAAAACAAAGACAATCAATTCCAGCGTCTTTACTGTTTGTTAGCCCAACGCCTCGAAACAGAAAGCTACAAAGAACAGCCTTTTATCGCCGCCATCGACCTCAAAAAAGATGGCACTCGTTTGGTAGGAACCATCAAACCGCTGCTAGTTTTGCCCAACCAATTAGATACCCAAATCAGTTTATCTCCCGACGGTCTGGCATTAATTTTCGACCAATTAGTTACATCAGCAAAACCGTCAGCAGCAGACAGTCCCCGCAACTCCGGCGGACAGTCGATCGCCACCAGCCGCCTTTGGGTGCTACCCTTATTAGAAATACCTCCAGACGGTTCTGCTGCAAAAGTACAGCCCGAAGAACTTCCCTTTACCGGCTATCATCCCCGCTGGCTGCCGTAAATCGATTTTATAGTTTATGGCGATCGCAGGTGGAGAGAGTTTGAGAGTTTGACAAAAGTTAACGATTTGCAGTTTGTCGAGATATCAAACGTTTATTTGCACAACAGCCGATCGCCAAAAAGTGCTTGTTACAAAACCGGAGATGCTCCATAACACAGCGAGATTCATGCCGATCGCTATGACAAATTTGTTTACACAATTAAAATCATTTCAACATCAATTGTAACCAATCTTAACGACCAAATAAATAAGGATAAGCTTTCTAACAGAAGAATAATCACAGTTTGCTCAGGGTGCTTTAATATCAAGCACCCTGAGCTTGATTTCTGCAATTAAGCTTAAGCCTTAAAATAATTAGTAATCGCCTCAAATCAAGTGCCGGTCTCGAACTCGCTCTTTTTTGGTCGATCCCGGACCAGATAGCGAACTGATATAAAATTAATAAGATACAGAAATCCGCAGGTACATTGGGTATCAAAAATATTACTGCTATAAATAGCAGACTCTCAGGTTTGTTATGCCAACCACTAACCCCAGTCTCAACAATTTTATCTCCCCAGTGCCGCTGTGCCGACCAACGGCGACACTAGAATCGCTGCGGTCAATTTTCATTGAGGGAAAGTGCGATCGAGTCGCAGTAGTCAACGAACAGAAGGAGCCGCTAGGATTAGTTTACCTCCGCAGCCTTTGGATGGGCACGGACTCGCGCACAAACGACGGAGAGCAACTTTTGTCGGAAAGCTCGATCGCGATCGAACCCATCACCATAGTACCGGCAGCTTTGAGTGTCAGCGAATTCTGGCAGTACCTGCAAAAAGAACAACTAAATAGCCCAGCCCACAGCCAAAGCGTCGGCGGTTTCTCCAAAAGCCCGATCGCCCTTACAGATGCCAGCGGTAAATTTTTAGGACTCCTAGAGAGCCTGAGCCTGCTCCAATTTATCGCCGCATTTAACAGCAGCAGTCAGGCGGAGTCAACAGCAGTCAAAGAAATTGAATTAATACCCGTTTCCTCGGCGCTAGCCACCGCCGAGGGCAAAGGGCGCTTTTTAGAAGCAGGATTGAAACCCTCGGAAAACCTCAACTCCCTAGTCCAACTCCTAGAAAAACTGCCCCTACCGCTGAGATTGCAAACCCCCAGCGGACAAATAGTCAGTCAAAACGCAGCGTGGCGGATTTTGCTGGGAGCCGGGCCTCAACCAATTCCAGAACCAGCAGCAAATTTGGGCAAACACTCGTCCCACAAACCAAGCCATGTAACCAGCGAATACCAGAGCGTGCAATTCGAGGCTATCACCTCTGAGTGCAGGAGCTTAGTAGGAGTAAGTCGATCGGGCGATTCTCTGCGGGATAGCTTCGGTTCACCGGATGCAACCGCAGCCACCAGTTGCCCGCTACCGCTGTACTCGGCCGCCTCCCCATCAACCTTAACCGCTCCAGCTTGGTGCGCCATCGCAGGCAAACCAGACACATACATTTGCGACTGCCCGGTACAAACAGGTCAAGAACGGATCTGGCAATTTGTCAAACAGCCGCTCGGAGACCAGCTAATTTTAGTCATGGGACAAGATGTCACCGAAGAACATTTAGTCGCCAAAGAACTAGCAGCAAAAAACGCAGACTTAATCCATCTCAACCGACTAAAAGACGAATTTTTATCCTGCATCAGCCACGAACTAAAAACCCCGCTTACCGCCGTCCTCGGTTTGTCCAGCCTCCTCAAAGATAAATTGATCGGAGAACTCAACGATCGGCAATCACGTTACGCCAAACTAATCCATCAAAGCGGGCGGCATTTGATGACAATAGTTAACGACATTTTAGACTTGACCCGCATGGAAACCGGGCAGCTAGAACTAATTCCCGAATCCGTAGAAATAGCAGCAACTTGCAAAAGAGCCTTTGAACAAGCAAAACAACTGCAACAGCAAGAAGAAAAATCTCCCCCCAAAACAAACGGCGAAGCAAACGCAGAACCGTCAGCAAAAATAGAATTTACATTAGAAATAGAACCGGGACTGAGCTATTTGATTGCCGACGAACTGCGGCTGCGGCAAATGCTCGTCAATCTCCTTGCCAACGCCCTAAAATTCACCGAAGCCGGCGGCAAAATCGGATTGAAAGTAAATGTTTGGGAAGGTTGGCTCGCCTTCACAGTTTGGGACACCGGCATCGGCATCCCCGCCGACAAACAGCACCTGATCTTTCAAAAATTCCAACAGCTAGAAAGCCCCCTGACCAGACGCTTTCAAGGAACCGGACTGGGACTGGTACTGACTCAACGGCTCGCGAGGCTCCACGGCGGAGACGTTTCGTTTATTTCCTCAGAAAACCGAGGCTCTGAATTTACCCTGCTGCTGCCGCCCAATCCTCCGGGAAACTGCGGGGAAGAATCCCCACCGCCTGCTTTGGCCGAGGAAGAATTATTCAAACCAAAATATCAGCATCCGATCGCCAATTCTCGCTCTCGTTTAGTATTAATAGTCGAAGCAGTTCCCAAATATATCGAAGATTTAACCAACGTCCTCTCCAGTTTGGGCTACCAAGTAATAGTCGCCCGTTCCGGCACCGAAGCCCTGGAAAAAGCCCGCAGGTTCAGTCCCGAAGCGATATTCCTCAACCCGCTGCTGCCCCTGCTGTCCGGTTGGGACGTGCTGACGCTGCTCAAGAGCGATCCAGATACCCGATCGATTCCGGCAATCGTCACAGCCACCAGAGGCGAAAAAGAACGGGCTGCTGTCAACCGCGCCGAAGGCTTTTTGAGCTTGCCGGTGGAAGAACCCGCTTTGCGAAGGTTGCTGGCAGATTTGATCGGCCACAGTAATGCCAGTACCAATAAGGTGAGAAGTTCTTTAACCGTGTTGTGGCTCAGCCCGCAAAATACTTCATCTCAAGGTTCCGCTTTACTGCTAAATCCCACCTACTGCCGGGTTTTAGAGGCAGACGACCTCGACCAAGCAGAACTCGTCGCCCGAATTTGGCGGCCTTCGGCGATCGTTTTGGACAGTACAAGTCAACTGAAAAACCCCTTAGCTTTTATTGAACAGTTAAGTCGATCTCGAAATTTAGGTTCTCTGCCCTTGGTGACTTTAGACCCAGCAACTACGCAACTGGCCAATCAAATCAAAGGATTGTCCGTATTTCCCTGTTTGGCAGCCGGCAGTCGCGAAGGCACTCTTTTGGGCGCTTCTGCGTTGTGGCAAGTGATTCAAGTAGCTGCGGGCATGAGTTGGAAGCCCAGCATTTTATTTGCTGACATTTCGACTTTACCGGACTTGCACCGCGCGGCTGGGGAGAATATGACAAAAGAATTGAAAAATGGCGATCGATCGACCAATGCCGAGATTCCTCTGCCCAATTCCCAGTTTTCTGCTCCGAACTTTCAAGCTTTTATTCAATACATCCAAACGGCAGGATTCCGAGGGGCGATCGCACCCTGCTGGAGAGAAGTTTTGCAGCAGTTGCAATATCAAAGTGTTGACTTAGTTTTGCTGTGCTTGCGAGATGCCCCCTCAGAATCAACTGCTATGTTGCAAGCGCTCTCGAACCTGCGACAAATGACTGGAAAACTGCCAATTTTAGTCTGGGATTATCGATCTGTTGTAAATTCAGAATCCGAGGCGATCGACTTTTTGCTGCAAGAAGTATCGGCTAAAATTTTGCCTTCTTCCTTATCGGTAGCACAATTGTTAGACCAAATTCAACAGGCTTTATTAACTCATTCAGATTGCTAAAATGAAAAAAATCTCAGGTTTTAAGTAAGGATTTCAGTCCTCTCTAAAGCAGTATTCAACAGACTTTATTAACTCACTAAAGTTGCTAAGATGAAAAATTTTCCTGGTTTGTAGTGAGGACTTCAGTCCTCTCTAAAACAGTGAATCAAAATTATTATTCCTGAGTGCAAAACAGAATCTGGGAACAATTTAACAGAAAACCGCAAAACGTTGCGAGTCAGGAAGCAATATCAAAACTCAAAAATATGAGTTATTATAGGCGATCGAGAAACCATTATATTTTTTCCTGGGGCTGTACAGTGCCTAATCGTATTTCTTTAATATCTCTGGCGATCGCGCTCAGTTTGGGGACAATGCCCAAGCCCGTTGTCGCACAGGCACTCCTGCCTTACACCCTGCAAATCGACTCGGCCCAACTCGACCAGACAGCCTTGAGCCTTGCTGAAGAAGCAGTCCAGCTAGCCCGACTCCAGCAGTACCAACTCGCCATCCCCAGAGCCGCACTCGCCACACAGTTAGCCCCCAAGAACGATCGAGCTTGGACTTTGTTAGGCAGCTTGTACCTTCAAGTCGAACAGTTGGACAAAGGGATTGAAGCTTTGGGGCAAGCTCAATCTCTATCGCCAGAAAATCCCTCAATTAAATTTGTCTTGGGAGAAGCTTACTTTCGGCAAGCGAAGTACGAAAAAGCAGCCGAATACCTGCAAGCTGGTTTGAAAATAAAGCCAGACACTCCGGGCGCATTATTTGATTTGGGCAACGCTTTTTACAAGCTCAAGCGGTTTGATAATGCGATCGCCCAGTACGAAAAAGCCTTTGCTTTAGAAAAAAACCTGTGGCCCGCTATCAACAATATCGGATTAGTCAAATACGAAACCGGAGATGCCGATGGCGCAATCAAACGCTGGCAACAAGCGATCGCGATCGACAACAAAGCAGCAGAACCAATGCTAGCTCTAGCAGTAGCACTCTACAGCAAAGGCGACAAAGAAAAAGGTTTAGCAATGGGAGAAGCCGCCCTGAAATTAGACAGACGCTATGCCACTGTAGATTTTCTCAAAGAAAACCTCTGGGGCGATCGCTTGATTGCAGCCACCCAAAACTTCCTAGCCACCCCCCAAATTCAAGCAGCACTCACCAAAATTCAAGACGCTCCACCCCCTCCCCAGACATCGCCCTAATTATTATCAGCCCAATTTAACTATGACACCCACCGATCGCCTCGCCCCCCTAAGCTGGACAGAATTGGAGGCACTCACAGACTTTCAAGTCGATCGCACCAACGGGCCAACCAACTCTCAAGCCCGCTTGCGCCTCTTCGGACAAACCGAATCCGATGTGAGAGTCACCCTGTACCGCGATAATCATGCCTGGTGTCCCTATTGCCAGAAAATTTGGTTGTGGTTGGAAGAAAAACAAATCCCCTACCGGATTGACAAAGTTACCATGTTCTGCTATGGGGAAAAAGAAAGCTGGTACAAGCGGAAAGTGCCGTCGGGAATGCTACCGGCGATCGAACTAGACGGCCGCATTATCACCGAAAGCGACGATATCTTAATCGCCCTCGAACGAGTCTATGGCCCCTTGGGTTTGGGCATGGAAAACCCCGCAGTAATACCCATGCGGCGACTAGAGCGACTGCTATTTAGAGCCTGGTGCTCTTGGCTGTGCTACCCAGCAAGTTCAGCCAAAGTAGAACAACACAACCGCAACCAATTTATCAGCGTCGTCGCCCAGGTAGAAAAAGCCCTGGCTAGCACTCCGGGGCCTTATTTCCTCGATGAATTTGGCACTGCGGATGTCATCTTTACGCCCTACGTCGAACGGATGAATGCCAGTCTTTACTACTACAAAGGCTACTCAATGCGGGAAGAAAACCCGCGCTTTGCTGACTGGTTTGCGGCGATGGAAAGCCGCCCCACCTATCGCGGCACTCAGAGCGACTTTCACACCCACGTCCACGATTTACCGCCTCAAATGGGCGGCTGTTATGAAAACGGCGAACCTCAGATGCTACTCAATAAAGCCCGCGTGGATAATGGGCCTTGGGCCGGACTCCCGGATGTGATGTATCCAGAACCGGAAACCTCCCGCGCTGAAGCACTCCACCGCGTCATTAAGCACCAGCGCAACATTGTTCGCGTCAATCCTGCTGATGACAACTTATTTGATGAAGCTTTGCGTTGTGCTTTAACTTTGATGATGACTGGCGAAGTTTGTACGCCGCCGACTGGTTCTGATGCGGCTTTGCGGTATTTGCGCGATCGGGTGAATGTGCCCCGCGATATGTCGATTTACGCGGCGAAGCGCTTGAGGGAAGCTTTGGAAGAAACGGCGGCTTTGGTGGGCGATGGCCAAGGTTCTCCGATTCTGCTGAAGCATCGGCGAGATCAAGATCCGGCTAATTTTGTGTAGGGGGCGATCGCAATCAAAGGAAATGATCGTTGCTGCTGCTATACTTTATCAACTTGCAATCTGGTCGATATTTCTGCTACCATCGGTAGTATTAAAAGTGGCATAAATAATATGAAAGTATCTATCTCTTTGCCAGATGAGTTAGTGCATTATATTGACCAGCGTGTAGAAAATCGCAGTCGCCTAGTTGAGCTTTTATTGCAAGCATGGCGCAAACAACAAGAACAGCAGGCAATGGTAGAAGCCTGTTTATTACTGGATGAACTGAGCGATGAATTAACCGATGAGGATGAAGCATGGCAGCAAGCAGCGATTACCGACTGGGAAGCATCTGGATCGTGAATTTCGATCCCTCAGTCGGTACAG
Organism: Microcoleus sp. S36a_B3; assembly: GCF_036700745.1. Taxonomy (NCBI): domain Bacteria; kingdom Bacillati; phylum Cyanobacteriota; class Cyanophyceae; order Oscillatoriales; family Microcoleaceae; genus Microcoleus; species Microcoleus sp. S36a_B3. The sequence continues at coordinate 168,564 of NZ_JAUBPN010000007.1, read as the reverse complement.
AAATCCGCAAGACTCGACCGGCGGTAATTATTTCAGGAACTGCTTTTAATCAACGCAGTAAAGTCACAGTTCTACCCATCACTTCTGCTGTTCCAAATGAGCATTTACGACCCATTGTTTTACCTGTGATTCCCTCGACTATCAATGGTCTGAGTACCGAGAGTTTTATCGTGTGCGTCGATCCGATGACGTTTGATAAACGCAGACTTGTGCGCTGTCTTGGGGAATTGGAGTTGCAACAAATATCCGAAGTTCAACTGATTTTGGCTCGATATTTAGAACTTTAAGAGTGCCGCTGAAATTAACCCTTAGTAGTGACGCTATAGCGATCGCTTAGTTTTTGGAGTGTCATATTTTCTTTGATCTCATCATGGGGAATTAAGACATATTTCCAAGGTTTGCCACCGTGCTTTAGCATATAGTCCGAAGCATATTGACACCATTGAACTGCGACATCTTTCTTAGCAAGCACTTGAGGATTGTCAATTTCATTTCGAGCTTTTGGTTCAAGCATATAGATAACTTCTTCTGTTTCAGCAACAAAATCGGGTTGATATTCTGGATAGTCTCCATGCCATTTGTAATAAAGCTGAAATTGCCCTTTTGCGGGTTTAAACCATTTGATTGCATCCCGTTCTAAAATCATTGCTAGTATTCTTTCTGCTTCCGATTCAAATTTCTGTTCTCGATAGAGGCATTTGGAGAAGCCTGTAAACAGATATTTGGACATATTGCTTTTGTCTCGTGGCGAAGATTGATAATCAAGACAATTCTTAGCGTTTGTAGTGTAGGCGCTATCTTTTAATGCTGTAAAACCTTTACTGATTTCGACTTTATAACCTGTTGTTTCTTCCCAGAAATGTGGCTGCATTTCGCTATGGACAAAATTGGCAATTTCCCGTTGGTAAAAGCGTAAAACTTTGTGTGTATCTTCTTCGGATAAGTAGCTCATAAGATGGCTAAGAACTTGACCCGCCAGGTCATAGAGTAAATCAGCGTGTTCGTCATAGGAAATATCATCGAAGTTGACTAAATTTTTGACAATATAGTTTTCTAGCCGTGATTCTTCAAAGTTTTCTTTTTTAATTCCCATATATTCAACTTTATTCGTTGTTAGCGATTGAATATGTAATTCTTCTTGGGAGGGAACGGGATAATTAAAGCCAGTAAAATCTAGGGCAAAAGACCTGAAACCCGATCGCACTTGCCCTTGAGGAATAACAATAATTTTAGGAATATTGATGGTTTGCTGGATAACTAAGTTCGTTGTTTTCGCAACGATCGCTTCAATATCTGGAGGTGCTATTATACCTTCAAGTTCCCTTTGTGCGGGTTGATATTCTCTAGCTACGGCTTCGCGCACCCTTCCCTGAACTTTTGGGGATGCAAGATGGGCGGTGGTTGGGACTTCTTCGGGGCGGCTTTCAAGCTTTAGGATTTCTTGGTATGTAAGCTGTGCAATCTTTTGTTCTATAGGTGATTGAAATAGGGATGGTTGAATATTTTGGGGTTCTGTTGCAGGTAAATTATCAGGTAAATTAATGGGTTGTTCGGGGTGAAGTCCTAGATTTTGGGCTAGTTGCGATCGCGAAATTACTGTTTGTGTCTTTTGCTGTAAGTCTTCATCTGTGAGGATAATTTGTTTCAGGCGGATTTGGGATTCTGGGCGCTTTGCTTCATCGACAATTTCTTGAAATTTGTCATGGGCGACGATATTTAGGCGATCGACAATTTCTACACCTGTACGCATTCCATAGGGCAAACGCAAGCCCCGTCCGATAGATTGCTCGATCAGGATTTTAGAATTTGCGGCTCTCAGAGGGACGATTGTATAGAGGTTGGTGACATCCCAACCTTCTTTGAGCATATTTACATGAATCACTATTTCAGTAGGTTCATCGGTATGTTCTACTTTCAGCAATCGCTCTACCATTTCATCTTCTTGAGCGCCCGTTTTACTAGAATCAACCTGAATAACTTTATGTTTATAATTTCCTTCGGAAAATTCATCGGATTGAATGAGTTCCATCAGTTTGGATGCGTGGGTAGTGTCACGGGCAATAACTAACACAAAAGGTTTAACAATCTTTCTTCCAGTTTGAATAGCATAGGTTTCTAATTCAGCTTTAATATTTTCATGGAGATAGATGCCGTCTTCTAGTTTGAGACGTTCGATCGCTTCTGGTGACATTGACGCGGGGTTAAAGTCTTTGCGGGTGACGACTGCTGGATCTTTCACAAATCCATCGATTATGGCACGTCCAAGGGGATAATCATAGATGACATTTTTGAAAGCTACTGAACCTTTATTGGTTTCGACAAAGGGTGTGGCGGTAAGTTCTAGCCCCATTAATGGTTTTAATTCATTAATAGCGCGAACTCCTGCTGATGCGCGATATCGGTGCGATTCATCCATTAGAATTACCAGGTCTTTTAATTGAGACAAGTAATCAAAATAGCTTTCGCCAATATATTCGGATAGTCGTTTAATTTTAGGGCTTTTGCCACCACGCACTTCTGAATTAATTTTTGAGATATTAAAGATATTAATTTTGCATGAAATTTGTTGATCTAAGATCGTTCGCGCATTCATTTCATAGTTGTCACCTGTGATGATGACTGGTGGAGAGAGCGCAAATTCAGAGATACCCGTAAATACATACTTTGAGGTATTGGGCGTAAAGTCGGTAATCAGTTTGTTGTAAATGGTTAGGTTTGGGGCAAGGATAAAGAAGTTTTTAATGTTATATGCTAGGTATAAGTAACTGATAAATGCGCCCATGAGTCGAGTTTTACCCACACCTGTGGCTAGGGCAAAACATAGGGATGGAAAGTCGCGCTCGAAGTCAGTAAACGTTGAAAATTCTTGTTTGATGGCGACTAAACTTGTTTCTCTATCTGTGATGTCTGGGATAGATAATAGTTTACAAATCCTATGGAGCTTTTCTAATGATTCGCGCTGGGGATGGCGCAGGCTGAGACGATTAGAAATATTATTAACAAGTTTATTTTTCATAGGTATCCACGTCAAATAGTGCTAGTTGTCCGAACTTTGGAGGTGCTTTTGGCAAGTTTTCAATTTTTAGACTGTAATCATCATGTCCCCATTCACAGCGTGAAAGGATTTGTTTAGGAATTTTTTTAACGGTGAGGTTTAGGAATATGTCGGTTTGACCTCGAAAGGCGGTACATAAAACAAGTAGAGTGCGCTCTTGTCCTACTTCGTCTGCAAGTTTTGATAGTTGTTCGTGACTAAGATTTTGGGTGGTGACATAGATAAAGTCGCTTTCGGTGGAATAGCCATGTTGCCAATAGAAGGTGTCTGATGGTGCGTAGGTGAAACCTTCGATTTTGCAGAGTGCTTCGGCAAGCATGGCGGCGTTATAGTTTTTATTGATCACCCAATTATCCCATTTGTCTTTTTCTAGTAGAGATGGTGCAAGACGATAGTACCGAAACCCACCGCCGCCTTTCCAGTTTAATGCTTTGCTAATTCCACCTTGATCTTCGCCATCAATTACTTTTTTAAGTCGGGGAATAATATGGGTATGGCAATGTTCGCCTAGTTCAATCATGATCCAGCGTCTTCCCATTTTATGGGCGACTGCGCCTGTTGTTCCTGATCCTGCGAAGGAATCAAGAACAATATCTCCAGATTTAGTCGCAATGTCGAGTATGCGTCGAATCAGCTTTTCTGGCTTGGGTGTTGCAAATGAATCATCAGGATTTATTGCTTTGACTTCTTCGCGTGCTTCGTGATTATTTCCTGCCTCAGTATGTAGCCAAATTGTCGCTGGCGGAGTCCCGGAAATTTTTAGCTCACTTAGAAATGTCTTTCGTGAAGGATTAGCTTTTCCATCCGCACCAAACCAAATCTCATCATTTTTATCTAGCTTTCGTAATGTTTCAGCAGGAAATCTAGGCGAGGTTCCTTTTGGAGGCATCCATACCACTCCATTTTTAAATTGGAACGAGAATGCTTGTTCTTTTTCGGAGCCAGTTCGTTTTGCATAAATAGGAGTAGCTTTCCAAACACCTTTGGGATGGTTGTCTGGGTTACGGTAGCGTTCGTCCATTTCAGAAGTACGCCCAAGTCGATATGGTCTCCATGCTTCTTTATTCTTGGCAAATATCAAAATATGATCGTGATTTTCTGCTAACCATTTAGCATCGTTTGCCACAGTATACTTCTTCTGCCAGACTACATTCGCCACAAAATTTACGCGCCCAAAAATCTCGTCACACATCACTTTTAAATAATGCGCTTCATTATCATCAATTGTGATCCATAAAGAACCATCATTCGACAATAAATTACGCAAAATCTCTAAACGATCGCGCATTAAACCAAGCCATAGAGAATGTTCAATTCCATCATCATAATGTTCAAAAGCTGATCCTGTATTATATGGCGGATCGATAAATACACATTTAACTTTTCCTGTAAACTCTGACTCCAAAGCCTTGAGAGCCAACAAATTATCCCCAAAAATTAAGCGATTATCAAAAATATCATTTTCACTCACCTGATGAGCAGCATGATAAGATATTTCTGGATCTTCCAGCAAAATTCGCGGCTCCAGCTTGGGGCGAATATCCTTACCAATCCAGGTTAATTCTAGTCTCTGCTTCTTATTCATAATTAATATCTATCTCACCAGTTAAACTGTAGGTATATTCGGATTTTCAGCCAGAGCATCCCTGCGATCGAACTCCTGCATCACCAAACTCGTTAAAGGCATAACATCTGTGATATTCCTAAAAATAGCAAGATATCCCTTGTTGTCACTAGCAAAGTTCGATTCAGCAACAGTGTAAACAACCTCAGCAAGCTCTAACCCAATTCGTGAAAGTTGCATTTTATCATCTTCAGACAAATAAAGTTCATGCTTATTGAGCAAAGGTTTATAGCGTCTTGCAAGAATATCTAGAATAAAAAATCTACCGTGCTTATAAAACTTTTTTTGTTGACCGGTTGCAGCCTGTTCTGAAGCTGAAAAAATTTCATCCAGATATTGAAAGATTCGCATATAACGACACAGCATAACTCCTGAAATCGCATCACTAAACAATATATCATAATAACGCTTATAAAGCTGACTAATTTCTCTCTTTGCTGCAACCACTATTTCCGTATCACCGCTAAAACAAGCAAGGGCAACTGCCGCTTGTTCAATCGTAATCGCATCCTGATTCCGCTCCGCCGATGGTCGATATTCATAAACAATATTCGATACCATACATTCCTGTCGCAAACGTTCTTGATTGGAATCTAACGCGGCAAAATAAACATCGCGCACAGCATTTTGCGTATTTCTTGCCCCAGCAATTTTTTCGCCAATATTATCAGTCTCCGTCCCCACTTCAATAATTGTAACTAATAACTTTGCATCAGCAGATATTGAGCCACTAGCATTATAAACAGAAGCGATAGCTCCTACGGTTTGCGCCCCATTCACGACGGAAAAATCTTTTAAAGTAAATTGAGTTGATTCCTGTTTATGTCCTGATGGCAGACTAATGACCGAACAAGTAATCGTCAGACCATTGTTGAGATAGAATAGTTCAGATGGTTGCTCTTTGACAGTTTCCGCAATCGCTAAGTTAACATCCTCTGCACCTAGGTAATAAGGGATATTTTTCTCAAAAAGCGACTTATTATGCTGTTGATATAAAGAGGCAAGTTCTGAAGCCTTAACCAATCCATAAAAAGCCCTACGCTGCCGATCTAAACAATGCCAGTTTTCCAATGTCAAGACTACATCAACAGGGGCGATCGCTTGTTTTGCTGTCAACCAACCATGTGTTATGCTAATATTTAAATCTTGCCATTCAAAACGTTGCTCGAACTGATTCAGTTCAGTTTTTAACTGATTGAGATCCCTAATCACATGAGAGCTAAGGCTTTCATCAAGATATATATTACAGCCAACTATTTTTACCCCGTTAGTATTTAAAGCATCTTCAACATCTTGCTGCAACCGCGCAAAGCCATCATTAAATTTCTAAAAACGTTGATGGACTAAATCTATAATCCCATCACAAAATTTTTTATTATCACCCATATTTGGAGCATTCCCGGCCTTAGCCTGCACCAACAAAAGCAAATTTTTCATCCGCTCGAAATAAATGGCATCAATCCCATTGTCATTTTCCCCATTGATAATTGAGTTAGCCGCTTGAGCAGGGGTAATGTCAGCAAGATTGGCGATCGCAAATGCAGCCAAAGAACGACTCAATCGATTTTTTTCATGTTGCTCTGGTGTCCAGTTCCTCTGAAGCTGCGCGGTCATTTGAAAATAATCCTGCTTTAGTACCTCAATGATTTGAGTCTTTTTGGCATGGGTATTCGGATTAGGCATTGAGCGATCGTTAATATTTTAATTTTTTCTAATATAGGTAAAAAGTTAAGCTTAAAAGCTTAACTTTTTAGCTGATATCTAAGCAACCTCTACGAACACACCGCTGCGAGCAAACTCCTCTTCTTCAGGAGTGAAGACTGGAGATCGATCGACAAGATCCGGGTCAAAGTAATATGTCTCTTGTAGGAATTGTCCCGTGACGATCGCCTCCTCCAACTCCTTGATATAATCTTGGGCAACTAAGCAAGCCTCCTTGATGCCTTCTGAGTCACGCTTATCCAACAGTTTTTGCAATGTTGCTCTCACCCCTGTCAGTCGTGCTGCGGGTTTGAGCATACCGTAGAGGCGGTACATCCGATCGGTGGCAATGCTAATGTGTTTGAGGGCGTTGGCTCGTGCTAGCTCAGAGTCAATGCTGGGCCAATAACGAGTCGTGTAGAATGCTTTCTCATCCTTGTGATACCACTCCTCCGATCGCGCAATTGATGAGGAGACAGTATTGTGCAGCTTCCAGAAGAATAAGCGCAGGGAATCGCCATCTACTACGGTAGACAGCTTTGCCTCCATTGATACCTCAAAGTTATTCAGACGCGGGTCGCGCCCAAGCACAAGGTACTCTACAGGGTACATTTCCACCTCTTTATTCTGCACCACGTAGGCGTTGAGGTGGTGGCGGCAGTAGGGGCAGGGATACATAGTGGCAAACAGCTTGAAAAAGTCCTTGAAGATGGCCACCAGAGTTTTTTGCTGTTTGGGGGTCTTCGTAGAGACGATTTCAGCCGTAGTGTGGAAGAAACGCCACACCGCAGGGCCAATATAGTAAGGGAAGCTGACGCGCATTTGTGAATTCTTTATTTCACTGCGATCGAGATACACGTCGATAAATGACACATATTGCGAAAGTTCGCCAGACTCGCGCCCAAACTCCATGCGTTCGCGCCGTTTCTGTACCCCATTTAGGTAGTTGTGCGTCAAGCGCCATGCCTGTTTGAGCATCAGTTGCTGTTTTGGAGCGCATTTGGGAAAGCTTTCTATAACATCCGCCCCATAGCGCCCAAATTCCCCTGACGTTTTAGTGGCTTCGTACCACTGGTTTAAAGCCGTTTCGTCAGGCACCGTGTTCAAGGGGATGTCTGCTGCGGTAATGACGCTAAAGGCAGCCAGCAACTTCGGCATAAAGTCTTCATACCAATATGCCACGGGCATCATCGCACCATCGATTTTCTCTGAGGCATCCGAGAGGATGACGCGGTTCCACTTCTTCAGGTAATCTTTGGGATTTCCCTCGGATTGGGCTGGTGGCGGTGCCATTTCCTCACTCAGCTCCATTTTTCGCAGTCGGTTGAGTTCGTTGATGGCAAGCACGCCCTCAGCGATGTCGCGCAAGTTGAGACTCTTCTTCTTGATGGTGATTGCAAACTCGACTCCCGCGGCAAACTTTTCCTTGGCGGTGGCAGATTTACCCCGCGCCTCCAACATGGCTTTTTGTTCTGCCAACATTTCTGGAGTTTTTTCGATCGTCTTCCACTTCTTGATGCGAGCCTGTAGTCTGGCATATTCATCTTCGATCGATTTCACGACTGCATCCAGTACAGGGTTGCACGCAGACTCTACGATACCTAATCCTTTATAAAGGGCGATCGCAGTTTTGACAAATTGCACAAAATCAGCGATTCTGTACGGCAAATTTCTCACGCGCAGGTGAGTCTGGTGGTTGGCGGAGAAACTCTCGCGGAAGCTGCGGTAGGCGGCTCCCTGGATCAGACGAAACAAACCAATCTGCATCTGCAAGCGGGACGTACCGCGCTTCTTCTCAGTTTGTGGGTGTTGGGCGAGCAGTTCTTTTAGCCGCGCTATTTCTGGATTGCTATCGGTGGGTGCTTCTTCTAGATTAGGTTCAATAGTGGCAGAAGCTGCCTCATCGATCGCAGTTGCTGTACTTGCGATCGCAGCGGCTGTACTATCTGAAATCTCGGTTGTCTGTGTACTGACAACTGGAACGGGCGAGTCTTTATATCCGGTTGCGAGCTCTGACTCATCCGGTACCAGTTTGCAGAATTCCTCAAAGTCAATTGAGGCATCGCCATCATTGTCTACCTCTTTGATGATCTCATCCAGCTCTTGCTCTGTGAGCCCAAACTGGCTCATCACACCCTGCATCTCGTTTTTAGTGATTTGACCGCTGTCATCCTCATCAAATACACTAAATGCCATTTTGAGACGACTCTGGCGATCGCCCTGCTGGGACACCATCAGCATTTTGAATTCCTCAAAATCGATGCTACCCGACAAGTCTACGTCCACTTCCTTGATCATGTCGCGCAGATCGGTTTCGTTAGGACTCTGGCCTAGCGATCGCATCACTTGACCCAGTTCTTCTGATGAGATAGAACCGCTCCCGTCTGCGTCAAATACTTTGAAGGCTTCCCATAACTTTGCCACTTCTTCTTCAGTCATGGCTTTTTTTTCAAGCTCCACAGATGTCATAACTAAATTTTCCCTGATTTTTTTATTGGCTGTCTATTGATTACGACCAATATACTTTAATTCCTGATGACTTACGCAACGGTATTGTCAAATCCCAAGGGATTGCCGACATCTTCCACTTTGGCTTGTGACAGTTGATCTATCAGTTTGATATTACTCCCAGTAATTTTCCCAATCATCCTGAAAAGCTTCCCGTAATCTCTGCATATACGCATCTGTCTTAATCTTCACCATCCACAGATTATTAGCATTGCGGCCTCCCTTGCACACAACACCTTCATCCACACCGTATTTCCCCTCGCGAATATCATCCATAAACTTGCCAGTTAATTTGCCGCGATAAATCACTCGCGCAATATTTAATTTACCAAAGTCCTGAATAAACCGATCGGGAACAACCATACCGCGATCGGTTTCCACATCAAAAAGCACTAATTGTTTGCGATCGTCCTTTTGGTGCATTCCCGCAAACGAGTTAGCACCAAAAAACTCTGTAAACACAGTAATTTCAGCGCAGTGATACTGTTCGTTCTCTCGAAATATAGACTCTAACGGACTAGCAAAATCTCTCTTAAATATTTCAGGTGCTGCTTCTAAACCTGGATGTGCAGCATTAAATTCTGCAATTCCCATTTCATCCAAATCAAATCTACTGCGGCGCATACCAAAAGCATACCAACCGAGTTCAAATTCCCAAACCCAATGAAAATTAGTGCCATCGTACTTTTCAAAAGCTATACATTGTTCGTTAGGGCAATTTTTACTATCTGGAATTTTGGGATATGCAAGCTGAATTCGTGTCATATAGAGGAAGGAAGTTCGGCAACGGATTCGCTCGACGGATGTAACGGATGTAACGGATGTCAGTCCGAGGGAAGTCGGAAGAAGGAAGAAGGAAAGGGTTTCTAACAGTTTCCCCCCTTCCCCTTCTTTCCTAAAAATCCCTCAATTGAGCAGTTTGAACCGCAATATCTTTCGTCTGGGCACCGCGGCGCACCTTCAGCTTGAGAATTTGACCGATTTGGCTGTTTTCCACCAAATTTTGCAACTGTGCCGGCTGTGTCACTTTCTCGCCGTCAATTTGAACGATCGCATCTCCCTTCTGAATCCCGGCTTTCTCAGCAGGCGTATTGGGCACCACTCGCATCACCAATACCCCTGTAACTTCCGGCACGATCGCAGGAGCATTGGGGTCAGCATTATTCTCTCTGGCCATTTCAGGAGTCAAAGCAATCATCTGAATCCCCAAAAACGGGTGGCTGACTTGTTCTCCCTTGGCTAACTGCGCGTAGATAGCCTTGGCTTTGTCGATCGGAATTGCAAACCCAATACCCATTGCATCAGCTCGAATCGCCGTGTTGATACCAATCACTTCTCCCCTGCTGTTTAACAGCGGGCCGCCGGAATTGCCGGGATTGATGGCCGCATCCGTTTGAATGAAATCGAGCCGCTTGTCGGGGATGCCAACGGCTGCACTGGAGCGTTTGAGAGTGCTGATAATGCCCAAGGTGACGGTGTTGTCAAATCCCAGAGGGTTGCCCACGGCGATCGCCCAATCTCCCACTTTCACCGCATCGGAATCTCCCAAGGTTGCCACGGGCAAGTTAACTTCCTTGGTATTAATTTTGACCACAGCCAAATCTGTTACTTCGTCAGTACCTTGGACTTGTCCTGGAAATGTCCGCCCGTCGTTGAGAGTTACAGTGACTCGATCGGCTTTGTCAACTACGTGAGCGTTGGTTAAAACAATCCCGCTTTTGTCGATGATGAAGCCAGAACCTTGACCGCGCAAGCGTTCTTGTCTCGGTGTCATGCTGCGTAAATCTTCTCCCAAAAATCTGCGGAAGAAGGGGTCTTCCATTAACGGGTCGAGGTTGCGGCTGACAGTGCGCTCGGTATCAATGCGAACAACTGCCGGCCCGACTCGCTCGACTGCCGCCGTCACAAAACTGTTGGTATTTGTCGCCGCCAGGATTTCCGGGCTCCGCAGCGCTAGCATTTGCGGATTTGGCAGAGTCGCTGGGGAACTCAAATCTGCTTGCTGCACGGCTGTTATTGCCATTTCCCGCGAGTTTGGCGGATTTTTGTCAATTGCTAAAGCCAGTGCAGGATTGATTGCTAGAACGCTCAGGGCGATCGTCATTCCTAAAATTAGGGCGAAGTGGCGATCGCCGGTGCGGGGTGCGCGGTCAAAAAACTTAAATAGTCGCATAGCGTCAATCTTTGTTACTCTGAGTTATTCTGGTCAAGGTGTGCGAAGGTGTGCGATCGCGCCCGCTTAATTATTTGCGGCTCTCTAGATCCTAAATATATTTTGACAGTTACAATACATGAGTCAGCAGCTTTGACTAATTCAACATATTCTCAATTCTAACTTGAAAATTTTCTTGACTAACATCAGTTTCACAAAATAATGCAACACTAGACACGGGAGCCAACCCTTACCGAATAACTCATTCCGAAATCTAAAATCTAAAATCTAAAATAGCATAACCCCAATGATTGTATCTGATACTTCTACTGACAAATCCTTGCCCTCAAATTCCCACCACCATCACAATGAATCGGCCCACCCTCACCATCACGATGAAGAATCGATGCGGCGGCTGGTAAATCGCTTATCTCGCATTGAAGGACACGTCCGTGGTATCAAAACAATGGTGCAAGAAAACCGTCCCTGTCCCGAAGTTCTCGTGCAAGTTGCAGCAGTTAGAGGAGCCCTCGATCGCGTAGCGAGAATCATTCTTGACGAACATTTAACCGAGTGCATCGCCCGAGCCGCTAAAGAAGGCAATATTGATACAGAAATAGAAGAATTGAAAGCGGCTTTGGATCGGTTTCTGCCTTAATTGCTGCAGATTTTTACCTTTATATAACAAAACCTGCAAATTAGACAAAACTTGCAAGCTATAAATTATGGCACATTTTTTAAGCATCTTTCACAAACTCTGAGAGCGAGTTTGCTTCACAAAACTGATGCCAAAGAAACCCGGTTTTTGCGAAACATCTTGGTTTGCTAGCGCAGTATCTAGGAAGAAACCGGGTTCCTGGCCCGCGCGCGCAATTTTTAGTTCAAAAACAATTAGTTTAGTTTGTATTGAAGATCCAAATCCTCAACAATTTCAAAACCTGCAAACTTTTGGACGGTGATTGACTTGCTGCGCGAGTATCAACTGTCTAGACTTTCGTCAGCTTGGCTTTTAGCTGATATCTGACTGTTGCGTAAACGGCTTTATAGGAAGCTTCAATGCTGTATTCCTGCTGCAACCACTCTTGAATTTCTCCATAGCTTTTAAAGCCTTTCTGGGGGTCGCTGAGGCGCATTGCCAAACTAGCGCGGGCTAGAGGAGGAATCGCAGGCTTGCGGCCGCCGCTGTGCTTTGTTTCTAGAAGTCCTTCAAGTCCCTCAGAGCGGTATTTTCTCAGCCACCGCTGCACGGTAATTCGGTTGACGCCGATTGTCATTGCTAATTCTTTAACTGTCTTAATTTGACAAATTTTAAACAGGTAAAGTGCTTGAATTTTTTGAAATCCGCTTGCCGTTTTTTGTTCGTTTAACAAGCTTTTCAATTCTTCAATTGTCTCTGTGATGCTAAGTTTACATACTCCAGCCATACCAATTACCTCACGATTTGCGTTATACAATAGGTTTGTTTGACAAGGGATAAAAATCGGCCCCGTCCCAATCGATCGCCTGTTGTTTGCTAATCAAGCAATACACAAGCGCTCTCCATCAATTTTTTTCAGTCATCGGCTTACTCAGACGATAGTAAGCCGGTTCTTGATTTAGCCCGGGGCTGCAACCATATTTTTTGAGAAATTACCTGTTTTTTGGGTAAGTTTTGTCTTCGACGATCGCACCAGCGTCCTTGCTAATACCGATCTTGGTTAACCGTTTGACTGCTACATTCGCTGCAATAGTTAAATTCTATGTGATATCATTTTTGCTATTTTTACTCAACATTTATCATCGTCTTCATGGTGTGTTTCGGTATTTTTTGTGCCGATATTGGCAATTTTTAATCATTACGTGCTAGCAAACAGGTTAAATCTGTACGCCAGCGATCGAAATTTTACACATACATTTCCCTGTACCCATAAGTGCATTTCTGGCTCTCGCTGTGCCATAAATCCTGCGATATCAGCACTTTCATCAATCTGAACAGGTTGCGTCGAGTTACGCTAGAACCGACCTTCGTGCCACAGGCCTGTCTCTGTGAAACTACTTGCTCGATCGCCTGTTGAGTAAAACACGCAGGCGGTGGGATTGTCAATTTCCCAGCCGCACGGTACCATTATCGGCTATTTTTTGGGCTTTGTCGCGATCGAAACGGTTGTTTCTATGTGATACTACTAACATCAATTAGCGATCGCGGTCACACCATTCCTCAGTAAACTCAACTATACGCAAGAACTTATGGCCTCGATCGCCCTTTTGAGTTAAGATGTTTGATTTACTCAAAAAGTGCGATCGAGGTTGTTAAAAAAATTAATCTTAATTTTTGTTAATTCAGGGGCAAAGAGAATCTTGTTTTGCGCTTCTACTCCCCAAACAGTCTCAGAGTTCTGGGCCTGTGAACCTGTCAGCATCTAAAATCTCAAATGGCAGAACATCCGGTATAACCAACCAACTGACAGTATTCTGCATTTAAAAGGTGTAGAGAAGGCAAAATGAAAGTTGACGAACTGCTCAAGCTATACGCAATAGGAGAAAGAAATTTTAGTGGGGTCTACCTGCACGAAGTATACCTCTACGAAGCAGAATTGATTGGAGCCAATCTGTATGAAGCAGACTTGATTGGCTCCAATCTCAGCAAAGGCAAACTCAGCAGAGTCAACTTTGGCAAAGCCAATTTGTCCAAAATCAATTTGAGCAGAGCCGACTTAGCTGGAGCGGACTTCACAGAAGCACTTTTACTGGAAGCTAACCTGTACAGAGCAGAGTTGATGGGAGCAAATTTGAGCAAAGCAGACTTGAGCGGTGCTTCGCTGATCCAAGCAACTTTAATTGGAGCCAACATATCTCGGGCAATACTCTGCCGTACAGACTTGCACGGAGTAAATCTTTACGGAGTAAACTTGCGGAGGGCGGTGCTGACAGAAGCCGATTTAATTGGCGCAAACCTGAGCAAAGTAGACCTCAGCGGAGCCGACTTAATGGGAGCGAGCTTAATTAGGGCAGACTTGACAGAAGCGATTTTAAGTGCGTCTGATTTAAGCGGGGCAAATCTCCTAGGAGCAAACCTTACAAAAGTTAACCTGAACGGAGTATATCTTAAGGGTACGACGATGCCCGACGGCACGATCCACGACTAATTTATCAGAAAATTGGGTTGAAAACCCCGTCCTTTGAGGACGGCTTTTTTGCATTGTTAAGTAAAATAACAAATCCATCTTCACAAATGAATATGGTAGAGTATAGCAATCAGACAAGATGTAAAAACCTACCTCCGGACTGGGGGAAAGTCTACGCCCAAAACATTCACAGAGGAGATATGATTGTGCGCGTAACGTGCAAATGCGGTCAGCCTGGGAACCCTAGCAATAGGGATATTAAGACCCAAATGTCTTAAGAATCCTCGTGCCCGATTGCCGAGGAGTGTCAAGTTTTAAATTTTATGGTTGGTGAGAACCGCTGCTCAAGGGTAACAGCAGTTGACATTTTACCTAGACTTACCTAGGTTTTAGTAACTAAAACCTAGGTAAATTGACGAACAGACTAATTAGCGTTGGTGATTTCGATCGAAAGAGAAGGTGCAACCTTTGAAAAAGACCTCGCCAGCGACGTTTCGGAAATAAAAGAAACTCATTGAAAAACTTGCAAATCCTGCGCGAAGCGATTAATATACTAGGATGCAACCACATTGAAAGGTCGAATCAATGGCTACCTTAACTTATTGTAAAGGCTTGCCCACGCCAGCAGATGAACTCAACGAACTTGGATTTACAGATTTCGAGATGTTCTTGGAAGCTTACGCCCCAATTTTCAGGGCTGCAAGTATTGAAACAGTCAACCACTTACTTTTAAATACAGAATTCAAGAAGTCCGACTGGAACACACACTTACAGCAAACCTACGGCATCAATAAGCGCCATGCAAATGGCGTAATCAGTGCTGCCAAAGGTCGTGTAGACGGCGCTAAAGAACACAAAAATTTACACATAAAGACTCTTGAAGGAAAGATTAAATCCATTAATGCATGGCTCAAGAAAGCCGAACGTAAGTTGGCCTTAGCCCGTAAATTTTATGCAAAAAAAAAATGGCAGAATTCAAAGACAGGTTGTAATTTTCCCATAGCTTGCTCGCTCCAATACAAATCTACCAATTGGCAGAGTTTACGCTTTCAAATACACCATAAAAAGCGTAGACTGACCTTGTTAACGAATAGGCTCGAACACTTAAGAGTCAAGCCAATCAAAGTCTTCGTCCCTCACGGTGATATTTTTGTCGTCGGCTCTAAAGACGAGTCTTTTGGCAATCAAGTCTCCCAGTGGAATGGGAAAAAAATAACCTTTAGAGTTCCCAAATGCTTAGAGTCACGATTCGGGAAAGCTGTATCTTCGGAGGTTGGTGATTTCAATCGCAACATAAATAGACTACCAGAATGCGGGGCTAAGACCTGGCATTTCTACCGTAAAAACGGAAAGTGGGTTATTGCCGTGCAATTTACTCCCAAGCCTGTGAATCAAGTTTCTAGAAATAGGATGTACGGTTGCATTGGTATCGATATGAATCCTGGTTCTCTTGGGTGGGCGTATGTTGATACTGAAGGGAATCTCAAAGCCAAAGGGCAGATTCCATTGCAGATGGGCTTACCGAATGGCAAGCAGCAGGCTCAGATTGTTAATGCCTGCTTGCAACTAGCAATAAGAGCCACGGAATTTGAATGTCCCGTAGTTTGTGAAGAACTTGATTTATCAACAAAAAAGCAATCTCTGGGAGAGAGAAGTAGAAAGTACGCTCGGATGTTGTCGGGCTGGGCATACAGTGAATTCTACAAGCAATTGGGTTCTATTTTGTCGAATCGTGGTATTGAGTTGATTGCGGTCAATCCAGCTTATTCAAGCGTTATCGGTTTGGTGAAATACCTGAGAATGTATGGATTAGCGAGTGACGAAGCGGCTGCACTGGTAATTGCTCGTAGGGCTATGAAATTAAGTGAAAAAATACCTCGCTCCTTAACCGCCTATTCTGAGGTGAACTCAGAAAAGCACGTCTGGAGCGAGTGGAACCAACTAAATAAAAAGATCAAACGTTCCGCTAAAATATCACGTCGTTGTGATTATTATAGCGTTTTTAACTGGAGTTTCTTGGTCAACCTTGACCAGAGAGGAAGCGTAAGCGCTAAGAAAGAACGTTTAAAGCTTATACCGCAGAGCTTACCCAGGTTTGCCAGGTTTTTCTAAGCGGTAACAAGCTTTTTGTTACCCTTATTTATTGGTGGCGAAATGTTTATTTGGCAATCTGTTGAGGACGTTAATTTTAATGTATCGGCTTGGACGCATTCAGGTCAAAGAAACCGGGTTTTTACCCTATCTGTGGACTACAACGCGCATATTTTCCTAAAAAACCCGGTTTCCGATCGCCTGTGCGTAAGCCCTATGTATAATGTCTAGAATCAGGTAATATTTAGCAATATCTGTTATCTTGACTTTCACTTGCTGTGATAAAAGCTATTTTAGATTTAATATTTGGGATTTTGGACGGATTAATATGAAACTAAGAATCCTTGCTGCTGCAACGCTGCTGAGCACGATCGCGCCTCTAGCTCCTGCAATGGCCGAGAACATCCAACACACGCAACAATTACTAGCCACGAAACAGTGCCCCAACTGCGACCTGAGCAGTGCCGGTCTGGTTTTAGCCAACTTAACAGGAGCGAATCTCAAAGGAGCTGACTTGAGATTGGCGAACCTCAGCCGAGCCAACCTCACCGGAGCAGACCTCAGCGGAGCCAATCTCAGCGGCACAAGTTTGTTTGGTGTCAACCTCACCGGAGCAAACCTCAGCGGAGCAAACCTCAGCGGAGCTGACTTGAGAAGCGCCTATCTCAGCAATGCCAATTTAACTGACACCAATTTAACTAACGCCCAATTGCTGGGAGTTAGGGGAATGCCAACTAATATCGGCAGCGCGGAAGATTTCTATCGCTTGGGAGTAATGGAAGCTCAAGCGGGAAACTACAGAAACGCCATTGATTATTACAATCAAGCCCTGAATATGAAATCGGATCTAGCCGCCGTTTATTTCGCGCGCAGTATGTCTCGGGCTGATTTGGGAGATTTCGCCGGGGCGACTCAAGATGCCGATCGAGCTAAGCAACTCTTTACCGATCAAGGAAATCCCCAAGGTCAGGAATTGTCAAAGCAGTTAGCCGAAGCCATTGTGGCGCGCCAAAAACCAACCGAGCCGCGCACTGGGGGTAACGGCAACTTGATGAGTCTTCTCGGCTCCCTCGGTTCGGTTCTGGTGAAGATACTCTTGCCTTAAGCAGAGCTTGCTAATTCACCGGAATCTCGATCCAGAACTCTGTACCGCGACCTGGCACAGAAATACACTTGAGTGTTCCTTGGTGTTTCTCAACTACAATTTGATAACTGATAGAAAGTCCTAAACCCGTCCCCCGACCGACGGGTTTAGTCGTAAAAAAGGGATTAAATATGTGAGAAATCAACTCTTTGGGAATGCCGTGACCATTGTCTGCAATGCAAATTCCTACTGTTGTTTCATCGATTAATTCGGTACGAATCCGAATGGAAGGGTAGGAAAAATCAGGAATCAAAGACTCGCTGCTACCATTTATATCTGCAGGTTCTATCTCCGGTTTCTGAGAGCTAAAATATGTTGCTGCTGCGCTGGCAGAGAGTCCGGGAACATTGATAATTTGCTCTTTTTGTCCCATTTCTAGCGCGTCAATGGCATTGCCGAGCAAATTCATAAATACCTGATTTAGCGAGCTCGCATAGCATTCTACTAAGGGCAAATTGCCGTATTCTTTGATGATTTCTACGCTGGGGCGATCGGACTGGGATTTGCATCTGTGTTGCAAAATCAACATGGTACTGTCGATGCCTTCGTGAATATCAACAGGTTTCTTTTGAGCTTGATCGAGTCTAGAAAAATTCCGCAAAGATACAACTAACTGGCGGATGCGCTCAGATCCGACTTTCATGGAAGTCAAAATTTTGGGCAAATCTTCGGCCAGAAATTCAACGTCGATGGCTTCGGAGCACTCGCTAATTTCTGGGTGGGGATTGGGATAGTGCTGGCGGTAGAGTTCCACCAAGCAGAGCAAATCTTTGCTGTATTCGCTGGCGTGGGAAAGATTTCCGTAGATAAAGTTAACGGGGTTGTTGATTTCGTGGGCGACTCCCGCCACCAGTTGTCCGAGACTGGACATTTTTTCGGTTTGAATCAGTTGGGCTTGGGTATTGTTGAGTTCTGTGAGGGTTTTAGCTAGCTGTTCGGCTTTGTCTCGATCGGCAGTTGCGGCATTGAGACTTTCTTGATAAAGTTCTGCTTGGTGAATGGCGATCGCAGCTTGAGAGGCCAAATGTTGCAGCAACTCTTGTTCTGCTGTTTGCCAAACCCTCGGCGCGGAACACTCGTGGGCTATCAGCAACCCCCAACATTCGGTATCTGTGCCCATCATCGGCACAATTAAACTTCCCCTCACCTGCAATTTTTCCAAAAATTCGCGGTGACAGGGCGTTAAATCCTCAGTCTCAATATCGTTAATTGCTCGCACTCGTCCAGCTCGGTAAAAGCACTCTGAGCCTTCGGGGAAGCATTCTTGTGGAGATTTGAGACCTAAAATTGACTCCCACTCGCCGCGCACAGCTTCGACAACTACCTCGCCCTGTTTGGCGGCGGTAAATTGATAGATTACGGTGCGATCCGTATCGAGCAAAACTCTCACTTCCCGCACAATAGTTTGGAGGATAGTTTTTAAATCTAAGGTGCTGCGAATTTGGTCTCTAACTCTGGTCAATACTCGAGCAAAGTCCAAGGATTTTTGCAATTGGGCGGTACGTTCTTGAACTTGGCGCTCCAAGTTGGCATTCAGGGCCTGCACTTCTTTATAAAGTAGGTACTGCCCAATTGCCGCACAAAATTGGCTGCCGATCGCTAAAGCTTGCTCGATATCTTCCCGTTTCCACTCTGGCGACTGACCTTTTTTGATTTCTCGCCAGACTTCAAAGGATTGTCTGGGAAGGGTTTGTGCAGCGCTGCTGTCAAAGCGCCCCGCCCACATTTTTTCGGTATCAATTTCATTGCGAAAAATGGTCAAACAGCCTACTACTTGTTGTTCGTGGTGGAGGGGAATTACCAGCAAACCCCGAATTTTAGTAGCTTGGAAAGCTGGGAATAAAACTCGAAATTGAGATTCTTTGTAGAGGTCTGTAATTATCCAAGCTGGGAATTGAGAATTAGTAAAAGTTGAGAATTTGGGAATTTTTTCGGTGTTTTTGAATCCTTTGCTCAGCCATTGCTGCCAGAGCGGATGAGCTTCGATCGCCCCTGGTGTTTCTCCGTTGGAAAGTGTGGGTTGCTCGCCGGTGGCGAACAGTTCAAAGCTAGGCTCGCTTTGGGCAGCAATGGCAAATGCTCGATCGCCCTTAACCGATAACTTGTCGCTGTTTTTGACATTCGGGGCGTTGAGATAAATTCTGCCACCGCTGCCACCAAAGGCTGCTACAGTGGCCTCTAAAGCCTGTTGCAGTTGAATATTGGCGTGACCGTACAACATGGCTGCGATGCGGCTCACGGTGGCTTCGCGGGCTGCTTGAGAGCGGATTTGGTGGAGCAGGCTCGAGTGGCCGATCGCATTTGACAGTTGATCTGCTACGAGCTGAACTACTTCTAAATCTGTGGGTAAAATATTGCGGGGAACCGAGTGGTGAGCAACTAAGAGTCCCCACAGTTCGATGTGAGTTTGGCGATCGCTTCCCGGCTCGTATCTAGTCACGCACGCGGGGGCTTCGCACATATCTTCTGTTTGGCTGTTTTTCGACACGATCCGGCGGTGCAAAATCGGCACGACGAAGGAAGATTGTACTCCCATTCCCATCAGGTAAGCTGCGTGGCAAGGATCGAGCGATCGGTAGTGCGTTTCTTCGTTTAATAAAGGTTGACCAGTATCGGCGGCATCGAGGGGACTCAGGACGATCGTCCCGGAGTTAACATCTACGATCGTCCGCTGGCGCATCCTGACATACATCTCCCTGGCGTGGGGGGGGATGTCGTCTGCTGGAAAGTGCAAACCCTTCAAGGAAGGGAGACGGTTGTTATTAATTGATTCGGCAACAACTTCTCCGCTGCAGTCGGGACTAAACCTATAAATCATGATGCGATCTGTTTTTAAAAAAGACCGCACTTCTGCTACCGCAGTGGTTAAAATATCTTCTAATTCTAGAGATTGGCGGATGCGTTCTGTGATCCGCCGCACCAAAATTTCTCTGTCTAGTTTATGATTTAATTCTTCTTGTGTGTTTTCTGTCAGTTGCATAAATCTCCTTTGGCAATCATCAGAATTACGATAAAAATAAGAAGTTTTGATATGCTGTCAGATCGCTCTGACGAGCACTGCACCTGCCTGATTTTTTAATTTAACCGATCTGTAGAATGAATCGGGCGCGCGCGCGGCTTAGAGAGGACGCTGGAGCGCTGGGGGGACGGAAAATGTGCGATCGCCCCGGTTTAGTCTTTGCCTTCAACAGACCAAGAAGCTTAACCGAATGATAATTATTATTATAATATTCTCATAAATTTCTCGCAATCTTAAAATCTCACTCTCATAATTATTAATCATCAAGGTAACTTGACAATTGTTTGTCTAACTTCATATAATAATCAAAAAAAAAAGGAATTTGAGTTTCTCTCAGCCTCCCAGACGCTGACCAATTTCGTGTCGCACGCTCATCAAAATTTTACCCAAATGATTTTGGCCTGTTCCATCGCAGCCGCAGCCCCAGTAGTAATCGGTTGGCGAATCCTCCACAATCACTCGCTCCCCCGTACCCAGAAGAATAGCTTGAATATCTCGATGAGCGAGAAACTTAGTTAAAATTGCTTCGCGCATAATCGGAATTTTCACCGCTTCCCAATCGTCGCGAATCCGGTGATTGGGATCGCGACCTAATTGGGCTGCTTCTTGAGGAGTTGCTACGCCTCGAATCGCCGCCACTAATCTTCTATCGACGCTACCAACAAATTTGTGGGCTTGATAGTAATGTTCCACGGTTAACCAATTTTGACCGCCCAGGAAAATCTCATGCGGTGAAAAATTGGAAAAGCAGCCGTAAGGCTCCTCTACTTTATAAAAATAAATTATCATAATTATTTTAAATTTTCTAGGATAAGGAAGATGCAACAATCGCGGACGCACGCGCCCAGATATTCAAACAGGTTTCAACCTGGTTTTATAGTTGAGAAACCAATATTTTTCTGAGAAACCCGGTTGAAGAGCGCAAGTCCCGATGGAAAAGGGAAGGTGAAATAAAAAGGTAATACGATGTCCGGTGAATTACCGGATCTAAAAAATAATTATTGGGAGCAGGCCCGAAAGCCTGCTCGCTTACTGGCTTTTTAGGATAACTGCACTAAACAGTCGTGATATCTTTCTCTTTGGCTGCCAGAACTTCTTCTATTTTGGCGACATACTTGTCCGTCAGCTTTTGAATTTTGTCTTGCAAGTCCCGCGATTCATCTTTAGAGAGATCGCTGCTTTTTTCTTGCTTGCGAATCGAGTCAACCGCATCGCGACGGATATTCCGAATTGCGACTTTACCTTCTTCGGCAAATTTCGAGGCCATTTTGGCAAATTCTTGCCGTCTTTCGCTTGTCAGCGGTGGAATGTTCAAGCGAATAACTGAACCGTCGTTGTTGGGCACGAGTCCTACATCCGACAGAGAAATTGCTTTTTCGATCGATGTTAGTGCTGTGCGATCGAACGGTTGAATGTTGATCGTAGTTGCATCCGGCGTGCCGATATTGGCAAGGGATTTGATGGGAGTTGGTGCTCCGTAGTAATCTACCATGACTCGATCGAGGAGGGAGGAGTTGGCCCGTCCCGTCCTGATAGTATTAAAAGACCGTTGAGTAGCCTCAACTGCCTTTTGCATATGATCTTCTGCTTCAGCTAACTTCACAAAATCCTCCGACAAGGGTTCCAATAGATTCTCCCATTACGGCTCGGTAGATGTTGCCCGATACCGAGAGGTCAAATACCATAATAGGAATATTATTTTCTTTGCACAGGGCGATCGCGGTACTGTCCATCACCCGCAAGTCTTGGTTCAAGACGTGGGCGTAGGTGAGGGTTTGATACCTGCGCGCGTTGGGGTTGAGGTGGGGGTCGCAATCGTAGACCCCATCTACCTTAGTAGCTTTAAAAATCACCTGTGCATCAATTTCCGCCGCCCGCAAAGCGGCTGTAGTATCAGTAGTAAAAAAAGGATTGCCAGAACCGGCACCAAAAATTACTACCCGTTTTTTTTCGAGGTGACGAATTGCCCGCCGCCGGATGTAGGGTTCAGCTACCTCTTGCATGGCGATCGCCGATTGTACCCTCGTTGGTACTCCTGCTTGTTCCAAGGCATCCTGCAAAGTGATAGCATTCATCACCGTAGCAATCATGCCCACATAGTCGGCTGTTGCCCGATCCATCCCTGCAGAAGCAGCTTTTACGCCGCGAAAAATGTTGCCGCCGCCGACAACGATCGCGATTTGGATGCCTTCGGACACTACTTTAGCCACTTCCTGGGCGATCGATCCAACGACTACCGGATCGATGCCGTAGCCCAAGCTGCCCATCAGCGCTTCACCGCTGAGCTTCAGCAAAACCCGCTGATAAACCATCCCCATGCCGCCACTATTTTTTCTTTTTGTCTCCACCATAAGATAGCAGCACGGGTGCATTTTGAACATCAATTGCTTGGAACAGGCTGCTGGGAACGGATAAAAACCCGGTTTCTCGGCCTAATCTTCTTTTTGAGCAATCTTAAAGTTAAGGCAGAAACCGGGTTTTTTGGTGAGAAATACGGACTTAATTTATTCCTTGGGAACGAAATCAAGAGAAGCAGAATTCATGCAGTAACGCTGGCCCGTGGGTTTTGGCCCATCGTTGAATACGTGACCGAGATGAGCGTCACAAACAGCACACAGTACCTCAGTGCGGCGCATGAATAAGCTGTTATCCGACTCATTCTTGACATTTTCTTCGTTAATGGGAGCGTAAAAACTCGGCCAACCAGTACCGGAATCGTATTTTGTTTCTGATTTAAATAGCTCGGTACCGCAGCAAATACACTTATAAATTCCGGGCTTTTTGTTGTCGTGATATTCGCCACTAAAAGCTCTTTCGGTTCCCTTTTTTCTGGTAACTTTGAACTGTTCTGGGCTGAGTTGCTGTTGCCATTCGGCATCGGTTTTTTTAACTTTGTCTGTCATGACTTAATCTGGTTAATTGTTAATTGTTGACTGTTGGCTGTTGGCTGTTAACTGTTAACTGTTAACTGTTGACTCATGCCTCCATTAATATTAACCTAATTGGCTCCAAATAAACATACCATGGAAAAGAATTGTCCTCGATCGCCCGCCACTTTTCCTTGAAAAGTTCAGCTTGCAAGTGATAATCTTGGGAATCGTGGGGAGGCGAGTGCAACTTGAGATATAATGTCACTCGGTGGGGAGTTTCTACTGTTGAGGCGATCCAACAAGGAATAGTATTTTCGCGATCGCACCCGCTAACAAAATTGATTTGATGAGCTCGAATTCCGACAGAAACTAGAGATTTGGGAATTGGTTCGACTACAGTCAAAGTGCAGCCCCAGCCGATCGCCTCTACGACAGTTTCAGCAACCGGTTTAGCAGCAGAGAAATTCTTGCAGCCCGTTAACTGCGCGACGGTGAAGTTGCGCGGGCGATCGAAAATGTTCTGTTTGGTATCAAAGGCGATCGGCTTTCCCTCAGCCAACACCAACAGATTTTTACACACCCGGTAAACTTCCTCTAAATTGTGACTGACAAACAAAGTAATTCCCCGATAATTAGCCAGAACCTGCATTAACTCCCGTTCCAGTTGACTCCGCAAGTGCGTGTCCAAAGCCGAAAACGGTTCGTCTAACAGCAGTAAATCGGGATTCGGGGCGATCGCCCTCGCCAAAGCCACCCGCTGCTGCTGGCCGCCAGAAAGTTCGTGGGGATAGCGGTTTTCCATTCCCAACATTTGCACCGAAACAAGCTGTTCTTTGACCCGAATTTTTTGCTCGCTTTTAGATAAATGCTGCAAACCAAAAGCAATATTTTGAGCCACATTCAGATGAGGAAACAAAGCATAGTTTTGAAACAAAAAACCAATACGGCGGTCTTTAGAAGGTAAATTAATGCCCTCTGCCGAGTCAAATAAAACCTTTCCATTAACTGCAATTTTACCGCTGCTGGGAGTTTCCAAACCCGCGATACAGCGCAGAGTCATGCTTTTGCCGGAACCCGACGCGCCCAGAATTCCCAGCACTTCCTGACCGATATCAAAACCGACCTCCAAAGCAAAGCCAGAAAGAGGTTTAAAAATATTTAAAAATAGTCCGCCTTCCAGTTGTTTTTTTGGGGCTTTTATGGTAACTTTAGAGCCAAATTGAGCGAGATTAGATTGCCGTTGATAGTTAGGATTTGGCTTGGACGAAATTCTCGGTAAATAAGTCCAGTAATTAACCAAAGTGAGCACGCTCAAAGCAAGACTGAGAATAATCAAAACCCAAATAGCAGCTTGCCTCATATCCCCAGCTTCCACCGCAAAATAAATTGCCATCGGGATAGTTTGAGTTTGTCCGGGAATATTCCCAGCTAACATCAGCGTCGCGCCGAATTCACCCAAAGCGCGGGCAAATGCGAGAATAGTTCCTGCTATAATTCCCGGCCACGCTAGCGGCAACATAATCCGCCAAAAAACCGTCCCTTCCGAAGCGCCCAAAGTGCGGGCTGCATTGAGAAGATTGGCATCAATTTGCTCAAAAGCCCCCAAAGCAGTTTTGTACATCAGGGGAAATGATACGACAGTGGCAGTAATTACGGCGGCTTGCCAAGTAAAAATTATAGTTAAATCAAATTTTAGAAGAAATTGACCGATCGCGCCATTTCTACCAAACAGCAGTAGCAGCAAAAATCCGACTACCGTGGGCGGCAAAACCAAAGGAGAGATGAAAATGCCTTCAATCAACGCTTTACCTCGGATGCGAGTTGAAAGCATCCACCGGGCGGCAGCTATTCCCAGAAAGAAGGTAAAGAATGTGGCGATGGCTGATGATTTTAGGGATATCCATAATGGAGATATGTCAAATTCCATATTTTGGATGAACTATCGCAGTTTTGGATGATTTGTGAATGAGATTTTTTTTAACGAACCGCGAAGACGCGAAGGGCGCGAAGGAAGAAAGAGAAGGAAGAGAATCAACTGTAGGGGCGGTGTCCCCGTGCCCGCCCTCCGGGTTTCTAATTAACGAGCTAGACCAAATCCGTATTTCTGAAATACTATTTTAGCGCGATCGCCCGCTAAAAACTCAACAAAGGCTTTTGCTGCGGCGGGATTGCGGCTGTTTTTGATAATTGCTAGCGGATAAACAATGGGCGAGTGCAAGTTTTCTGCCGCGGTTAGTCGCACTGTTACTTTGTCCGATGCTTTGGCATCTGTGGTGTAGACTATACCGGCATCAACGTTACCGCTTTCGACAAATGTTAGCACTTGGCGGACGTTATTTCCCAATACTAATTTTGGCTGCAGTTGCGGCCACAATCCGAGCTTAGTTAGCATTTCCTGAGCGTATTGTCCCGCAGGTACGCTTTTGGGTTCGCCGATCGCAATTTTCTTGATTTTTGCCTCTGTCAACTGTTTAAAATCGCTCAAAACAGCGCCATTTTTAGGAGTAATCAAAACTAGGCGATTTGTCAGCAAATTGCGGCGCGTCTCGTTCATCAGCAAATTAGCTTTTTGTAAACCATCCATTTGTTTAGTCGCGGCGCTGAAAAATACATCTACCGGAGCTCCTTGCTGAATTTGCTGCTCTAGAGCGCCGGAAGCACCAAAATTATAAGTAATAGTAGTATTGGGATTGCTGCTTTGATATACTGTTTTGATTTCTGTTAAGGCGGGCGAGAGACTGATGGCGGCGGATACAGTTAAAGACGTGCGCTGCTGTGCTGTGGCTGGGGAAACATTCTGAAATAAGTTCCAACTAATCAGCAGTACCAGTGTGGCGACGGCTGCGATTATCAAGTTGAGAATACGTTTTCTTTTTAGGTTCATCGGGAATAGTTGAGAATCTTTGATTTTGAATTATATCAAAACCGCTACAAAACTATCTTCCTCTTTTTCTTCCTTCGCGCTCTTTGCATCTTCGCGGTTCGTTAAATAATAGTGCGGTAGGCAGACGGCACCGATCATTAGTGTCAACTTAAATGTGAAAATCTTTGTATTTCTCGTTTATAGCAGAGGCCAGATCCCCCTCGCATCCCCCTTAAGAAGGGGGACTTTGAGCAGAATCTTGTCCCCCCCTTAAGAAGGGGGAGTAGGGGGCAAGCTAAGGGGGGATCTGGCCTTAATCGCTAGACAGAAGACTCGCACTACGTTTGACGTTAAATTCACACTAATGGGCGGTGCCGTGTTCCTACGGATTTCAGGTGTTATCCCTATTGTCGCCACTTGACAGAACAACCGATCGCCTCTGTAATAGAAGGTTCTACCGGTTCGTCTTTGAGCAATTGGTCGATCGCGCTTTGCAGATAAAAAACCTGTGCCGCCGCCGCGTCGTCGGCATTATCATCAATTAAACCTTTATAGCGCAATTTGCCGTCTCGGTCTAACAAAAAAACTTCCGGCGTTTTAGAAGCCCCAAAACTGTGGGCCACATCTTGAGCAACGTCTCGGATGTACGGGAAGTTGAGTTGATTGTCGGCCGCAAAAATTTTCATATTCTCAAAACTGTCGTCTGGATACTGGTTGCAATCATTGGCATTAATCCCGATCAACGTAACAGCTTGATCTTGAAAAGCTACTTGAAGTTCTTTCAGGCGATCGATATACAACTTCACGTAAGGGCAATGATTGCAGATAAATACTACCCCGATTGCCCGAAATTTTTCTAAATAGCGAGCTAAATGGTGAACTTCATCGTCAACTCCCGGCAGTTCAAAATCGGGAGCGTAGCCATTAATTGAAGTACCCGTTGTTTCGATTGGTAAACTCATGTTTTCAGGAGGTTAAGAGCAGTATTTGCGAGCGTGAAAGATGAAATTCTTAGCAATAATCAAATTAGCTGTTTTTGGGTTTTACTTTGATTCTAACCTGGCCAACAGCTTATTTTGATTAATAATTCGCGATTTATTCCTCGTTTTGCTTTAGCCAACCTTGAGCCGCCGCTTGATATCCAATAAGTTTGTAGGTTAATTTGGCGGCGGTAAATTCTGAGACGACAGAATCTACAACAGGTGCTAATTCCATGATGTCACAGCCGATTACTTCGTAGGACTCGAAGACGCGCCGCAAAAATCCGGTTAGCGAATACCAATTTAACCCACCCGGTTCGGGTGTGCCTACCCCTGGAATTAATGTCGGGTCGATGCCGTCTAGGTCGATCGTCAAAAATACTCGTTTGGTTGTTATGCTGGCAATGGCGCGATCTGCCCAATCCGGTTGAGTAGCAATTTCCCGAGCTCGAATCACGTTTAGCTGTTTGGCTTTAATCAAGTCGGCTTCTTCCTTGCAGATAGCGCGAATCCCGATTTGCAGTGTCGGCAAGCCCATATCAACAATACGCCGCATCACGCAGGCGTGGTTGTGGATCGAGCCTTCGTATTCGTGTCGCAAGTCGCCGTGGGCATCGATTTGCACGACGGTGAAGGGTTCATCCGGGTAGCCTTGGCGGTAGCCTTCGACAATGCCGGCGGTGATGCTGTGCTCGCCTCCGAGGGAAATTACAAATTTATTTTCGGTAATTAGCTGGTGTACGGTTTGTTGCGTGACTTCCAGCATTTCTAAGGATGAAACTGGTTGATGGTTGCGAGTATCGGCGATCGGCAATGCGGTATAAATGCCAACATCGTAGCAAACTTCGGAATCTAGTTCTTCGTCGTAGCATTCGAGCTGGTGAGAAGCTTCTAGCAGTTTGGCGGGCCCGTTTTCGCACCCCCGGCGGTAGGTGGTGGTTGCTTCGTAGGGAATTGGCAAGATTACTACTTTGGCTGTGTCGTAGTCTGGTACAATTTCTGACCCCAGAAACGGTACGACAGCAGTGGAAACGATCGTTGGCATAAGGGAAATTTTAATACAGCAAAGAAGTCAGCATCTTTAATCGTGACATAGTATCGCCTCTAACTGCAAAGTCAGAAGGAAGAGGGAAGAAGGAAGAGGGAAGAAGGAAGAAGGAAGAGGGAAGAGGGAAGTTCGGCAACGAGCAATGTACGGGATGTAACGGATGTAACGGATGTAATTCAGGAGGAAGAAGGAAGAGGGAAGAAGGAAGAAGGAAGAGGAATTAACCGCAGAGGGCGCAGAGGGCGCAGAGGGAGGAGGGAAGGAAGGTTTAGGATTTATGTCTTAGTGGTTGCCTAGAATTGCGATACCTTTTGTAGTAAGGACTTCAGTCCTTCCCATTCTTCAATTTTCACTTTTTTTATTTCTATGACACCTTCTACTCCCACTCTGTCAACACTTGCTGCACCTCAAACTTGGCTGTGGAAAGGTTTTCCCATTTGCTACCAGGCTGCGGGAACCGAGGGCCCTGCGGTGGTGTTTGTCCACGGTTTTGGCGCGTCTTCGGGCCACTGGCGCAAGAATTTGCCGGCATTGGCTGCTGATTGTCGCTGTTACGCGATCGACCTCATCGGTTTTGGCGGTTCTGCTAAGCCCGCGCCCAAACTTGAGATTGACTATACTTTTGAAACTTGGGGACAGCTAATTGCTGATTTTTGTCGGGAAGTTGCGGGCGGGCCGGCTTTTTTGGTGGGAAATTCGATCGGCTGCGTAGCAATTATGCAAGCCGCTGTTGATTTTCCCGATATTGCTTCTGCCGTAATTTTACTCAATTGTTCTCTGCGTTTGCTGCACGATCGCAAGCGCGCCGAAATGCCTTGGTATCGCAGTTTTGGAGCGCCAATTGCACAAAAAGTTTTAAATATCAAGTGGATAAGTCAATTATTTTTTAAACAGTTAGCCACGCCAAAAACAGTCAAAAAAGTGCTTTTGCAAGCCTATCACCAGCCGGAAGCTGTCACCGACGAACTTGTAGAAATCTTGTTAAAACCAGCGCGAGATAGCGGCGCTGTGGATGTATTTGTGGCATTTATCAGCTATTCTCAAGGGCCGCTACCGGAGGATTTGTTGCCGCGTTTGAGCTGTCCGGCTTTGATTTTGTGGGGTGCAAACGATCCTTGGGAGCCGATCGCCCTGGGGCGAGAATTGGCAAATTTTCCGGCTGTTGAAAAGTTTATTCCTTTGGAGGGAGTTGGCCATTGTCCGCAGGATGAAGCGCCGGAATTGGTCAATCCTATTTTACTTGATTGGATTAAAGGGCGATCGGTAATTGCAGCAAATTAGAAATTAGGAGACGGCAGTGCCGTGTCCCTACAATATTATCTTGGGTAGGGAAACTGCACTGCCGTGTCTTCGGTATCATAAGTATTATTGAACCGCGAAGACGCGAAGAACACGAAGGAAGAAGTAGGAAGAAGAAATTAGGAGACGGCAGTGCCGTGTCCCTACAATATTATTTTGGGTAGGGAAACTCCACTGCCGTCTCCTCGGTATCATGTCTGAGTGCAGCCGCAATTGATATTACACGAATATGAAACTATCAGGGGTAAAGCCACCTTGAATTACAGCAATTTGGTCAGAAGTACCAGCTAAATTGATGGAGTTACCAACAATATTGTAGTTGGAAATACTCCCATGTAACTGAATGCGATCGATTCCCTGTTGGAAATCCTGAATTACTGCAACTCCTGTTCCTTGATAGTAGCTGATTGCGGCATCACCGAGAACAAAAACATCTCTACCTCGACCGCCAATCAGCACATCTGTTTCGTTGCTTCCCGGTGTAGCACTCGATGGATTGACTCCAATCAGCGTATCATTGCCACGTCCACCCGAAAGTGTGTCGTTACCCGCTTCTCCTATTAAATAATTGTCTAGGTTATTGCCGGTAATCACATCTACATTGGGCGTGCCCGTGACATTCGCGAAATTCTCTACAGTAAAATTCAGAGTGCCGATACCGGGTAAATTGTTAACTGCTAAACTATTCTGCAACAAATTTGCATTAATAGAAGCTGTGCCGCTACCTGTGGAAGCATCGATGGTGTTAATCTGCCCCAAAGGAGCAATGATTTGCTCGATGCTTTGAAGGCTGTCTGTGCCGGCTGCGCCCTTGTCTACAATGCCTTTAGCCTCAAGGGTAATGCTATTGCTGAGGGAAAGATAGCTGATTGTATCCGTGCCTAATCCTCCAAGGATGCTATCAGTGCCGCTACTCCCTAGGATGAAGTTGTCTAAACTATCTCCGGTAATATTGTCGTTTCCTGTTGTGGTGTTGATACTGTTGGCTGGCGGTACTGGTGGAGTTGGGTTTTGGGGAGGTAGAGCAGAATTGGTAAGTTGTCCGCCTTGATTTGGAGGTGGAGGATTGCCCGGTACTCCTTGATTTGGAGGTGGAGGATTGCCCGGTGCATTAATTGAATTAGGATTGGGAAATAGTGGTGGCATGGTGTAATTATCTCGATTAAGTTTCTAAGTTGAAAGCATTTGTCAGGCTAAAGAAATGAATTATCGATCGCCTTTTGCTTTAGTCGCTACAATCATTAAGCTGGTTCAACATGACATTTATCTCTGTGCTGGGATTACAGTTTTGTAATCTGGAAAATTACCGTTTTTCTGAATTGTCAGGTATATTACGATCGCCCGATGGACGCGGTGGAATGCCCAAAACTTTGATTAGCTGTGCTTCGGTAATACCCAACTTTTTCGCTGCACCGGCAATATCTAAACGAGGAGGGGGCGGTGGGCCCGGCGGGCGATTATTTTCAGTTGGTGGTTCGGGCGGTTTGGCTGGTAGCCCCAATGCTTCGATTAACTCGGCTTCGGTGATTCCTAATTGTTTGGCCGCAGCGGCAAAATCTATACGGGGCGGATGTCTGCGCTGTCGATCGGGCGCGGGTTGGCTTTGGGCTAGCGGGATGTTAAAACTGACTGTAGTTCGATCGCCCAAAGTCAAGCTGCTCAATCCCAGCAGCAAAGCTGTAGCAGGTAATGCGAGTAGTGCAGGATTTTTCATGGTAGTTATAATTGCCGATCGCCAAATAGTTGATAGCAGCATCAAACTACCCAAACATGACGGGGAACTCTGCTGATAGATTACAATTTTGTAATTTAATTAAATAAACAATCACTGTATAATCACAACGCATCGGTGAATTTATGAATATTCTCTACGTTGAAGATGAAGAAAAAATCGCTAATTTTGTTTGTATCGGCTTGAAAGAACAAGGCTTTGTTGTGGATTATTGCGATAATGGCAACGATGGCTACGGGCGGGCGATGGATAATCAGTACGATGCGATCGTGCTTGATATTGTTTTACCGGGAAAAGACGGATTGTCTATCCTCAAACTGCTGCGAAAAGCGGGGCGCAATGTACCTGTGATTTTATTGACGGCTCGCAATGAATTAGACGATCGCATTGAAGGCTTGCATCTCGGTGCTGATGATTATTTGGCTAAACCGTTTTTTGTTGAGGAGTTAGTTGCTCGGATTTATGCTGTTGTGCGGCGTGCTTCTGGAAGCGGGCAAAATATTTTGAGTGTTGGCCCAGTTAAGCTCGATCGCATTCTCCGAGAAGTTACTTGCGATTCCCATACAGTCGAACTGACAACCCGCGAGTTTAATCTGTTGGAATATCTGATGCGATCGCCTGGTAGGGTACTCACCCGCACGCAAATTCTCGAACATATCTGGGGCTATGATTTTAATCCAAATACGAATGTGGTAGATGTCTGTATTCAACGCATTCGCAAAAAACTTGAACCCATCGGCGGTACGGGATGGGTTGAGAGCGTGCGCGGTGTTGGCTATCGGTTTCGCAAACCAGATTCCCCATCATGAAATTGCAATCTTTTCGCTTTCGGATTACTCTATTCTCTGCTGTTCTGGCAAGTATTTCTATAATTGGCTTTAGTATTGTTTCGTGGTGGTTGATTTACGATGCTAAGGTAAAACGTCTTGATGCTGAAATTAAGAATCAGTTAATCCAATCTACTCGCCCGCAATCAGCTCAATGGGATAATTATGCTAATTCTTTGCCATCAGTTTTGGGCATGAATGATGGGGAAACAACCGCGGCTTTGCTGGTGAATGACAGAGATGGTAATTTGCTCTACCGATCGCGCCAGTGGCAAGATGGACTTGATCCTAATTCATTATGGCGATCGCTGCCCCAACCCCCTCCCGATCCTGCCAGAATACCTTTTGAATTAGAACCTCCCCCTCCACCACATTCACTCTATCCACCACCTCCCCATCAACCACCTCCCGATCGACCCGATTCATTCTTACCGAGAGAAAGAAGACCCCCGCGCGATCGGCCTCCTCAATTCGATCAACCGGATTTTCCTCGAGTTTTCAAAGCTAAGCTAGCAACCCAGCGTACTAGCACGGCTGTTTGGCGTGTAGGCGCGATTCATTCTCCTCAGACTCAAATAGCGATCGCTGTTAACTTACAAGCGATCGATCGGGAAATGGCATCGATTGGCAATATCTTTCTAATTTCTATTCCCGTAGTGCTGTTATTCGTAGGAGGTGGAGCGTGGTTGATATCGCGGAGTATTCTGTATCCCATTGGGCGACTCACGATGGCTATTCGCAATGTCACCGTACAAGGGCTCGATCGGCGCGTCCCTGTTGGTTCGACGGATATTGAATTTTTAGAATTAATTTCTGTGTTCAATCAGATGTTAGAACGTCTGGAACGGAGTTTTAAACAAGCTTCTCGTTTTAGTGGAGATGCGGCTCACGAATTAAAGACTCCGCTGGCAATTTTGCAAGGGCAAATAGAGCTTGCTTTGCATCAAGTTGAATCTGGTTCTCAAGTGCAGCAAACTCTGAGTAATTTATTGGATGAAGTGCACCGCTTGAGTGAAATTACCCGCAAACTTCTCTTACTTTCTCTAGCCGATGCCGGACGTATGGGTTTACATTTGGTTGAGGTGAATCTGTCGGCTTTGCTATCGGAAATTGCCGAAGATATGGAACTGCTAGCACCACATTTAGAGGTGGACATGGAAATTGCTCCCAAGTTATTTATACAGGGCGATCGCGATTTGCTGGTGCAGGTTTTGCAAAATCTAGTTGGGAATGCTATTAAATATAATTTACCGAAGGGTTGGCTCCGATTACAAGCCCAGCGTCACGAAAAAATAGTAATTGTGAAAATTGTCAATAGTTCTCAAGATATTTCTTTAAGCGAGCGCAAGCTAATTTTTGAGCGCTTCCATCGCGGTGACTCCAGTCAAATCCAAAAAATAGAAGGATCGGGATTGGGGCTGAGTTTAGCAAGGGAAATCGCACGGGCCCACGGCGGCGATATTCAACTAGATGCTGCAATCCTAGGTCAAACAGGGTTTATACTGAGTTTACCTGTGGGCGATCGCGATTAACCCGATCGATAATATGGTTGCGGTTGTTTTGACTTGAACTGAGCGATCGGGTTAACTTAGAATTGAGAGTTTTTAGGAGTTGAAGTGGGAGCTATATTTGCGCGATCTCGCCACAGCAACAACGGAATGCTTAACGTTCCTAAAATCATCACAACTCCCGTCAGAATCCAAACTAGCACGCGATTAGGGCGATAATCACTTCGCTCGATTTGCCAGAAAACTCGATTGTAACGCCATGCTGCTAAGGCTATGACCGCAATGCCAAAAACGACTAAACTCAGCCCTAAAGTTTCGGAGTTGAAGAAGGGAGGGGAAGAAACTTCTTGTTGAGTCACTGTAGCTTGAAATTGGCGGAGAAATAAACTGAACCGAGCGATCGCAAATCCAAAACCAATTAAAGCGAGTGAAGTTCGCAACCATGCAAGAAAGGTGCGTTCATTTGCCTGATGTTCGCGCTGTCGGTCTATTTTAGCACCCTTGTTCATCAACCCTACCTTTATAAAAAATCTTAAGCTTTCCCTCGTTGATTATTGTGTCATTTCTGGTTGCGGAGGGAAGTATCAGTATGGCGATCGCGATTCATCATCACCCAAAAATATACTATCAGTAAATCGACTAAAAAGCGATCGCCTCCTTCTCTACCCACACAAAAAAACAGGACACAGCACTGCTGCGTCCCTACAAATATCGAATTTAAAACCCAGTTTAAAAAGATTTCAATTCGCTTCCATACTTAGTTTTTTTGCTCAACCAATCCTTGCCCAATCTGATTGTCACATCCGACTGCAAAGAACCCGTACTCTCAACCAGCACATCTCCAAAACCCAAAGACTGTTGAATCGCTCGGGCACCTTTAATATCGCCGTCTTGAGCGACAATCGTAGTCTCTTCTAGCGGTTCTGGCCAATCTTTATAAACCTGGACATTCCGATAGCCAGCGCGAGTCAGAGTATTGACAAAATCTTCAACAGCCGATTCATTGCCCGTACTGTCTTGAATCGCCACCTTCAGAAAAGTCGCATCAGCATTCTCGATTGTCCAAGTATTTTGACCGAAGTCAAAATGCTCTGCCACCATAGTTTCGATCGCATTTTGGTCTGGCAACCAAAAACTTGCCTTATAGTCTTTAGGATCGCTGAATCTGCCGGGAACCATCAACATCTGCACGCCAGCGCGATCGGTTTGAGTAGCAAAACCAGCCAAAGCCACCAATTCTTCTATACTCAAATTTGTGTCAATGTGAGACTGAATTACCGACAAAATCTTCGGCAAGCGAGACAGCAAACCTACATTAACTTCCTGTTCCACAAAAGCCCGCATCAACAATTGCTGGCGCTGCACCCGCCCAATATCGCCCAAATCGTCGTGCCGGTAAAGCAAATATTGCACGATTTGTTCGCCGTTGAGAAGCTGCTTGCCAGCCTTTAAATCTATATATAAATGTTGGCTTTCATCGGTATACTTCATGTCTTTAGGGACATTAATAGTAATGCCGCCCAGTGCATCTACCAAGCTTTTGATGCCTTGAATATTGACTGTGACATAACGGTCAATTCCCACGCCGCCCAAGAGTCCGCTGACTGATTTAGCTGACGAAGCCGGGCCACCGTAGTAATTAGCTTCGTTGATTTTCACTTCACCCCTACCTTCAACATAGGTGCGGGTGTCACGGGGAATCGAAAGCACGCTTAATCTTTTATTTTGAGGGTCAAACCTCACCAATAGCATGGTATCGGTTAACCCTTTAAAAGAGTTTTGCCAGACATCGTATCCCTGTTCCTTGTCGGGATGGCCGTCGAGGTCTGAACTCAGAACCTTAAGTCCTAAAACTAAAATATTAACTGGACGAGTCAGTTCCGGCATCTTCATGTTGAGCTTTGCCATGTCGCCTTGAGAAAACACCGCCGCTTCTTCGGGAGTCAACTTTTGTTGCTGAAGCGGTGTTGTGGAAAGCGAGACGGCTAGCAGCGCTCCGGCGGTGGCTGAGAGCATTGCTACTCCAGCCAAACCAAAACCAAAACCCAACCAACGGCCTCGATGTGGCTGGTTCGATTTTTTAGTTGCAGGTTGAGCGGTTGATTGTTCGATAGGGTCTTGATTAGGAGTTTTTTGAACTGGCACTGGCTTCCTCACAGACAACAAAAATAAAAAAACATCGCGGAAATATGTAGTATCAAGCGGAAACTGCACTCAATCAATAGGGTCGGGCTTAAAAGAACCCTAAATTATGATAAATGTTTGCCGACCACTTGCTCGGCTACGCGACTTATTCCGGGCAACCATAGCGGTTGACGCTTCCAGAGACGAACCATCAGTCCCACAGAAACAATAAAATAACTGGTTGTTAGCAGGCTACTCATTAATAACATGGTAAGTGTCGGAGATTCCGCAGAAATCGCTGCACCTTCTAAAAGAATATGTCCTAGGAGCCAACTAAAAGCAAGGGCAATTGCCAAGCGGCTGACGGCTTTGCGTTCGGGGCTGCCCTGACGCCGGTAAAGATTCCACAGGGCGGGGAAAAAGCCGATGACTGGGATCATTAATACAAACAGACTTGCCCGATCGAGTTCAGGATTTTCTGAGGGATGTGTATTTTTCATAATTTGCATTCAAAATTTACAGGAGGTCTAGTTTTGCACAAAATCTATTGGTTTGACAGAAAATTGAGCTCGCAGACCAAAATTCGCAGCAGGGCTGGTTTTGCACAAACGTTGTCTGTCAGAGGCAAAATTTTTCGGTGATTGCTGGCGGTCGATCGCCCGCCAGCAACTTTTCGACCCGGAGAGCCGTATTTTGATAAACTGGATACAGCACCGCAGACAGGAGAACAGACTTAGCCATGACCAAATCTCAAAAACCGATCGTTATTTCTCCATCAATATTATCAGCCGATTTTAGCCGTCTCGGAGAAGAGATTCAGGCGGTCGATCGAGCTGGGGCTGACTGGATTCACGTAGATGTGATGGACGGTCGCTTTGTTCCTAATATTACTATCGGGCCGATGATTGTCGAAGCAATTCGTCCCGTTACTACCAAGATAATAGATGTCCACCTGATGATTGTGGAGCCGGAGAAATACGTCGAAGACTTTGCTAAGGCTGGTGCGGACATTATTTCCGTTCACGCCGAGCACAATGCTTCGCCTCACTTGCACCGCACCCTAGGTCAAATTCGGGAATTGGGCAAGCAGGCTGGTGTGGTGCTGAATCCTTCGACACCCCTGGAGTTGATCGAGTACGTGCTGGAACTTTGCGATTTGGTGCTGATTATGAGCGTCAATCCGGGCTTTGGCGGTCAAAGTTTTATCCCGGCGGTGCTGCCGAAAATTCGCCAGTTGCGCCAAATGTGCGATGAGAAGGGCCTCGATCCTTGGATTGAGGTGGATGGCGGTTTGAAGACGAACAATACTTGGCAGGTTCTGGAAGCCGGCGCAAATGCGATCGTCGCGGGTTCTGCCGTGTTTAAGGCGAAGGATTACGCAAGCGCGATCGAAGGTATCCGCAACAGCAAGCGCCCGACTCCTGAGTTGGCTGCTGTTTAGTTGAAAATGCGATCGTTTCCGGCGAATTACCCAGAATAAAACTGGTTCGCAGTCAGGACTTTAGTCCTTAGTGGCTAAAAGATTTAAGAAAGGACTGAAGTCCTCACTACAAACTGTTGCATGACTTTTTAGCTAAACAGACGGGAATCCCCACACTATACCGATCGAGGTTAGTGTGGGATGAAAAGGGATAGAAAGGATGAACGAAAGTGAATCGTCTCGACTATTGCAGGTTGCGAACCTTGGAGGGCAGATAAATTCACGATCGCCCCGGCAATAAACTACTCGCCCAGATTAATCCCGGTTGTTTGCGGCGGTATCGATCGGCCTGTCCTAGTTCTAAAATTTGCTGAATTTATTTTACATTAAATACTGACGAGTCGCAAAACAGGGTTCAACTCAACGATATACACTCTGGATTAAAGAAACACTACGAGGCTGATGTAATTCTTCACCAAAATTCAGCATTCGGTTGCGCTCTAACAAAACTTCAATTCGTCGATATGGTTGCCCATCTAAAATCAGATAACGTAATTTTTGATTGATTTCTAATGCATAAATGAGCGCTTTTTTTCCCAAATTGCCAATTCCATTCCGACAAAGATTGAGTTTCAATAAGGTTTGGTTCCGTGCGATCGAATGGGCGATCGCACTTGCACCGATATCTCCAATCTGATTGGGCTGCGATCCCAACACTCCTGTAGAAGGACTATAACCTAAATCCAGATTACTAAGTTTGGGATGGGTTGCCACTGCTGCTAATAATGGATTGCACCCTGCTACCCCAATTCCATTGCTAGCTAGTCCTAAATCAACCAGTGTTTTATTTTCTGCCAATCCATCCACTAAAACTGTAACACCTCGATCGCCCAGATGATTGACATTAAGAAATAAGCCAGTAATCACAGGATTATCAGCTAAAAGATTAGCCAGTAAAGCAGCATGGTTTTCCTGAATTTGATTGCCGCCCAAGTACAGCCGTTCAACAGTACGATTGGTGTAAGTCAAAACCTCTAAAATGGCTGCTAATCCCTCATCTCCTATTTGAGTATTGACCAAATCTAGGGTGCGGATACTTGTATTGTGACGCAACATTTCCGCTAGACTATCTGCACCTTCTACGCCAATCGGATTGCGTTTTAACCACAAACCAGTTATAGATTGATTCTGCGTCAGCGCTTCGGCAAGTGCAGCAATACCTGTCGATGAAATCGCATTGCAACCTAAATAGACAATCTCTAAACGGTGGTTACGTTGAATCAATCGCGCCACATCCTTAGCACCCCGATCGCCAATACCATTGGTTCCCAATAATAAGCTAGCGATCGCATCATTGTTTGCCAATGCTTCAGTCACTAAATGACATCCCATTACACCTAAATCTTGCTTGCACAAATCAAGTCGTCCATCGGGCATGACTGTGCCGCGCGGGAAGACTATTTTTTGAGCTATCGGTCGATCGGTTTGGAGATAATCGATTAACGATTTGAGTTCGATTACAACTTCGGAGGAAGACTCTATAGGATTGGGTAACGGACAGTGAAGAGCGGTATTTATCATCATTTGCTACCAGGGATAGGGGGCGTAGTCTTTAAGAAAATGACCGTAAATGGGAGGCTCGGGATTTTCAATACCTTGAACGATCGGATCGTAAATTCTTGCCATCCCATCTATCGCATCTAATGGCGTGTAAAAGCCT
Organism: Microcoleus sp. S36a_B3; assembly: GCF_036700745.1. Lineage (NCBI taxonomy): Bacteria > Bacillati > Cyanobacteriota > Cyanophyceae > Oscillatoriales > Microcoleaceae > Microcoleus > Microcoleus sp. S36a_B3. The sequence goes on along the minus strand of NZ_JAUBPN010000007.1, from coordinate 129,775 downwards.
TGTTCTCCTTGAACTCGTATTTTCTTAGGATCGGGATTTTCATTGGTAATCCAACCCGTATCGACGCTGTTCATGAAAATATTATATCGAGCATAATCAACCGCCGAGGTTCGCGTCATCATATTCAAAGCTGCTTTTGCCATATTGGTATGGGGATGATAGGGTGTTTTACTGTCGCGGTTGAATTGTCCTTCCATTGCTGAAACATTGATGATAAATCGTCTTTCAAAGGATGAACGAAGTAGTAATGGTTTGAGTTGACTGTTAAGAATGAAGGGTGCGATCGCGTTGACCACCTGTACTTCAAGTAACTCAATCGTATTTACGTCATCCAGTTTTAGCAACCAGCTATTCTCGGGGCGAAGATCCAGTTGTTGTCCGTCAGCATCGAAGCAATCGCGCGGGAAGTGATCGGCGATCGCACCCGGTAGGCTAGCTTTGTAATTCGGTTGACTTTCGAGTAAAATAGATTGATGTCGAGGTAATTGCTCCTTTAATAGATTGCGATCCATCGGGATTAATGCTTGCGCGTTGTTGCTGAGTATTTGTGATGCTTCTTCTTCTCGCTCTAAGAGATGCTGATAAAATGCCAATGGACGCTTGATAGTTTGAGCTGCATTGTTGATAATCAGATCGAGAGCGGATTCAGTATGGAATAAATTCCGTACAAATGTTTCTAATGCTGGAATATTTCGCAGATCGAGTCCGTGAATTTGCAGGCGATCGCGCCACTGCTCGAAATCGGGTTCTAGACTATAGCGATTAGCACAGTCATAGGGGAATCTTGTGGTGAGAATCACCCTAGCACCATCTTGCAACAGTCGCAATCCCATCTGATAGCCAATCTTGATGCGTCCGCCTGTCACTAATGCAGTTCGCCCAACTAAATGGGTTCGCTGTTGTCGTTTTTGGTAATTAAATTGAGCACATTTTGGGCAGAGTGAATGATAAAAAAAATGAATTTCTGTATAGGGTGTTTTGCAAATGTAACAAAGGATGGGCTTGTGCAAATGCTGCGATCTGGTTGTTGATTCTGGTAAGGCAGCCGATGGCTGTTGTTGGCGCTGATGCTGCACCATGACGGTTGATGCTTTGAGTTGCCTATCTTCAATTCGTCGTTGTTGTTGTTGAGTTTGACGCCCACCTTTGCGTCCCTGTTTGTAGATTTTGGCAATCAAACTTTTGAAGCGATCGTGTTCGCCAATGACCGCTGGATCTTCTGAAATTTGTTGCAGAACATTGAGGCAAATTTCTAATTGGTCTGGTGGGATATTCATCTTGACCAACCCCTTGAGAAATTGAGCGCGAAAACCCCTTCATATATCCACATTTGATATTGATGGGTGGGGCTAAGAGGATTTGAACCTCTAACTTCTTTCCTGCAGAGAAAGCGCTCTTCCATTGAGCTATAGCCCCCAAAAAGGTGGAACTGAGGGAGACTCGAACTCCCAACCTCTGCGATGATGTCGCTAGTGCTCTTCCAATTGCGCTACCAGTCCCAAATCTTAGAAATCGCTGATACTACATTATAGTTATATCAATTCCGGTAGCATCGGAATAATTATTGGCCGGAATGAGGAGACTATTGTTGTGCAACTCAAGCTGTTTTACGATCGCACCCGCAACGTCAGGCGCACTGTATCCCCAATAAAGTGAGGAATACGCCAGCTAAACAGCCATTTTTTGATGATTTTCAGCAACTCCACATCCGCCAAAGTCGAAGCATCAGCATCCACGACTATTCGGCTGGCGCGCACCTTATCGAAAACAATTTCTAACACCAATTCGCCGTTGATACCGGGCGGGACAGTCAGAGTTTCCAAGTGTTCGTTTAAACTATCGATCGCCTCTTCATCCAATCCCGTAGCGCTAACAACTTCTACAGGTGAGGTGCCGCGCGGGCGGGCCGGTGCGATCGGGGCGCTGGCTGGTGCGGGCAATGGATACACCCGTTTTTCTAGGCGATTAAATGTGATGCCGCGTTCTAATTCTTGTTCTTGTTCCATCCAGTCTGTGCAGCCATTATCTTCTACATAGCCTGTGCCACCAAATACACCTCTATATTCCACCGCTTCCGGCATTTCTACTGGCACATTCATCGCGATCGATTCCGTACCCGGTTCGACGCGCACATCATCGCTGACAGCCACAAAAGCCGTGTACTGCGACAGAAGCTGATATGTTAGCGCCGTTTCTGTCACTGTTTCCACCCCCACCTTGGTTTCGTACTGCACCATCTGATTCATCAAATCTTTGATGCGGTGCCGCCCCCAAAGCTGGGCAACTGCCGGATTTCCAGGATCGGTAAAGTCGAGTTGGTAGGTTTGGACGTACTGGTGTCCGCCTGCGCTAACCCCTTTAATCTGCAATATTCCAGCTTCGCGATCGCCCTTTTTTCCAAATAAAACCAGCGGTTGTTCGGCAAATAAATCCGGCGCAACTGACGGATAAATTACCGGATTTTCGCCCTCTCCCTGCCAAGTAATTTCTAGATTTATTAACACCGGATTGTTGATTTGCCGGAAGAACTTTTCCACAAATTCATTAACAGGTTCGTCATGCCGGATAATCCGCGAGATTCCCCGCCCGATTTCGGCAATGCGATCGAGCAAAAAGCGATTTACGGAACTCCCGGCACCGAAACTGTACAGGCGATTCCCAGATTTAAGGTGTTGCTGCACTTCGGCGAGAACTTGATTTTCGTTGCCGATGAAACCGTCGCTGAGGAATACCACAGTTCGCAAGCGCCCGGATGGTGCGGGAAAATCGATCGCCGCCCGAATCCCGCCCAACATTTCCGTACTATTGTCAGCGCGCAGTTTGTTGATATATTCGATCGCCTGTTGTCGATTTTCTGCTGTATTCGGTAGCGGTTGTTTTGACAGTTGTCGCACTTTGTCGGAAAAATCCAAAATCGAGAAAGTATCCGCTGGATTCAATCCGTTAATAAATTGTCGCAACAATGCCTGACATTGCTGCAAAGGCGCACCGGATTGCGAACCGGAAGTATCGACTAAAAAAACGACATCTTTCGGCACAATTTCATCGGTTTTGTACTCGATCGCCGGAATCAAGTAAACTGCAAAATGCCCGCCGCGAGCGTCCGAATGAGTTAATACCGTCGATTGAGTTTCTCGACCCGCAACTTGATAGCGAACAATCAAATCTTTGTTGGGAATTGTATCTGTATTTCCCAACTGAACGCGCACCTTCAGCCCATTCTTTTGCTCGCTTTTTGGGGAAGTTTGGGGAGAGTCGAAATATTCAATTTGCAGTTGGTGGGATGGAGAATTGACATTGCGAATCGGTACGCCCGCCTCAATTTCCAGCGTCACGCCGATATCCTGTCCCGATCGCCTTCCCGGCGGCAAAATCGGGGCATTCAGCCGCGACGCATCGGGAACAATATCGGTAGACGAATTAACTGTCATTGGGGCTGGGGCGCTACCGCTGGCTGCAGTTTCATCCAGCGGCGTACCGGGAATATATCGCGGCCCGACAACCATCGGAAACACAAATTCATAATCCCCAGCTTGAAATTTCAAGCTGTCCGTATAGCGAATCACAACCTCGATTTCTTCTCCCGGTTTGATGTTTGCGAGGGATTGAGTGAAAATATTATCTCGCTCTTGTTCCAACAAACCCGCTGTCCGCCCTTCTTGTTTGGCTTGTTGGTAAATTCTTTGTGCTTCTTCGCGTTTTTTGATGCTGCCTTTAATAGTGTTACTGCCAATTTTAATTTCCATCTCATCAACCGCTGCTTCGTCAGGTAGCGGAAAAATATAGACGGCTTCCAGCGGCTTGGTGAAAGGATTTTCAAATGTTTGCGAGACTTCAACTCGCGATAGATTTCCGGCTATTTTGGCTCTGACTTCTGTATGTTTCAGGGGAAAAACGAGTTTTTCTCCATCGGGGGAACGCACGTATAATCCACTGGTTCGATCGGTTGGAGATATCAAGGGTGTCATGAGGTTGTTCCTCCATTCCTCCATCACTGATATATAGCGGTTATCAAAAAAGTGAGGTATGTCCTATGCCCTATGCCCAGTTTGGCTTATGCCCGATCCCGGATAGTACCTCATCTTTCGCTTGAAAGGCTATATTATAACATCATACAAACAGTAATGCTCAGTTGCGATCGACTTAAACTGCCAGTCAAACCGCAGCATTACTGTTGGCTGGTGCGATCGTAATAATGCCCATTTGCCAAATTCAATAGCAGCGTTTCTGTCAACTCCGGTTGCACTTTTTTGCGATAGAGAGGAGACAGCAATGCCCTGTCCCTACTGAGATTAATTGTAGGGACACCGCCGGTGCAGTGTCCTCATTTCGGAGAATATTAATTCCGATGCAACCGGAAATGAGATTGATTATTTCGAGACATTCGCGAGAATATTTTCCATCTCAGAAAGCTCGACAGCCCCGGAGAAAGTTTGGCCGTTCATGATAAAGAACGGAGTGCCTTCAATGCCAAGTTGTTTAGCCAGTTGCACGTCTTTCGCAATGGCGGCTTCGGCGGCGGGGCTGTTGCGATCGGTGTTGAACTTATCTAATTTTAGATTGAGCTTTTGGGCGATCGATCCGTAAAATTCTTCGCCTAAGTCTTTCTGCCCTTCAAACAAAGCATTGTAATATTCCCAGAATTTGCCCTGCTGCCCAGCAGCCCAAGCTGCTTTAGCCGCTGGCAGCGCTTGAGGGTGAATTGAAGTCAAGGGAAAATGTTTGTAAGCTAAAGTAACTTTGTCCTGGTGTTTTGCCATAAACTGCTTGACAGTCTCGTGAGCCTTCGCGCAAAACGGACATTGAAAGTCAGAGAATTCTACAAGTACAATCTGCTGCGCCGCCGAGCCCGTGGTAGGAGCATCCCCGATCGCAGATTTGGGATTAGTTTTCATCGCCTGCAAAAAAGACTCCTGCGCTGCTTTGAGAGACTGCTGCTGCTGTTGCTGGTACGCTTGTACCGAGTCTAAAATTGCTTGGGGGTTTTCGCGGAGCACCTGCAAAACTTGCTCTTTAAACTTGGGATCGACTGAATTGCCAGCCGCTGACTGGGCGGGGGAACAACCGATAAATACAAGGCAAGCTGCCAGCAGTGCAGCGAAGCAGAAGGCTTGCTGGCTGCGGAGTTTTCGCCAAATAGTGGATACGTTCATCTTTTTTTTTCTGATTCAAGGCAACACTTAATCCTACATTCTATTTTGCGGAGTGTCAGGTAGAGCCTTCCTCAAAAAGGCGAGCCATCCATCGATTTTAGATCCTTGGGCTTGTTTCGGCTACGCTGGCTCACAAGTCGCTCAGTACGAGTTTTAAATTTTAAATTTAAGATTGAATAATTGGGGAATTGAAGAAGTTATCGATTGAATAAATGAAGAATTTAATAATTGAGGTAGCCCTGAGCACCATCAAAAAGGTTTGAGCGTTCGGACTTCAGTTTTTTTCCAACAAAAAATGACTAAAGTCCGAACATCCAACCTTTTTTGATAGCGTTTGATGTTCAGACTTCAGTCCTTCCTTAAACTATTTGCGACTGTTGAGCCATTTAGCAGCAACTATTCCCAAAATACCCACTACAACTGGATTCCCCAAAAACTTCATCAAACCAGGCTCTTGGGCGAGCACATCTCGGAAAATATCCGGGTGATTGTGATAGGTAAACGAGGCCAGTTTGGTAACATCGTCAGCAGTCATGCGGCTGGCGTGGTGAGTAGAAAGTCCTAATTGCTTTTCCAATTGGCGATCGTTCAATCCTCTCTTGTCCAACTGCTTGAGGAATTCGCGGGCCACATCATCCAGTTCCTTTGGCTTAATTTGGGCGATCGCCTTTTGCAATTCTGGTTCCAACTGCGCCGGCGGTAGCGAGTCATGATTCAGAGAACGCCCGAATAATTGTTTGCGCTGATCCGGCGAAGTTCTCTGAGCAAAATCGTCAAAATTTTCGTACTCTTCACCGGTTGTTTCCGGCATCACTTCTTTATTCCCCTGAGCCAAATCCTTCATGATTTGACTCTTATAATTATCGCTGCTACTCATGGTGTTTTTTCCCAAATCTACACAACTGTTATGTTTCAAATTTCGATAATTTCGCCAGCCCCAAATTCCAAAATGTTATTAAAGCTACGCGCTCATTATAAACTTTGTTGCCAAATCAAGAATTGTATTCAATTTGATTTGATTGCTGGTCGTACTTCGCCGTCAAAATTAGCTTTTTATCAGGAGCATAAATCAAAACACTTACATCCTGGTTGGGAAAATTGCGGTGAAAACCTTGAGCTAAAGACTTCGCCAAATCTTTTACTTCTTTAGGGTTCACTTGCGGAGTAATTACAACTCCCAACTTATTATTGTCACGCACGTAAGCATCCTGAACTAAGCCTTGAGCAGTCTTTGTTACCCATTGACCAAAATCTTGACCTGCAGCGGTATTGCCGCGTTCTAGCTGCGCGTAATAACCCTGACTGCCGCCAATTGCTACAGGTACATTAGTCGGTTGTTGGGCGGAAACGCTGGGGGCGCAGGCAGTAGTAACAGCCAGCATTAAAACCAACATTAGACCCGCAATTATTTTTCGACTCTGCTGCAATAAACTCACCTTTTTTCCTCCGGTATGACAACATTTTCAATAATTGAGAGGGTCAGCTTTCTCGACCCTCTCAATTAGTATTAGAATTAGTCTAATTTCTTTTTGACTTCATCTTTCACATCTTCGACTGCGTGACGAGCTTGTGCTTCTGTTTGCTTCGCTTTGCCTTCAGCTTTGTCCTTGGGATCGCCAGTAACATTACCTAGAGCTTCTTGAGCTTTGCCTTCGATGTTTTTGCCAGTTGCCTTTGCTTTATCTTCAATGCTCATTTGTTTTTCCTTATCTGTATCTAGTTTTACACTTTCTAATTATTATCATAGGGAACAACCAGCTCGGTTGCACTCTACCTGTAGGAAGAAAGTTTGGTGTACTCGGAGTGTACAGAATCTCATGGAAGCCAGGAATAGGGAATAGGGAATAAGGAATAGGGAATTAGGAAAAATTATTCTTGAATTGAGGATAGACTACGACTTTGCTGCTGACGGTTTTTTGACCTAAATTACTAGCTGCAACAAACTAAGTGTAGTATCGCAAAAAAAACTCGGCGCAAAGCTACTTGTGCACCGAGAACAGGATTGTTTTAAACTCAAAAAATGGAAAATTTTAAACTTATCTTGAATTGTACCGACTTTTATATAACTTCAAAAAGCGGGTGCGGGCAAGACCGTATTTTACCCACACCCTCTAAACATTGGCATTAGTTTTAATCGGGCGTATGGTGACATTCTTTATCTATTTTGTGCTGCAGTTCTTCTTTTAACTGTTCGACAGCGCGCATAGTTTCAGCATTGTGTTGTTTCTGCTCGCCGAGGGCTTTTTCTGTTTCCTCGCCGAGCAATGTTTCTCTGGATTTTGGTAGCGTGACTTGTAGGTCGCTGACCCTGTTGGTTGCGTTTGGTTCAATATTCATTAGTTTTCACCCAACTATTTGCAAAAGTTATTTTTAAGAAGGTTACTTATAGAGTCAACCTTAGATTTATCGTAAGGGCGATCGCAGAGACTTTCCTCTGCCTGAAGGGAGATTAGGGCTGGGGAATAGTTTTTAGTTTTTATTTCTTAATCTAATAGTTAGAGAAATCAGGGAAACTTGAATCGGCCGGAAGAGAGATATAGCCTTTCTCGTAAAGATGAGGTATGTCCGGTAATGGGTAATGGGTAATTGGGAATTGGGAATTGGGAATTGGGAATCGCAAGTGCCTATAGGCTTTCTGAGGTTTCTGGAGGTAAAGACGGCCTCCGTGCGAAAAGCTGATCGTCGCATAATTTGGCATACCTCATGTTTTTGAGAACCGCTATATAGCCTTTCGAGTTCTCCTATGAGGTACTATCCGGCATAGGGTAAACCTCACCACGCTTGAAAACCGCGATATAGCAGTTAGAACTCTCATATGAGGTATCGAAAATCGCCCAATTGCCCAATCTCCCAATCTATAATCTAAAATCTAAAACTCGTACTGAGCGAGTTGTGAGCCAGCGTAGCCGAAGCAAGCTGAAGTATCTAAAATCGATCGCTCTTCACCTTTTTGAGAAAGTCTATAGGGGAAGGGGAATAGTGCTTGAGTGCGTGAGATTGCTTTGTGACTCGCGCGTGGGGAGTGCGGGGAGTGTGGGGAGTGCGGGGAGTGTGGGGGAGTGCGGGGAGAATTTTTGGGGTATGGCGCATTTATGGACTTGTGTCGTTTGTTTGATGAGGCGGTTTCGACATCGGGACAAAATGAAGAGAGAAATAGGCGACAGATTGGTGCAGACTGAGGTCAAGGCGATCGAGTTTGACCGTTAAAATCAACAGGGTGCGGCAATTCCCAAGTTTTGTGGCGATCGCCCGAACAAATCTGCTAAACAGGAGTTAGCATCAAGGCTGACTTCCAGCAGGATCGAACTAAAATTTCTGTTATTAGTAAAAAGTATCTAAAACCCTATGGGAGCAAGCAGCAGTAACCCTCTCGAAGCAGCAGGCCTAATTCGTGAGTCGATAAAAATAGGCGTGCTGCATTCGCTCACGGGCACGATGTCCATCAGCGAAATTTCTGTTAAAGACGCGACGCTGTTGGCCGTTGAGGAAATTAACGCTGCTGGAGGAGTGCTCGGACGCCCCTTGGAAGCGGTGATAGAAGATGGAGCCAGCGATTTGCAGACTTTTGCTCAAAAAGCTAAGCAATTGCTCCTAGAAGCCCAGGTGGCGGTGGTATTTGGCTGTTGGACTTCGGCGAGTCGGAAAGCTGTACTGCCGGCTTTTGAGCAATATGGCGGGTTGCTGTTTTATCCGGTGCAGTATGAAGGGCTAGAACAGTGTCCGAATGTTTTTTATACTGGTGCTGCGCCAAACCAACAGATTGTACCTGGGGTGAATTACTTACTCGCACAGGGGAAGCGGAAAATTTTTCTGTTGGGTTCGGATTATATATTTCCGCGCACGGCAAATATGATTGTGAAAGCTCAACTGGCGGCACTTGGGGGAGAGTTGGCGGGGGAAATGTATCTGCCGCTTGGTTCGAGGAAGGTGGATGAGGCGATCGCACATATCTTAGCAGTGAAACCGGATGCGATTCTCAATACTCTTAACGGCGACAGCAATGTGGCTTTTTTCCAAAAGTTGCGGGAAGCTGGCTTAAAACCGGAAAACTTGCTGGTGATGTCGGCGAGCATAGCAGAAGAGGAAGTGCGGGCGATCGGGTCTCAAAATATTGCCGGACATTTGGTAGTTTGGAATTATTTTCAAACCGTAGATACACCCAAAAATCAACAATTTGTCAAGGCTTATAAAGCTCGATACGGGAAAAATAGAGTGACGGACGATCCGATAGAAGCGGCTTATTTTGGCGTTTATCTCTGGAAACAAGCAGTAGAAAAAGCTGGTTCGATAGATGCAGTTAAAGTCAGGGAGGCTGCTAAAAATATTGAGTTTGCCGCGCCTTCGGGCAAGGTGAAAATAGATGCCAAAACGCAGCATACCTGGAAAACTGCTCGGATTGGCAAGGTGCGATCGGACGGTCAAATTGAGGAAATTTGGAATTCCGGCGCGCCGCTGGTGCCCGATCCTTTTCTGAAAAACTATCCTTGGGCGGCGGCCCTTGCTCCGAGGCGGATTTCTGTGGGAACTCGGGCTTCTTTGATCGGACTGTTTGCGATCTTGGTACTGATAACTTGGATGGCGGCGGGAGTCGGGTGGATGGGGGCGGTGCAGATGAAGAACTATCTGGTGGCAATAGAGGCTGCCTCTGCTGCAGCGGGGGTTTCTGAGGCAGCCATGACGGTGCTGGTACAGCAAACTCTGTTGGTGGCGAGCCGCACTCAGCACTGGCTGCTGGGGACTTTGGTTTTGAGTTCGATCGCGGGGATAGTTGCTTGTGTGTCGGTGTCGGGGATTATTCGGAATCTCGGCTTGCTCAGGGAAGCAGCCCAACTGATGGCGAGCGGTGATTTGACGGCTCGATCGCCTGTGGTGTCTAATGATGCGATCGGGGTGCTATCTTCTACTCTCAATACAATGGCTCAGCAAATTAACAGTTTGCTCAAGGGTTTGGAGGTGCGGCAGCGGCAGCTAGAGGAGCGATCGCGCGAATTGGAAGTTGCTAAGAACTATGCGGAAGCTGCCAACCGGGCGAAAAGCACATTTTTGGCAAATATGACTCACGAGTTGCGAACGCCCCTGAATGCGATTATTGGCTACAGCGAGCTGCTGCAAGAAGAGGCGATCGAACTAGGCGAAGAAGAGTTTGTGATGGATTTGGCAAGCATTAATCTTGCAGGCAAACAGTTGCTAAATATTATTAGCGATATCCTTGATATTTCTAAAATTGAAGCAGGAAAGATGACTCTTTTTCTGGAAACTTTCGATGTGTGGAAGTTGATCGAGCAGGTTGTGACTACGGTTCAACCGCTGGTGGGGAAAAATGGCAACACTTTGATCGTCAATTGCGATCGCGATATTGGCACGATATATTCTGATTCCTCGAAGCTGCGACAAGCGCTGTTGAATTTGACGAGCAATGCTGCTAAGTTTACCGATCGAGGGAAAATTACGATTAATGTTTGGAAGGAAGAAGAATGGGAAGTTTTGCCTCCTGATAATTCTGAAGGACTTTCTATCGTGAACTCTGGGTGTCAAAATTCTGCGATCGTGTTTCAAGTCACCGATACTGGCATCGGGCTGACTGACGATCAGTTGTCGAGGCTGTTCGGGGCTTTCTCCCAAGCCGATGATTCTACTACTCGCAGGTACGGTGGCACCGGTTTGGGGCTGACTATTAGCCAGAGGTTTTGCCAGATGATGGGCGGCGACATTACGGTTGAGAGCGAGTTTGATTGCGGTTCTACTTTTACAATCCGGTTGCCCGTTGCGGTTAAAAGTCAGAAAGAAGCCCAAGGCGATGAATCGCTGCCGGAAACAACGGACAAATTGGGGCCGCAACCCTTGGAATTGCCAGATGCTGCTATGGTGCTGGTGATTGACGACGATCCCGACGCCCGGGATTTAATCACTCGCTGTTTGTCGAAAGAGGGATTTGAGGTGCGATCGTCAGCTAGCGGTGAAGCTGGGCTTGAGTTGGCAAAGGAGTTGCTACCGGATGCGATTACTCTGGACGTAATGATGCCGAGTATGGACGGCTGGGCGGTGCTGTCTGCATTAAAAGCAGATCCGGATTTAGCGGATATTCCGGTGATTATGTTGACTTTTTTGGACGACAAAAATCAGGGTTTGGAATTAGGAGCGGCGGAGTATTTAAGGAAGCCTGTAGATTACAAGCACTTTGCTGATTTGTTGAACAAATATCAACGTCCGTGAAATTAGCGAGCGGTCAATCGATTTTAGATTTTAGATTTTAGATTGAAGCATTGACCCCACGGATAAATTCGGGGGGCAAGTTTCATCGGATACAGGTTTTTTATTTCTCCACGGATGAATGCGGGGGCTTGTATCCTGGATGCTTTCGGTCATATCATGCCTGATGGATTACCATAATAAAAACGGTTCGCAGTGCGGACTTGCACAGGCTCCAATTTGCGGACTCCAGAACGCCATCACAAAAACCGTTGAACCTGAATTATCACAGTTAATCGATCGGAAAACGAGAAATTAAAGATATGACTGATAGAACTGCATTGCTTAAAAGGATTACTCAAACACCTGGTAAATGTGGCGGTCGCCCCTGTATTCGCGGCATGAGAATTCGCGTTAGCGACATTTTAGAAACTCTAGCAGATAATGTAACAGCTAGCGAGATTCTAGCTGATTTCCCCGATTTGGAACCAGAAGACATTCAAGCGTGTCTGCTTTTTGCATCTCTCAGCATAGATTTCCCCAGGATCGCAGTATGATTTTCTGGTTAAATGCTCAATTTCCTCCAAGTTTGGCGAAATGGTTAACCCAAACATTCGGTGTTAACGCTGTTACATTGCAAGAGCTCGGGCTGCAGGATGCTCAGGATATTGAGATATTTAATGCGGCTCGTACCAACGGCTTAGGTACAGTTATCATAACTAAGGATCGAGATTTTGTGGATTTATTAATTCGCCTTGGTAGTCCACCACAAATTCTTTGGCTAACCTGCGGTAACATTACGAATAGAGATTTGCAACGCATTTTCACTGGTGCTTTTCCTGATGCAGTCGATCTACTTAAAAATGGCGAAAATATTGTGGAAATTTGCCCGGTTAAATAAATCATTTTCGATGATTTAATTGCTCAATAGCGATCGCGCTCAATTTCCCTACAAATGTTTTATTAGTCATTAGTTAACAGTAAAAAACCAATGACCAATAACTAATGACTAATGACTGATTAATCTAAGAAGCCCATTAAAGTCGAGCTGTCGTCAATTTCATTTGAAGCAATGGGGCGGTCTCCTCCCATTGTGGAGTAAATTTCGTCAATGTGCAGAGTACCTACTCCAATTGGGCGAGCACCGGACATACTGAACATTTCGCTGACTTGAATGGCGCTGGAGCCGATCGGGCGTCTCCCCATTGTACCAACTACTTCCAAGTCGCTGGCTTCCACCGGGCGATTGCCTACAATGCCGTAAGTTTCGCTGATGTGCAGGGTGCTGGTGCCGATCGGGCGATTCCCCGATATCGAGACTGTCTCGCTGATGGTAAAATCATCTGGGCCGACGGGGCGGTTATCATGCATGAGTTGCGGGCGATAAAGTTGGATGCCCGCTGATTGACCTTCGCTGGTGGCTGGTAGGGCCTTGGTAGTGCCTTTGTTGCGGGCGCTCGCTTTGACTTTATCTTTGGGTGTGAGAGCCATAATTTTTTTCCTTGCTAATTGCTGGGGGTTGATTGCTGGGTTCGGACAACTGCTTTTCTGGGCTTTCTGCTTTCTATTGCGGCCGATGATTAAAATAGTATTACAAAGTTTAACTATTTTCTTAACGAAATTGCCAAATCTCTCAATTTTTGTTAAGATTTATTGGTAATAGCTACATTTTCCTATGGTAACTGCGGCAGCATCTTTTCAATTGCAAGCGCCCTTCCAGCCCACAGGCGACCAACCGCTAGCGATCGAGCAACTCGTCAAAGGCATCGAAGCAGGCGATCGATTTCAAACCTTACTCGGCGCGACAGGTACCGGCAAAACCTTCTCCATTGCTTCGGTTATTGAAAAAATCGGCAGACCAACCTTAGTTCTAGCACACAACAAAACCTTGGCAGCTCAACTGTGCAACGAACTACGCAATTTTTTCCCCAACAATGCAGTCGAATACTTTGTAAGTTATTACGACTACTACCAACCTGAAGCATACATCGCCGTCACCGATACATTCATAGAAAAAACCGCAGCAATTAACGATGAAATCGATATGCTGCGACACTCCGCCACGCGATCGCTCTTTGAACGCCGCGACGTAATTGTCGTAGCATCAATTAGCTGCATCTACGGCTTGGGAATGCCCGCAGAATATCTAAAAGCTGCTATCCCTTTGCAAGTAGGAATGGAAGTCAACCAGCGGCAAGTTTTGCGAGATTTAGTCAACGTCCAATACAGTCGCAACGACATCGATTTAGGCAGAGGCAAATTTCGCGTCAAAGGCGACGTTGTAGAAATCGGCCCCGCCTACGAAGATAGAATTATTCGCGTCGAATTCTTCGGCGACGAAATTGATGCCATTCGCTACGTTGACCCCGTAACTGGTAAAATTATGGCAAGTACAACTGCTTTAAATATTTATCCAGCCCGCCACTTTGTGACTGCTGATGATAAATTAGAAGCTGCTTGTCAAGGAATAGAACTCGAATTAGAAGACAGACTGGCAGAATTTGAAAAAAATGGAAAACTCTTAGAAGCTCAGCGAATAGAACAGCGCACCCGCTACGATTTGGAAATGCTGCGCGAGGTAGGATACTGCAACGGAGTCGAAAATTATTCGCGGCATTTAGCAGGGAGAAATGCGGGGGAACCGCCAGAATGTTTGATTGATTATTTTCCGAAGGATTGGATGTTGGTGATAGATGAATCTCACGTCACAGTGCCGCAAATTCGGGGGATGTACAACGGCGACCAAGCGCGGAAAAAAGTATTAATTGAACACGGTTTTCGTTTGCCGAGCGCTGCGGATAACCGCCCTTTAAAAGCAGATGAATTCTGGGCAAAAGAGAATCAGTGCATTTTTGTTTCTGCTACGCCTGGGGATTGGGAAATGGAAATATCGGAAGGCAGAGTTGCAGAGCAAGTAATTCGCCCTACGGGAGTAATAGATCCGACGATTTTCGTGCGCCCGACGGAAGGACAAATAGATGATTTGTTGGGGGAAATTAAGGAGAGAGTAAGTCGGGACGAGCGAGTTTTGGTGACGACTTTAACGAAGCGGATGGCGGAAGATTTAACCGAATATTTGCAGGAAAGGGGAATTAGAGTGCGGTATTTGCACTCGGAAATTCAGTCAATTCAACGCATTGAAATTATCCAAGATTTGCAGGATGGTAAGTTTGATGTATTGATTGGTGTTAACTTGCTGCGGGAAGGTTTGGATTTGCCGGAAGTGTCGCTGGTGGTGATTTTGGATGCGGATAAGGAGGGGTTTTTGCGATCGGGACGTTCGTTGATTCAAACGATCGGGCGGGCGGCGCGGCACGTTCAAGGACAGGCTATTTTGTATGCGGATAATTTGACTGATAGTATGGTTAAGGCGATCGACGAAACCGATCGCCGCCGGGGGATTCAGCTAGCGTACAATAAGATGCACGGGATTACGCCCCAGCCGATCGCGAAAAAGCGATCGACTAACGCGATTTTGGCATTTTTGGATGTGTCGCGCAAGCTGAATTCCCAGCAGTTGGAGGAGGTTTACGAACAGGTTGATGAGTTATCTTTGGATGAGATTCCTCAGTTAATCGGGCAGTTGGAGGCGCAGATGAAGGCGGCGGCGAAGAAGTTGGAGTTTGAGGAGGCTGGTAAGTTGCGCGATCGGATTAAGCATTTGCGGGATAAGCTATTGGGACATTAAACCCGGCGGTTGAAACCGCGTCTACACGAACAAAACCCGCCTGCGCGGGTTAAAGATTGGACAGCAATGAGCAAATTTCAGTTATTGGATGCAGTTAATTTAACCGAAGAAATCGCTCTCGCAGATGGCGGAGTTGCACCCCCAGAAACAGCGGGGGCGATTGTTGAGGTATTCAAGAACGGTGAAGCTTATTTAGTCGAATTATTTGGCGGCTGGGTGAAAGCAGAAGTTGGCGGAGATTTTGTTGCCGCAACTCAGGATGAGCCAGAATCATTTATGGAAACGATAGGTGTTGAAACAGTTTATCCGCATCAGTTGCAATTAGTAAAATCTGCTAGCGAAATGATGGGAGTTCGAGAGCGTTTACAGTCTATTTTGGATAATTTATCTGAAGATTTAGTGGCTGAAGTCTGCGATTTTGCCGAGTTTTTGCAGGAAAAAAAGCAAAAAGTACGCGCGTGCGAATCTATCCCGTAGGGAATCGCATTAAGCATTTGCGCGATCGACGTTTAGATAATGGAGGAATAATTTAAAAGCCAAACATAGCTTTTATTCCATTTGCGATCGGCTGATACTCTTCTGCGGTTAAACTGCCAAGATACCGCAATACTCGCCGGATATCTACAGCGCGTACTTGATCCAGCAATACTATCGAGTCGGCGGTTAGATTTCCCACTCCAGCCTGAAGACTTGGGTATAAAATTGGATTTTGTGCAGTCCAATCTCCTGATTGTCTGGTAATCGGCACAACAATCACAAGTTCAAAACGGATCGTACCTGTGTTGCTTGGCCTCCCCACTACTACAGCAGGGCGTATTCCTTGCTGTTCGTGCAGTGCAGGCGTTTGAGGAGGGAAATCAACCAGTAAAATATCGCGGATGGTGAATCTATTAGCCACGCTTATTGCTGTACCCTTTCGTCTTCAAGAATAACAGCACCTACTCCCGGTATATAGCGCACGGGTTGACCAAGTTTCATCGGGTCTACATCTCCCCAATCATAGGGGGGAATTTCATTATCGACGAGGTAAAGTTGACGCCAAGGCGATTTTGCCAATGCTTCCTCGGAAATGTCAGGAAAAAATATTAGCACTTCTGGGATGCCAACTGGAAAACCATTGAGTTTGCTCAAGCCATCTATAATAGCGGCGAGGACGGATAAGTCTAAATGGTTGAGCTTTTCGGCTTTTTCGATCAGTTGGTATACGGTTTCAGGATTGAGTGTTTCGCCGACAGCTTCGACTAAGTTTTCGGGGGTGAAACCTCGACATTTCAAGTATTCGGCTAGTTGTAAGCGAATTGTGCTCATGGGTTTAGTTGAGAAAGATTTTAGGGTGAAGTGCGATCGCCCTTTACCATTATCCTATTTTATGAATGGAAAGGGCGATCGGACTTTTTACCAGATTCCTAACCTTTGGGCTGATTCGCGATCGGATAAGTTTTTGTCTGAGCGCTAATCATCAGAAAGGTTACATAGCTATTGAGCTTGTCCAAACTTAGCTATGAAATGGTAAATTTCGTCATTACTCAGGCGGCCAAAGTCTGGCGGGTTAACTATGCCCCTGCCTTTGACTACCAGTTGGGCTATCGCAATCAGCATGGTACGGACTTGCCAGCCTAAAGGGTTAGGATACAATTGTCCATCTTCTGTGCTAAAATTTTGGGACATTTATTTAAAATTAGTTAGGTTGACTTGTGGTGTCTGACAGTTAGGATGTCAAACCACCTGGAGTTCGCTAGCTAAAACGAGGGCTCTGTCTGAATTAGTAGTTCAGGCGGCCTTTTTCGTTTTTACTACTTTGAACCGCAGATGCACGCAGATATACGCTGATCAATTGCAGAAGTCTGCGACAAGAATCTTTAGAACGGCTTGATACAGGTCAGTGCAGCCGCTTCAAGATTCACAATTACCACACAGCGGCCTATTACTTGCCGTTTTAGGAACTGTTCTACTTCTAACAGGTGGATGAGGGATTTGTCAAGCAAATTCCGAATATTTTTTTTTAAGAATCAGGGATTGAAACTGAGTGTTATCCGGTATCGTATCCTGATTGTTGCAAACTACATTTATTGAGAGTTTCTTACTAAACGAGATTTAGTTTATTAAACGAGATTTAGTTTATTAAACGAGATTTAGTTTATTAAACGAGATTTAGTTTATTAAACGAGATTTAGTTTATT
>NZ_JAUBPN010000007.1:0-112465 GCF_036700745.1 Microcoleus sp. S36a_B3 | reverse complement strand
ACTAAAATAGGATTAATATTTTAAATAAAATAGGATTAATATTTTAAATACTAAAAAAAGTGAGTTTTATTTACGATCGCCCCTAACGATCGACACTATCCAAGTCAACAAGCGATTTGGGAGACAGCAATGAGCAAATTTCAGTTATTCGATGCAGTGAGTTTAACCGAACCCATCGCCCAAAACATCCTCTTTCATTGTGGTACTGGCGTCTCGCCCGTACATGATTTGTGGTACTGGCGTCTCGCCCGTACATCATCTGCGGTTAAAATATTCATTGACAACAAAAAATGCGATCGCCTAATCCCAGCGCTGGGATTAGATTTTAAACAAGGTTAAAATATTCATTAACCACAAAAAGGTCGATCGCCCAAAACACCACCAAAACCAACGACTTACTCAACACCACAGCATCCGTACTGCTAGCCAAACCCGGACGACTCAATTCCTCCTTCTCTTCCAGCGTGATGTAACCTTTATATACGGCTAGCTGCATCACTTCCTGAAGAAAACCTCTCAGCACATCTAATACTTGAGTGCGATCGAATTAAAAATGCTTTTCCTAGCCAATGGTAAGTTGGGCGAAGTGAAACGTAGGGTTCGTTACCTCAACCCAACCTACTAATATCAAATCCGGGTTAAATTTACCCTCTATCTCTTAGTCCGCGAAGGCGGACTTTGTTTGTGTAGAAGCGGTTTCAACCGCCGAGAGATATTACGGTGTCGGATTCGGGTACTTAGCGTGCACCGCATCGATTTCCGAAACAATCTCCTTATCCAAATTCACATCCAAACTACCGAGATTTTCCTTCAACTGTTCGAGACTTGTTGCACCGATAATTGTACTCGTGACAAACCAGCGCGATCGCACATAAGCCAAAGCCATCTGCGCCGGAGTCAAACCGTGTTTGCGCGCAATCTCAATATACGCTTTCACCGCATCATTCAGATTAGTTTTATCGTAACGCTGACCGAATCCAGCAAACAAAGCCAGTCGAGAATTTTCCGGTATTCCATTTAAGTATTTACCCGTCAAAATTCCAAATCCCAAAGGACTGTAAGCCATCAATCCCACATTCTTAAAACGGCAAGTTTCTGCCAAATTCATGTGAAAAGTCCGATTGCTCAAACTAAAAGCATTCTGAATCGAAACAACTTTCGGCAAACCGTGTTTTTCGGCCCATTCGCAAAACTCGCAAACTCCCCAAGGCGTTTCATTGCTCAAACCCAAATAGCGGATTTTGCCAGCTTTAATCAAGTCAGCAAACACCTCTAACTGTTCCAAAATTGGTACAGTTTCGTGTTCTTGAGTAATATCGTAATCTGGCGCGCCAAATAGCGGCACGTAGCGATCGGGCCAGTGGATCTGATAGAGGTCGATGTAGTCAGTTTGCAAGCGCTTCAGGCTGTCATTCAGGGCTTTTTCGACATTTGGGCGATCGATCTGATTTTTCCCTTCCCGAATCCACTTTAACCGAGTGCTTCTGCCCGCCACTTTCGTCGCTATAATAAGCTTATCCCGCTGCTGTTTCGCCAACCATTCCCCGATATATTCCTCGGTTTTTCCCTGAGTTTCCGGTTTTCCCGGCACCGGATACATTTCGGCCGTATCGATAAAGTTGATTCCTTTGGAAATTGCCAAATCGAGCTGTTGCGCTGCTTCTGTAACGGTGTTCTGCTGGCCGTAAGTCATCGTACCCAAACAAATTTCAGATACTGATAAATCGCTGTTGCCGAGTTTTTTGTATTCCATGATTATTTCGATTGCTGCAAAATTATCTCATTCTATATTACCGAAAAACCTTGATTTAATTGACAACTCCCAAAAACTGCGATCGGCTTTCTCCTCTCTTCCTCTTTTCCTCTGCGTTCTCTGCGCCCTCTGCGGTTAAAAATCTTAAAAAAATCTCCGCACTTAAATGTTAATATAAATAATTAGTATTCCTCTGATGTATGAGTAGTCGCCCGCCAAAAGTTCCATTTGTCAACCTCTCCCTGCAACACCAACCAATCCAATCTCAAATAACAGAAACAATTGGAAAAATTATCGAGCAAGGAGATTTTATTTTAGGCCAAGCACTGGCCGAATTTGAAACAGCATTTGCAGCAGCTTCTGGAGTAAAATACGGCGTAGGAGTGGCTTGCGGAACAGATGCGATCGCTCTGGGACTCCAAGCTTGCGGCATTAATGCGGGCGACGAAATTCTCATACCCGCCAACACATTTATCGCCACCGCAATCGCCGTCCTCCAAGCCAAAGCAATACCTATCCTGGTAGATTGTGATCCGGAAACCGCCCTAATTGACCTCACAGCAGCCGAAACAGCGATTACCTCAAAAACTAAAGCAATTATCCCCGTACATCTCTACGGTCAGATGGTATCGCCCAGTCAGCTTTTAGATTTTGCCAACCGCCACAACTTAATAATTTTTGAAGATGCCGCCCAAGCGCATTTAGCCGAAAGAGAAGGATACCGTGCAGGTTCCTTTGGGAAAGCAGCAGCATTCAGCTTTTATCCCAGCAAAAACCTCGGCTGTTTTGGCGACGGCGGGATGTTAATTACTAACGATGCAGAAATCTCGGAAAAAATGCGATCTCTCCGCAATTACGGAGCACCAAGCAAATATTTGCACACAGAAATTGGCAGCAACAGCCGCCTCGACAATTTACAAGCCGCCGTGCTCAATGTGAAATTGCCTTATTTAGAAAAATGGAATCGCGATCGCACCGCCGCCGCCCAACACTACAATACTCTACTAGAACCCCTGAAACACAAAGGCATTGTACCCATCGCCAACCACAGCAGCAGCGGTCACATTTATCACCTCTATGTTATCCAAATTACTGAGGAAAGCTCGTTAGCGAAGCCCGCCCCTACGGGGGCTGCGCCAACGAAGAGGATCGACCGCAACACCCTTCAGGAAAAACTCGCCCAACACGGCATTCAAACAGGTATACACTATCCCGTACCCTGCCACCTGCAACCAGCCTACCAAAACTTAGGCAATCCGGGCGACTTCCCCCACGCAGAAACCCTGTGCCAACAAATTTTATCATTGCCAATGTATCCCGGATTGAGCAATACTCAGATCGAGCAAGTTGTTCGGGCGATCGGGCGATCGTTGAATTGCTAATTGTTAATATCAAGTTATGCTAAAAGTGTTTACACCAGTAGACTGCAGTTATCAAAGCATTCAAGTTCAAAATCAACTCACATCCGGTACCAACCAATATCAAAAATCCGTACCTTTTGGAGAAAAGCTATATTAGTGTTCGATGTCAAAAATTAACAAATATTTAACTCACACTTGCCAACCGCTTTCTCATTGCCAACCCAGCGCGGCCATATCAAACCCTCTCAAATTATGCACATCCAGCGCAGAATTCAGATTATTTTCAAGCGATACCTTTTGGGCGAAGAAATCGCGATCCTCCTAGTGCTGCTGTACGCCCCCCTGTTAGTACACTGGTACGACGGTTGGTTCAACAAAAACATCAACATCGAACACGAATATTTCAGCCACGGAATAATTGGTTTGCCCTACGCAGCTTATATTGCTTGGACGAACCGAAAATGCTGGCTGCGCTTGCCCAACACCCCGCATCCTTTAGGAAGCTTTTTGCTGGTACTAGCGACACTTTTTTATCTGAGTCGCTTAAGCGATTTAGTGAATTTATCACTCCCATTAATGCTGGCCGGGATTTGCCTGTGCTTAAAAGGAATCCCCGGCTTAAAATTGCAGGGAATGCCACTTTTATTCGTATTTCTGGCATCACCAAACCACATTCCTTACCTCATAGAACCCTACGCATTGCCCCTGCAACACTTCATTGCTGAGGCATCAGGTTTAATCTTAATTAAAGTAGGTCTCAACGTCAGAGTAGAAGAAATTTATCTCTACGTCAACAATCGCATTGTAGAAGTTGCGCCCCACTGTGCCGGCTTAAAAATGCTGTTTACCAGTCTTTACGTCAGCTTAATTCTGCTAGATTGGACGGGAGTTTGGAGTTCCTACAAAAAAAGCCTTTTGTTTTTAGTAGCTACATCTATCATTAGCATCACTTCCAACATTCTCCGCAACACATTGCTAACTTACTTTCACGGAACCGAGAGAGAGACGCTTTTTAATTGGCTGCACGCCGGATGGGGCGGAGACTTGTACTCTGCTTGTATACTAGGTTTATTGGTACTTCTCCTCAACGGCATGGAAAAGTATTCCCCAAACCAGTATGGCAATTGATGAAACAAATAATTTCAGCAGAGAAACTACTGCAGCGTTACCAATTATCAAAAATTGTGGTACTGGTATTTTTGTTGATATTGGTTGGGGCGGTAGCAATTCCCGGCTACGCGACGGGAAATTGGCCTTGGACAAACCAACCAATTCTTGCAAACCTCAAGCAATTAAAAAGTTTGCGCCAAAACGGGATGACACTTCCCGGCTGGAAAGAGACCCGCCTCCAGAATAACGTCGTAATTGGCGGTCACAGGTGGTTAGTTCAAGAAATTAAAAATCATCAAACAATAGCTATTTTATTGCTGTTGCCTCAAAACGACCCCAAAAACCAGCCCCAAGTAGAATGGCTAGATATCGATGGATTTCACCGATGGCAAACAGACTCTCATCGCACTTTGAGGTTTAAAGTTAAATTAGCGACAACACCCGACAAGCCGCCATCTACCATCGAGGCTCGGTTTTTCCGAAGTTGGACTCCCCAACAAACTTTTGCGGTCGTGCAGTGGTACGCTTGGCCTAACGGAGGTTCTCCAGCAACCAGCCGCTGGTTTTGGGAAGACAGTATGGCGAGACTGTCGAACCGCCGCGCCTCTTGGGTTGCTGTCAGTATCATCCTTCCCATTGAAGCGCAAAGCGAGATTAAGATAGTTGAACCGCTGCTGGAATCTCTGAGTCAAACTGTTCAAGCTCAATTAATGGCAGAAACTTTCTGAGTTTAATCAAGAGTGCGATTGAAATCGCTTTTATACAAACAAACACCGCCTCTGCGGGCTAGAAGAATCAAGCAATTTCAATTGATTTGGTATCAAGAAAAAAAAATTTAGTTGAGATTTGCCAAACCAAAATGAAATTTAAAAAAACAACTAATTATATCATCTCCGATCGCTTACCATAACAAAAACAGTAGGATCGCGCGTGCGTCAGTCAGTGTCAGCGACCGGATTGCGGACTAAACCGCACTACGAACTAATTTTAGATCGACCGGACAGGATATTATTCCAAATAATACGAGATTTTATCTGCCAATAAAAATGCGGGAAAAATTTACAATTAAAAATCGCGTTGCTTTTTCCTTGGCTGGTCTGCACTCAACAGCTTGGACTCTATCTTTTGCTGCTGTATTCTGGGGCTTTAACGGCAAAATTTTTCCCGAAACGGCTTTAGCTCAATCCGTTGTTCCTAGTGCAGAACAGTTGGTGCCGCCGCCACCACTGCGCGTACCGCCGCCGCCAGCCAACTTCAACCGGCAAATTAACCCAGCTTTTCGGAATCGGCCTTACCGCCTAGGCCCTGGAGACCAGATTTCGGTTCAAGTTCAGCGCTTCCCAGAGCTGAATTTTACAGGTGCTATCAGCCCTGAAGGGATAATTGTACTGCCACTGATTGGATCAGTAAATTTGCGCGGTTTGACTGTCGAAGAATCACAGCAGCGACTCCGCGAGCGCTTTGCCCAATTTATCAAAAATCCTCAAGTATCGAGTGCTTTGCTGGTTCAGCGCCCGGTAGTGGTGACGGTGACGGGGGAAGTGGCGAGACCTGGTTTTTATCCGCTGCAAACCCCGCAACTTCCGGCGGCTTTGGCGGCTGCTGCGGGGACTAATCCTACGGCCGAACTGCGGGCGGTGCGGGTGCGGCGGACTCTGCCGGGGGGGGAAGTGGCGGAGCAAGTTGTTGATATTTTGACACCGCTGCAAACTGGTATTGCTCCGCCAGATTTGCGTTTGGAAGATGGAGATGCGATCGTCGTACCGTATAAACAGATTACAGCCGATCGCAAGTCCGATCGAGATTTAGTATCCAGGTACAGCCTAGCCGCTGCCGCCCTTCCCGTCCAAATCACCGTCACCGGAGAAGTCAGCAAACCTGGTTTTTACACGCTTCCGGCTGGTTCCGGTCGAATTTCCGCTGCTTTGGTGATTGCGGGGGGAGTCACGGGAAAAGCCGATTTGCGCGAGGTGCGAGTGCGGCGGACGCTGGTGGACGGCTCCTCAGTGGATGAACCCATCGACCTCTACACTCCCCTAGCCAACGCTCAGGATTTGTTCGATTTTCCTTTAGCCTCGGGAGATGTAATTGTCATCCCGGAACTGGACGCTAGTACCAAAAACCTAGACTACGACAAAGCTCTGGTGGCGCGGTCTACCTTGATTAAGCCCAGGATCTACGTTCGAGTTTTGAGTTACGCTAGTGGTAGTTTGACTTCGTTCTACCTAGAAAATGGCAGCAAGTTTTTGGATGCTATCAACAACTTACCTGTAAATCTAGCTGACTTGCGGAAAATGGCCTTGATTCGGTTCGACCAAAAACAAGGTAGAGCTATCAACCGCAAGATAGATGCTAAAGCTGCTTTGGAGGGCAATGTTTCTGAGAACCCGATGCTCGAAGATAATGATGTGATCGTAATCGGTAGGAATCTGGTAGAGCGCCTTGGTTATGTAATCAATACTTTTACTCGACCGTTCCGCGATATTTTGGGTTTTATTCTGTTCTTCGATCAGTTAAGAAATGGGGTAACAAATCTATTCGGCCCATCACCTAATAATAGGTAGTCATTGGGCATTGGGCATTGGGCATTGGGCATTGGGCATTGGGCATTGATTGGGCATTGGGCATACCTCACTTTTGTGAGAACCGCTATATTAGTGATGGTTATTAGTTATTAGTTATGATTTCCTCAAAATAAACAGTTAACAGTTAACAGTCAGCACTTAACAGTTAACAGTCAACAATCAGCAGTTAGGATCGAAAACTTAATAACTGAAACATCTCCTACAGTCCTATCTCCTGTAAGTTGCCTTCCTCAAAGGAGGCTCTTCCTCGCCCCAGAAGCATTACCAGGCAGAGCGAAAGTAACGAACAATCGCTTAAGTTATTAAATTTTAATTTCTAACAGTCAACAGTTAACAGTCAACAGTCAACAGTCAACAGTCAACAGTCAACAGTCAACAGTCAACAATCATTATGACTTTATCCGTTGTAAAACGTTATTTAATTGCTTTCGACCAATACAAGTGGGTGGGACTGGCTACTCTGGTGACGACTGTGGGCGTGTCGGGAGTAGTGGCTTTGCCGCCAACTCCCGCGCCGGTTTACGTTGCTTCCGGTACGCTGGCATACCGCAGGCCGAGCGTGATTTTTTCATCGACTACTACTAAAATTCAACAGGAAGGACAAGAAATAACTAAAGATATGCTGCTGGATCAAGAAAATGTGATTAAACCAGCAGCAGAAAAACTCATCAAAGCCCAAAAAAAACCAAACACAAAAGTAGCAGCAATAGTCAATCCAAAAGAAACGGAAAAAAAAGTACAAGTTTTGACTAAAAAGCTGGCAGACAAGGTGCAGATCAAGATGCCGATTAAGAATAATGACCCCAGCGCTTTGATTCAAATATTGTACAAAAATGCCGATCGCACAACAGCAGAAGAGGTACTGGAGGTGCTGATGAACGCAATGGTGGAGCGCAGCCAAGATATTAATACTTCTAGATTGCGAGAAACGATCGCCCAAATTCAAGAACGCTTGCCGAAAGTAACTCAGGAACTCAGAGAGACGGAAGCAAAACTAGAAGCCTACGAAAAACGAGAAGGGACTTCAATTTTAGCAGCTCAGAACGGTACGCTGCCGCAAGCGATTACCGGCAGCCAACAGCTGCAGCGGCAACTCCGCGTGCAGTTGGGAGGAATTGAAGCTCAAATTAATAGCTTGCAGGATCGCTTGGGATTGAATGTGGAGCAAGCTTACGTCGCCCAAGCACTTTCTGCAGATCCAATTATTGCACAACTGCGAGTGCAACTATTCTCGATCGAATCTCAGCTCAAAATTCTCCGTAGCGACTTGCAGGAAGAACACCCGAAAATTGTAGAATTGCTCAAACAAAAACAAGCTTTTGACGAACAGTTGCAGCAGCGACAATCTGAGGTGCTCGGCGGTAACGGGGTGGCGGCACCGCTCAGAAGTACCGATCGCATTCGGATAGACTCTTCTTTAGATCCCGCCAGACAACAGTTAGCTCAAAATTTGATTACTTTGCAAACCCAGCGGGAAATGGTGCAACAGCAAATCAAAGGAGTCGAAAAAACTGAACAACTATTGCGCTTAGAACACGCCACAATTCCCAACAAGCAGTTAGAACAAGCGCGGCTGATCCAGCAAGTGGGGTTCAAAAAAGCTCTCTATGACAAGATGCAGTCAGCTTTGGTAGACGCTCAAGCGGCGGTAGCGGAGACAACGGGGAGTTTGAGAATCGCCCAGCTTCCCAAAACTGATGATGTTGACTCAAACAAGAGAGGTTTACTGGTGATGTTGGCGGTGGGGGGATTTGTAGGATTGCTGCTGGGCGGTGGGTTGATATTTTTGTTGGGGATGCTCAACGGCAAGTTTTACAGTTGGGAAGAAGTGCGGGCGGCTTTGGTGGAAAAAGAGGTGCCGGTACTGGCAGTTTTGCCTGAAGCGATCGTGTTTGAGTCCTACGAGGATGATATGCCTCTGGCTTTGGAACCCAATTCGCCCTATTTGGAGTTTTACGAGCGGTTGCGGACTAATTTGCGTCGAATTGGCGAAAGTCCGGTGAAGGTAGTGTTGCTGACTTCTGCAGCTCCTTTGGAGGGAAAGAGTTTTAGTGCTTACAATTTGGCAATTGCCTCGGCTCGATCGGGCAAACGGACTTTATTAATTGAAGCAGATTTGCGATCGGCTTCCAAGGTAGAATCTTTGAGAATCGCTACTGATCCTCTAGCGGCGGTGGAACCTTTGCACTATTACGCCAATATGAGCGAGTGCGTCCATTTGGTTCCAGATGTGGAAAACCTGTATGTTGTGCCGAGTCCGGGCTATTTGCGGCAGGCTTCGGCGGTACTCGAATCGAGTGAAATGCGGAGATTGTTCGAGGATGTTCGCAATCGCTTTGATTTTGTGGTTGTGGATTCTCCGGCGTTGAGCGAGTGCAATGATGCGTTGACGCTGGAACCGTACACGGACGGTATAATTTTGGTGGCGCGGGCTGGTTATACTCTGGCTAGTATGTTGTCTGAAGCTGCGGATCAGTTGATGGAATTTGACGACGAGGATTCGCATAAATCTGGGCCACGGCTGTTGGGGGCGATTATCAACGGTGCTGATATTCGGGTGAAGAAGTTCCGCAATGATAACGATATTGATGAGTTGGAGTGGCCTTTGAGTGATGCGGGCGATCGAGCTATTGAAGTGCGATCGAGGCAATTACCGCACCAGTCTAAGCCCAAAAACAAAGTTATTCATAATAAATTTAACTAATTTACGGGGCTTGATTGGACGAGCAATTGCATTCATTCATTCATCAACTATTTTCAAATTATCTGCGTTCAGCAACGTTCATCAGCGGTTTTCCTGTAAATCAAAAATTCATACAAGAGTTGTTTAGTCTCAACTCCAAATATCATTATCAAGCGAGGATGAGGCAGCATTTAAATCTGTCTGCCTCTCCCACTTGACATTGGTGACAAGTTTAAAAGTTATCACCAATGTTTAAGACTTAGTAACGCAAATCGCTAGTCAAAAAACGCACTGAGCAAATTGGTTAAAGGCGACCAAACTACCATCTAAGCCAGCAATAGATTCGGGGCACTGCTGCCCATAATCGGCTCTTTGGGTAAATTCAACCAATTATCTGTGGTACCGAAATTGCCGATCGAGTTAGTGGAATTAATCCCGACGTCAGAGGAAGTTCCTGGGCTTGCCATCGCCATTCGGCCCAAAGAGTTGGTGAAATTGCTCATCCAATCCCCGTTCTGAATATCGGTACTGCCCTGCAAGGGAATCGCATTTTGCCCGCCATTGCTAACTTGGTTGTTCGCATTAGCCGCAGCAAAGTTAGTAATTGGATCGTCGAAGACAAGGCTAGATGCAGTTAAGGTACCAGCGATCGGAGCAGGAGCAGGAGCAGGTGCAGTATCATTGTCTATGATGCTCAAAACCGTGCTGCTTTGGTTTCCAATTGTGGCGCCTATAGGGCTAACCAAAGTTAAACCGAGAGTTTCGTCACCCTCAAATAAAGTGTCATCGAAAATGGGAATGGTGATGGTTTTGGGTACTAAATCCCCATTGCCAAAATTGACAGCGATCAAACCATTAGTGTAATCAAGGCCGGCTGTAGCAGTACCATCGGACAAGCTCACCGTCGCTGAGACTGCACCGACAGCACTACCAGTACGAGTGACTGTCACTGCTGAAACAGGCGTTCCATTTTCGTTGACACTGAAGAACGGGGCGCTGAATTGCAGGGTGCTGTCATTGTCTACGATCGTCGTAACGGCGGTACCTTGGGTTCCAATCGTGGCATTGCCGGTCGGGTTAACCAAACTTAAATTGATAGTTTCGTTACCCTCCACCAAAGTGTCATCGATAATGGGAATATTGACTATCTTGGGTGCAGAATCCCCAGCGGCAAAATTGACAGGGATGGCAGTATTGTCGTAGTCAGCAGGGGCAACAGCAGTACCATTACTGAGGTTCACGGTAGCTGAAACTGCACCGGTACTACTGCCAGTGCGAGTGACTGTCACGGCTGCAACGGCCGTTCCATTTTCTCTGATCCTGAAGGTAGGAGCACTAAATTGCAGGGTGCTGTCATTGTCTATGATGTCCAAAGTGGCGCTACTTTGGGTTCCAATCGAGGCATTCCCTGTCGGGCTGCCCAAACTTAAATTGACAGTTTCGTTACTCTCCAACAAAGTATCGTTGATGATCGGAATATTGACCGTCTTGGGTGCAGAATCGCCAGGGGCAAAATTAACAACGATCGCATTAGCATTGTAGTCAGCAGGGGCTGTAGCAGTACCATCGGTTAAGCTGACGGTGGCTGAGACTGTACCAGAGGTTACACCAGTGCGAGTGACTGTCACGGCTGCGATCGGCGTTCCATCTTCGTTGACACTAAAGGTAGGGGAACTAAATTGCAGGGTGCTGTCATTGTCTACGATGGTCGTAACGGCGGTACTTTGGGTTCCAATCGTGGCATTACCTGTCGGGTTAATCAAACTTAAATTGACAGTTTCGTTACCCTCGAACAAAGTATCGTTGACGATCGGAATATCGATCGTTTTGGGTGTAGAATCGCCAGCGGCAAAATTGACAACGATCGGACTATTGGCGTAGTCAGCAGGGGCTGTAGCAGTACCATCAGCCAAGCTCACCGTCGCTGAGACAGCAGCCACACTACTGCCAGTACGAGTGACTGTTACAGCTGAAACGGCGGTTCCATCTTCTCTGATTCTGAAGGTGGGGGCGCTAAATTGCAGGGTGCTGGTCGGGACAGCAGCGTCATTGTCTACGATGTTCAAAGTGGCGGTACTTTGCGTTCCAAGCGTGGCACCTGTCGGATTGGTCAAGCTTAAGTTGACGGTTTCGTTACCTTCCACCAAAGCGTCATCGACAATAGGAACGACGATCGTCTTGGGTGTAGAATCCCCAGCGGCAAAATTGACAGGGATGGCAGTATTGGCGTAATCAGCAGGGGCTGTAGCAGTACCATTGGTGAGGTTCACGGTAGCTGAGGCGGCAGCGGTGCTGCTACCTGTGCGAGTGACTGTCACGGCTGCAACGGGCGTTCCATCTTCGTTGACGCTGAAGGTTGGAGCGCTAAATTGCAGGGTGCCGACAGGGACAGCAGCGTCATTGTCTACAATGTTCAAAGTCGCGGCACTTTGCGTTCCCAAGCTGACACGGCTGGTGCCGGTGGGATTGGTCAAGCTTAAGTTGACGCTTTCGTTACCTTCCACCAAAGCGTCATCGACAATAGGAACGACGATCGTCTTGGGTGTAGAATCCCCTGCGGCAAAATTGACAGGGATGGCAGTATTGGCGTAATCAGCAGGGGCTGTAGCAGTACCATTGGTGAGGTTCACGGTAGCTGAGGCGGTGCCGGCGCTGCTACCTGTGCGAGTGACTGTCACGGCTGCAACGGGCGTTCCATCTTCGTTGACGCTGAAGGTTGGGGCGCTAAACTGAAGGCTAACCGGATCTTGAGTCCCTTGATATTCAATGTTCCGCAGCAGGTAGTCGGAACTATCGTCTTTGAAAGAGGTGGCGGTGTAGGCAGCGGTGGGGGTATCGTAGGCTTTGGCTGAGAACCGCAGTTCGTCAAAACTAATGTTGCTCAGAGGGTTTGCTTCTATTTTGAATTTGAAATTGCCATCGGTGCGATCGCCCGTGAATGTCACTCCATCTGAACCCACAGTAATGGGTTTTACGACTGCGGGAGAGTTTAGACGAGTAATCGTAAAATTGCTGGCCGGTACGAGAGTCCCATTATTAAAGATTTGCAGCAAACCAACTTCATTACCTTGATCGCCGAGTCCGGGGTTAGTTTTGGGACTCAATGCGCTGAGGTCGATCGTCGCGCTATTAATATTTTGGTCTTCTGCCCATTTCAGCTTCAGTACCTGAGATTGACTGGTGTTCGGATCGTAATTAATTTCCGCCCGATTTTTATTAGGATCGGTGAACCAACCATTATAAGAGGATGGCACACCAATACCAGGGGTGCTGCCGTAACTCAACCAACTTTTAGGGTTTTCATTCGTTGGTAAAGTGAGATTGGCGATCGCTTGAGGATTGAGGTAATCTGTTTCGACGCCATCAAAAGCTACCCCAGACAGTTTAATGCCTTGATTCTGGGCAGCAGTAGGCCATTTTGTGATTAGGTCATTGACGCTGGTGAAATTAGTGCTTTGACCCAAAGAACCATTGAAAGAAGTAGGCATAGCTTTTCTTTTGGTAGTAATTAAGGATTGGAAGTGACTGAAACTTTCAGCGTTGGGCTATAGTTCTCTGTCACGATAAGAAACATTTCATCCTCAATAACTTCGATCCGGAAAATTTTTCCGATATTTTTTTTATTCCTAGACGCACTCAGACACAAAAACCGCGTTTTTTACCTTATTTGCCGATAACAACGGGTATTTTCGTAAAAACTCCCTTTTTGGCGATCGATACGTAAGTTTTAATTTTTTCATTTCTGTAACAAGCGTTTTTTTACATCCGTACAGGAGAGCTTAAATAATTGTCGAAATCCGTAAATTTACCTATAAGAATTATCAAAATATGTGAAGCAATGCGGTGCAGGTGTAGGTGGCGGTTGAAACCAGCTTTGCACAAACGATGTCCGGCGGAGGCGACTGAAGAAAATAACCTAATTTTAACTGCCCGGTATTCATCCCGGACTCCTCGGCTCCAAGCTTGTACAGACGCGCTTTCAACCGCTTTTGTCTACTTAATCCAAGCGTATTGATATGTGAAGGTGCAGTTGCACGCTAGCAGGGCTGTTTTTCTTGCACCCTAAAGCTTTGAGCCGTTGCAGAGTAGAGGGATGAATTAAGCAGGTAATATCGTTTCCGGCTGCATCGTCAGGTGATAAATTAGAGGGCAATTCATGAATGATTTTTACAAGTCACCACCTATCTCGGTGCAATTTTCAGTTGTTCGATTCACCGTCAACAGTCAACAGTCAACAGTCAACATCATGAGGAGTGCAACCGGAATTGATATAAACGAACAGCCCAGAATTTGAGATAGTGAAGTAACAATCGAATAGAGTGCTTCTACATTTCCTCAGATTTGGAATAATATCGTTTACGGTCGATTGACAACAATAAGATTCGATCGCGCTTGCGGGCTTCAGTATCCGCACTACGAACCGTTTTTGTGATGATAATCGACAGGAAATGATTTAAGAGGCGTTGCTGAATTCTTACTTTCCTAACGCATAATTTATCTTCCATTGAGTTTTAAAAAATCAAAAATCAAAGCGATTCTCCGTTATCCAGAAGTGGAGATTTTAAATTTTATTAATTAAGCGATTGAGCTATTAATGCTAGTATATCGCGGTCGCCAAACTAACAATAGTAAAATTCGTTTGTAGTGCGGACTTGCATACGCTTTCATGTTGCGGACGCTGACTGACGCACGAGATCGAACCATTTTTGTGATAGTAATCGACAGGACATGATATTACTGATAAAAATGCTTTGAAATAATTTCACTATCTGTGTCTGTTTTTATAACCAGTTAGATAGTTGAATGTGTTGTAGGACATTCGATCGCTAATAGCTGTCAGCTACTAATTCACTATCTCAAACAATAAATTATGTCAGTCGCTCCACATTCACCGCACTCGATCGCCTATCCCAACAATTTACAGACAAAGACTAACCGCAGTATAACCGCTGGCCCGATCGCACTCGGCACGGCAAAATCCAATCGGGGCGATCGCCCGCCAGCTTCTATCATCCGTCATTGATCGGATGTGATTGCTTAAAAATTTTGAGCGCTATTGATTAGATTCCGGGCGTTTCTGGCGTTTTTGCTGCACAAACTGTTCCAAATCCGCGATCGCATCTTCAAAATCAGACAAATTAATTTTCGCAGATTTAGCCTTCTTCGGCGGACTCGAAGGCTGAGGAGCAGACTTAGTTTGAGGCTGCGGAGACTGAGGCTGCGCCGCTTCTGTGTTGGCAGTTTCTATATAATCGAACAATTCATCCAAGGACTGAAAAAAAGATTGAGCCGAGGCCCGGCGTGAATCTTTGCGATCGTCGTCATCCATCATAAGCTACTCCATAGACTCTAAAACTTGCCGAGAAACTCCGCCCCCCGGCGCGTACAGATATTGGACATCAAAACCCCAATCAGCTAAAACCTTGATCGGCAGGGCTTTTCGTCGAGTCTCGATCTCCCTGGCATCCCCCAGTCAAAGGGGAGTAGGGGTTGGTGCAACACCGCTTCCGGTTCCCGTGCATCGTTGCGGGGGTGTGGGGCGATGGGGGCTGTAACATCAAACACTAAACCGGTACTGCATTTGACTTGGTTGTAGGCACCAATCGGCACTGTCACCCCTCAAACTGTATCTAGTTTTACCCGCCCTGTCAGTGATTTGAAACTTGGCACACGCGGAGATCGAAACCATTGACCCTAAAAAAATCTCAGTTACTGTCTAATTAACCCTAGTCTAGTCGAGAATAAGGACACAGGACTTATGCAACTATTACCGCTGTTCAAAGGTTGCGATCGCAACCTACAAGCTTAAAATGACGGACAGAGGGTGTTTTTTGCTTGAGTCCTAAGATTTCAAAGGCATTAGGAGATTTTAAGGTGACTCAGGGATTTGATTACGATTTAGCAATTATCGGCGCTGGCGTGGGCGGACACGGCGCGGCCATACACGCGGTTAGCTGCGGGCTGAAAGTGGCAATTATCGAAGCGGGCGATATGGGCGGAACTTGCGTCAATCGCGGCTGCATTCCCTCCAAGGCGCTGTTGGCGGCTTCCGGGCGGGTGCGGGATTTGCGAAATGCCCACCACCTCAAGATGTTGGGTATTCAGTTGGGAAACGTGGATTTCGATCGCGGGGCGATCGCCAATCACGCTAACACTATTGTTAGCAAACTTCGCGGCGACTTAATCAACAGCCTCAAACGCTTGAATGTCGATATCATCCAAGGTTGGGGCAAAATTGCCGCCGCTCAAAAAATTACCGTCGAAACAGATAAAGGCGAGAAAACGATTACCGCCAAGGATATTATTCTCGCTCCCGGTTCGATTCCTTTCGTTCCCCCAGGGATAGAAATTGACGGCAAAACTGTATTTACCAGCGATGATGCTGTCAGATTGGAATCATTACCAAAGTGGATCGCAATTATTGGTAGCGGTTACATCGGTTTAGAGTTTTCGGATATTTACACAGCATTAGGCTGCGAAATTACGATGATTGAAGCTCTAGATCAATTGATGCCGACTTTTGACCCAGATATTGCTAAATTGGCCGAACGAGTGTTAATTACACCCCGCGATATTGAAACAAAAGTGGGATTGTTGGCTAAGAAGATTATTCCCGGTTCCCCGGTAATTATTGAATTAGCTGATTTCAAAACGAAGGAAGTTGTCGAAGTTTTGGAAGTTGACGCTTGTTTGGTAGCAACGGGGCGAGTTCCGGTGAGCAAGAATTTGGGGTTAGAAACTCTTGGCGTGGAAACGATGCGCGGTTATATCCCCGTTAACGATAAGATGCAGGTTTTGGCGGCGGGAGAACCGATCGCGAATTTGTGGGCGATCGGCGATGTTAATGGCAAAATGATGTTAGCGCACGCTGCATCGGCCCAGGGAATTGCGGCTGTGGAAAATATTTGCGGGCGCGCCAGGGAAGTTGACTATTTGAGCATCCCGGCGGCGGCGTTTACTCACCCGGAAATTAGCTATGTGGGAATGACTGAACCTGCGGCGAAAGAGTTAGGAAAAGCTGAAGGGTTTGAGGTCGCTTCTGTCAAGAGTTATTTTAAGGGAAATTCTAAGGCTATTGCGGAGGGTGAAACCGACGGTATGGCTAAGGTGATTTACCGGAAAGATACTGGGGAATTGTTGGGAGTTCACATTTTTGGTTTGCACGCTTCGGATTTGATTCAGGAGGCCGCAAATGCGATCGCCCAGCGGGATTCTGTGAACACTTTAGCGTTCCGAGTTCACACGCACCCGACGCTTTCGGAAGTGCTGGATGAGGCTTTCAAGCGGGCGGCTGGAGCGGGTAGTCATTAATCTGTAGGGGCGGTATTCTTGTTTGACAGGACTTATGCACTGCGCCCAAAGAAACCGGGTTTTTTACCTAATCTGCGGGTTATAACGAAAGATTTTCGTAAAAAACCCGGTTTCTGGCCCCGCGCGTCCAGGACTATTTTTAGATACCCGATTTTTTCAATAAGTCGGGTATCTGGATATCTTATTTTATGGCGGCGGTAGAGTGCCGATCGCATTTTGGGCTAATTCGAGAAATTGCTCACCACAGTTAATTTGCTCCGCAGCTTGTTCGACAGTTACAGTATCAAGTCCCCCGTAATCCCCACTATTTCGCAAATCTTGAGCATCGATTAAGAATCTGTGAAACTCAACAGGAACTCTTCCTGTACGGGCAAATTCTCGGCCAAAAGCTCCAATGACTGCGGCATGACTCGAAAATGACATTCCTTCGCCATCTAAAAATGCCTCAGCAATATAAAACATGGCATAATAAGCGCGGGATGCTGCATAATCTGGGAAACCATTATTGAGTAATAGCCTTGCCGCCGATAAACTTTGACGAGCTTTCAGAAGTAAGTCTAATTGTTCGGGTTTCATAAAGCTATTCCCTCTTTACGAATATTCCTCAATAAAGGCCCGTTGTAGTGTGTAAATCGCTGTTCGTCCATAAACAGACAGCTAATTACTTCATCATTTTGGAGCGACAAATCGGCTCTAATGTGGCTGGTTCTTTTAATTTCTTCGCCGGGATTGACTTGCCCTTTAAGAACTACTAACACATCTATATCTGAGTCTGGATGTGCATCGCCTCGCGCTTGGGAACCGTAAAGTACCATTGTGACAAGGCGGCTGTCGTAGATTTTCTCGAAGTGCGATCGTAATTCTATCAATATGTTTTTAAGTTTCTCGTTAACGATCATATTTGTTGTCAACTGTCGGACATTTAAATTGTATGTTCAGGGCGGGCGGGATGCCCAACCCCTACTCCCCACAAGACGGGGAATTGTTATTTGACATAGAATTTATATACAGCGGTTCGATCGCGTTGTGAGGTATGCCTTATGCCCTATGCCCTATGCCCTATGCCCTACAGGACCTCATATGAAAGCTCGAAATGCTATACACAACAGCTTAACTAATTCAGTAGTGGAAATATTGAAACTTCCGGTAGTCCTCAATCCTGGTCTATAGCTTTCAATGCTGCTAAATATCGCTCTTGAATGTCTTTGCGATCTAATTCATCGAAATTTGCCTGCTGGCTGGCGCGTTCAGTCTGATCGGCGTGTCGCCTGAGTGCTGTTCGGTGTGTGGTTCGATCGGTGAAACGGGCCACAACCGCGATCGCCTCTAGCAACCGCATCGTGACAGCTACATTCGATTGTCCATTCTGTCGAATTTGGTTAAAGGCTGCATCGAGCACGTCAGCAAAGGCGATGGGTTCTGCAATCATCCGAAGCTGGTTGCTGTCGTCGTAGCGGTAGGGAGAGGGAATTTCTCTTTGGGTTAAACGACAAAGGGCCGCACTCAGTTGGTCAATACAGCGGATAGCCGTAAATGGATCGTTGATTCCTGGGGAAAGAGCGCGTACTGCAATCTCAACGAGTTGGTCGATCGAAAACTCTACATCCTGCCGCTCCGTGCGCTGCGATCCAATCAGAAAAGCACCGTTAATCTTGGATGTAAGTTCCTCGTTTACCTGTTTTCCAGGAAAGACTTGTACAAGTTCACTTCCTTCGACAGTAAAGCGACCGGGACGCTGTTGAATTTGTAACAGCAGGTTATGCTCGCTAGCAATTTGCATTAGTTGGTCATTATTAATGGCTTGAATGTAGCCACCATTCTTTGTTGAAACTGGACGGGCATCTTGCTCAAAATTAGCTGGAAGATCGGCGGAAATGTCCGATGGATTGTCTTGCTGCTTGTTGTTAGCTTTACTGGTTCCCATACTTTCTGGAAACAGTCGATCGATCGCATTATCAAGTTCCTCACCAACTAATTTAATCACATGATCGACCTGAATTGATAAGGCAGAATGATGAATGAAATAAATCAATACGCCAATGCTGGCGATCGCCAAACCAATGCCACAAGTTACTGCTAGGTGGGGGACAAACTCATGTTCATCTAACCCGTTGATCGTTCGCAGCACCATCAAGCTATATACAAATGTGGAAATGAACGTTCCCAGCACAATTTGGTTGCCCTTATCTTGCATAAAGTTACGCAGCAAGCGAGGGCCAAACTGCGAAGATGCAAGTTGAAGGGCAACGATTGTAATTGAAAAAGCTGTGGTAGCAACGCTCATCATTGAACTGGCGATCGCCGAAAGAATCGCGCGCGAGCCGCTCGGGCCTAGAGTATAGGCCCAACCCAATTCTCCAATCAGCTTGGTTTTTTGATTTTGGTCAATCCCAATGGTGACAAACGAAAGTGCGATCGCCAAAAAAACCATGACGCTGGGAACAAACCAGAAACTCGAATTCAAGGACTCCCACAAGTTGCTCAATTTCGTATTTTTCACCGATCTTTCCCCTCAGTATGTTTGTTGTTGGAAATTACTTTGCCATCCTCAGATTTAGTGCGTTGAAACTCTGTTGCGGCCAGTTGTCTGAGGGCGCGGCTGATACTGCGCGATTTGGGAACTTCAGCTTGTCCGGCGGGCCAGCCTTCGCGCTGACGTTTGCGATCGCCGTCTGTGTCTTCTGTCTGATCGTGGAACAAAATCTGCTGAGTTGGGAAGGGCAGATCGATCCCATTTGCTACTAGCTTGTTTTTAATGTTAGTTAATACGAGATCTTGAAAATCTAAGAGTTCGGCACGGCGAGGAGGCTGCACCCACCAGCGAGCGCGAATGTTAACACTGCTACCGGCCAAGTCTACGACGATCGCATCGGGAGCTGGGTTTTTTAGCACTCCATCAACTTCATGAATTGCCTCTAAAATTAATTTTTTGGCAGTATCAATATCATCTCCGTAGCCAATCCCGATGTCATACTGCAAGCGGCGATTGTCAAACGCTGTGTTCACGATGACTGAGTTGGTGAATAGTTCCGAGTTGGGAATTACTATGCGCCTACCATCATAGGTTTTGATTATTGTCGCCCGCGTTTGAATATTTTCTACAGTTCCCTCAAAGTTTTTGAAGACAATTTGGTCATCAATTTGGAAGGGTTCAGTTAGCAGGATCAAAACACCCGCCAGAAAATTTTGCAGGATATCGCGAAAGGCAAACCCGATCGCCACACCGCTAATCCCCAATAGCTGAATGAGATCGTTTGCTTTGATGGACGGAATGACGATCGACAAAGCAATAAACAATCCTGTAAGAACGGTTACTCCTTGTGCTAATCGCCCCAGCACCAATCCTAAATTGCGAGCTTGACGGTGAGCGCTGGTTAGTTTTCTAACCGCTCGTTTCAGGGTTTTGCCAATAAAAAAGAAAATTGCGAAGACAATCAGCGC
This sequence comes from Microcoleus sp. S36a_B3, assembly GCF_036700745.1. Taxonomy (NCBI): domain Bacteria; kingdom Bacillati; phylum Cyanobacteriota; class Cyanophyceae; order Oscillatoriales; family Microcoleaceae; genus Microcoleus; species Microcoleus sp. S36a_B3. The sequence goes on along the minus strand of NZ_JAUBPN010000007.1, from coordinate 92,221 downwards.
CAGTACAATATTTGGTAATAAAATCAGAAATTCGTTTCCCATTGCCTGGATTTTACTCCAAACATCGGTGATTTTTTCTGTTGTATTCACAAGAGTTTTAGTCAATAGGTCAAGTCAGATTCTATGCCTAAGCGATGGAATCGGCATCTACCAAAGGTTAGGAATTTGCGGAAGTGGAGCGCCCTGAATGCCTGCTATCTTGGTTGGGGCGCTGGTAGATGGGCGGCGGTTAAGGTTTAAGTTAAAGTGCAATTCCCGACGGGATAGCTACCCTAGGGGAACGCGAAAGCGAACGCTGGTGCGTACTTTTAGTAATTCAGTTAAGATGAGATATTTGTGAGGAACCGCTGTTAAGAATCACGTCAGCTATGTCTTGGCGTGTAGCACCAAAGGTAAGCAAGGTGCGAATCAGGAGATCGAGGGAAGCGGAAGGATCGCCAGCTTCTATTTTAGCAACTCTTGATTGGCTGGACTTAATTCTTTGAGCAAGTTCGTGCTGCGTCATCTGTTGGTTAATCCGGTTTTGTTTGATGGCTTTACTCAGTGCAAGTTTCATTTCTATGAAGGCTGTTTCTTCTGCTGAAAGTCCTAGAAATTCCTCTGCTGTTCCGATAGTCCATCCTGCTGCTTGTAGGCGTTGGCGTTTAGCTGTGTCCATAAAAATACCTTCCTGATATCAATTCAAATTTGGTCGTATTGTTTCAACCGTTTTTTACATTTTTCAATGATAAAATCCGGTGTTTTGTTCGTAGTTTTGTTAAAGACATCGAGTATAATGATAGCATCTACGTCTATTCGATAAATGATGCGCCAATCCTTGCTTGTCCCTGAATCGGCTAGACGGATCTCGTGACAATGAGCTCCGATGCTTGGCATAGGGCGAGAGAAAGGCATGGATAGGCTTTCGCCATCCTGTAGCTTTCGCAGGAAAAATCCGGCTTGAATACGCGCCTCAGTAGAAAAAGGCGGTGTTTTTACTTCCCCACTAAGCCAGACAAGGGGTTTGCTTTCCGAATCTACCATCTATATTTTAGGTTTTTTTAGATTATATGTCAAATCAGACATATTAGCAAACTAGCTTGTCTGCTGCAAATCCGGCTGACTTTTGGCAACAACAAAAGGAGATTCGACATCAATTAGCCAGTTTTCATCAATAACTGTCTGATTCGTATCTAAAATCAGAGTTAGTTCGCCAATTTCCTCATCGTCATCATCGCTAACTAGGTTGTTTTCGCTAGCAGATAAATCTGCTTTGAGTAAAAATTTAAGCTTAATCCAGTCAGAAGTCGGATGATTGTTGATAATGTTTGTGCCGAGCGATCGCCCGATCAACTCAGCACAGATGGGATGAATAAAAGCAATTTCTTCATAGAACTTATTATTGCTATCCCAGTAACCTCTTATTTTGTAATTACAGGATTCTAAATGTTGGGTGACGAGGTGATTTAGGGCGATCGGTGCTAATAGTTGAGCAAGTTCATCCCAAATTTGGTGATTTGTCACAGTTACTGCATTCAATAGATTCCATTGGCTTGTCTGCGATCGCGATTCTTTGATTATACCAAAAACCGATCTCCAATTTTTTCCTACTGAGTATAGCTTGTCTGATGAATGGTTGTCAAAGCGGTAAAAATCTCCTATGGTGTTGGAGAAACAGAATTAGTGATACTCGAAAAAAGAGCGATCGCACTTCAATCATATAAGGGCGATCGCTTTTTCAGCAGCTAAGTTAATTATCAGAAATACCAGAACAACATAGCCTATGCTTAGCATTCTCAGGTCGTGGATTTAAAAGACTATTGGGGTTGAGCTGCTTCAACTATAGCCTGAACCATCTTAATTGCATCTGTGATAGGTATTTGACCACTTTCGACAGCCCTCATTAAATCCTGAGCCCTTTGAGGGGTAATTAGATTAAGCCTAACTGGTTCTTTCAAGGAAACGATAAATTTTGTCTTGTCACTGTCTCTAACCTTAGATGCTCTTTCTTTTGCTTCAACCTCTCTTAGCTGTTCTTTTAACTGTTGGAGCATTTCTGCTTTTTTCCCTTCGTTGAAATTGCCATCAAAGATGATCCTCTTTGCTCCAACGAGAGCTGCTGCACCTAAAGCAGCAGCGCCAACAACCAATCCTACTGGGGGTGCAACCGCTATTAGCCCAAATAATATGGATGTACCGCCGAAAGCGGCAACAGCACCCGCAGCAGCACCAGCACCTACCACACCAATCCCAATCTCAGCTAAAATTCCGAGTTTATCATCTGGATTTTTTGCCAATTCCTCGATCGCTTTAAGGATTTGCTCCTTAGTTAGGGTTTTATTTCCTGACATATTAAGCCTCCTGATTGTTTCAAATTTTCTTATTTAAGCAGTGATAACGTTGATAAAAACTGCATTAAAAACATCAATCAGTAGTTGAAAAAACAATTTGGCGAGTTCAATAATGTCTTGTGCTACTCCAACTATCCCATCTACTTGACGGTAGCCTTGATCTAGTCTATGTCCAGCGATCGCACCAACAGTTATACCTAGCACTGCTGCCAATGGCGCTAACACTGGGCCGATAACTGGTACTGAACGTACCAATAGTCCCACAGCAACTCCTATAGCAATGCCCGTAGCTAAATTAGGATGTGCTTTGACAAACTCGATAATTTTGAGCAGAATAATTTTCCCTACAGCCAAAACTTTGTTACCAGATTTTTTCGTGTAGGTAGCCAACTCGTGCAATCTGATGGTGACTTCGTGGGGCAAGCCGAGATCATTTAACCAGACATACAAATCGCTACTACTCATTGAATCGGCATCTACTTGCCAGAGAACCATTTCTAAGTTTGCTTGGGGGAGGGATAATGCTTGTGTAGTCATTTTTTTCCTATGGGAAAGCTATAATAGTGCCTCTTAAATATGATTGTGACTCTAAAATCTCAGTCTTGTCCAGTCGGAAAAAGTCGGATAAAGTAAGCACTTTTATATCATTTGCCATTTACCCACGCCAGAAAAAGCTGGACAAACTCGATCGGGTCGGAAAAAGTCGGATCGAGTAGGATATAATAAGCAAAACCCCAGCATTAACCCGACCTATGGACGTTCAAGAAGTCTTAAAACTTGCCGACGACCTAGTTTTTATCAATACGGGAAAACACTTAGACAATCTGCAAGAAGTGATACTGCGGGGAACTTTACAAGGTCAGAAATACTCAAAAATAGCCGATGAATCTCACTGTAGTGAAGGTCACATTAAAGATATTGCCTCTGCATTATGGAAGCTACTATCAGAAGTATTAGGCGAAGAAGTCAATAAAGGAAATTTTAGAGTCAGATTGGAGCAAGTAAAATTCTCAAATTTCTGGAACTTCAATAAAGATATTGTACAAATTGGTGAAGTCAACTTCTGTGAAAATAATTCACATTCCCCAAAAGTCCCCAACTCACCAATTGATGAAGAACCTCTAAACAAAGGCAACAATGAACCAAAATTGCGTCAATTCTTAGCTGAAATGCCTAAATCTGGCATTTGCTACGATCGCACCACCTCTCTCACCACCCTCAAACAGTGGATTCTCCACGAAAACACCCGCCTACTCGCCATACACGGCATAGTCGGCATTGGCAAAACCGCACTCGCCGCACAACTTGTCCAACAAATCAAACATGAATTTGATTTCGTCATCTGGCGAAGTCTCGCCACATCTCCACCCCTGTCAATACTTCAAACAAATATAATTCAATTATTCTGTAGGGGCGGTGCCCCCGTATCCGCGCCAGAGGATGGGACGATCGCAGGGGGATTGCCCCTACTGGAATACTTGCAAAAATACCGCTGTCTGCTGATACTCGATGACGTACAAATGGTAAATAGCAGCGGACAACTCGCTGGCAATTACCAAATTGGATACGAAGATTACGGCACGCTATTTCGACAAGTAGCAGAATTATCTCATAACAGTTGCTTAGTGTTGCTTAGTTGGGAAACACCCAGAGAAATTGCCGTATTAGAAGGCAAAAACCAACCAGTGCGATCGTTACAACTGAATGGTTTAGGTGGTGAAGCGGGGGAAATCCTCAGAGAAAAAGGTTTAGCGGAACATGAAAAATGGTCAGAACTAATTGAACTATACAGAGGCAATCCCTTGTGGTTAAAAATAGTTGCTACAATGATTCAAGATTTATTTGACGGCAGCCTATCAGAATTTTTATCTGACGAGCCACTATTTTTAGGTGATTTAGAATCTTTACTGCATCAGCCATTTAATCGCTTATCCGAGTCAGAAAAACAGGTAATGTCATGGCTAGCTAGTGAAACCGCGCCAGTTTCCATCTCAAAAGTGCCAGAGAATATGCGATTATCCCGATCGCAATTTTTGAAAGTTATGCAATCCTTGGGACGGCGTTCATTAATTGAAAAAATCCAGAAGGACGATTCCCTACGGGATAGCTACGCTTCACGCACATTTTTTACCCTTGCACCGATACTAAAAGAGTATGTCAAAACGAACTATTCCCCAACATAGAACAAGAAGCCCGATCGCCCTTTTAGTAAAATTGGGGTTTGAGCCGATCGCACTTAAATCTGATAGAATTAGGTATCTGCAAAACATCTGAACGATCGCTAAATGCACGTTATCAGTCGCAAAAAATTAAGAGACTACTGCCAAAATCATGCTGATTCCTGCGAAGCCCTCGATGATTGGTACAAAATTGCTAGTCAAGCCAACTGCAATAAACTTATTGAAGTTCAAACCATTTATCCTCAAGCTGAAGCAGTTGGAAATTTTACAATTTTCAATGTCAAAGGAAATAAATATCGCTTAATTGTAAGTCTTAACTATCAAAAGCAGATTGTTTATATTAAGTACATTTTGACTCATGCAGAATATGACAGAAACAACTGGAAAAATGACCCTTACTTTTGACTCCGACAGGTACAGCAGCTTGCTATCTCAATATCAACCTCGCATTATCAAAAATGAAGATGAAAACGAAATATTTTTAGAAATAGTTGAAAGCTTGCTTTCTCGGAACAATCTAACCCCCGAAGAAGATACCCTCCTAGAACTATTAGTCAAACTAATTGAAGATTTTGAAGAAACGCATTATCAAATAAATGCTTCAACGCCCCACTCAAGACTTCTTCATTTGATGGATGCTAGAAATCTAGAGCCAGCGGATTTAGTAGAAATTATGGACACACTTGAGATAGTAACTCAAATCATTAATAACCAGCTAGAAATTACCAAAAAACAAGCTGAGGCTTTGGGAAAGTTTTTTGATGTCAATCCGAGTTTGTTTATATTTAATTAATTACAATCTTTCATATCTCTGTAGTCAGCGCAGGCGGACTTCGTTTGTTTAGACGCGATTTCAATCGCCGATCCATCTTAGAAATTTGCGATCGACCTTTGTTTATTTAATTGGCTTTTCAGTCCTCTAAAAGAGGACTTTCGCTATGAGACGGGGGTTTTCAACCCGGCGGACTTGCGGGTTAGCGAAGGGATTTTGGCGTCCCCAAAGTGCGATTTCCTACGAGATAGCTAAGCTACACGCACTTTCTCATCATTTTTTTATAGTGGAATCCAATCCAATTTATCAATCCATTCTTCAGCTTCCGAAGTCTCCCAAACTGTCACAATTTCTTCTGCCCATCTGCCTAAACTTGCACTTGGACGCACCCAAAACAGTCCCCAAATTTGTCCCCCTCCGGCCCAATATTCCTCCAAATGTCCGGGAATACTTTTGCGGTTATCCGTTACCAATAGCCTTTGCGATGATTCCAAATAGCTGATAATTTCTGGATCTAGGGTTCCTAATGGCGGTGCATTTGCGTCGCCCACCCGCAAAATATCTATCTCCGGTTGAAGTTTTAAAACAGCACTTTTGAGCTTAGGCGGCAAATTTTCATCGATTAAAAAACGAATTTTCACTTGAGTAGAAGTAACTCCTGTTCTCGCTGTGCTTTGATTGCTCTTACACGCTTTACTACATCAGAAGGTTCCTTAGCCAACCATTCCTGATAGCGTTCTTCCCGCCACTTCGCCAGCCGCAACATATAAGCATCCATCTGCCTCCGATTTTGCAGATAATAAGTTAGTGTCGCGTAAATTTTCTCTAAATTTAGACTCGGTAATTCTTCCAGAATTTGGTCGGGCGAATATCCATCCAAGTAATATTTAATCACGTCGTCGATACCGATCCGATGTCCTTTGATGCGGATGTCATCCGGGTCGAGAAATTCAAAATAGTCTTCTAGTTGCATCGGTTTATCTCCGAATACTTAGTTAATAAGATTTTATCATAATTGCAAAGGGCGATCGACCTTCTATAATAGAAACTTGTCGCGATCGCCCTTAATCCCCCCTATCATGCTTCCAATCCGCCGCCGTCCCCCCAGCACCTCAGTCTCCGTACTCTACCTCAGCTACGAAATCGCCGTACCCGACTCCGAACCCCGCCACATCCTCGAAGAAATCGTCTGGCAAAAAGAGGCAGAAGTGGCCCAAAAGCGCGATCGCACCCCGCTAGCCGAACTTCACAAAAGACTCCCCTTTGCGCCCCCCATCCGCGACTTCCTCGGCGCGCTCAAAAACGGTAAAACCACACCCGCCATCATCGCCGAAGTCAAAAAAGCTTCTCCCAGCAAAGGCGTAATTCGTGAAGATTTCGACCCCGTGGCGATCGCCCTAGCATACCAACAAAACGGCGCTAGCTGCATCTCCGTACTCACCGATGAAAAGTTCTTTCAAGGTAGCTTCGACAACCTCGCTAAAATCCGTGCCGCCGTCGAATTGCCACTACTTTGCAAAGAGTTTATTATCTATCCCTACCAAATCTATCTCGCCCGCATTCACGGCGCAGATGCTGTATTGTTAATTGCCAGCATTCTATCTGACAAAGACTTACAATACTTTGTAAAAATTGTCAAGACATTGGGCATGACTGCTTTAATCGAAGTTCACACTCTCGAAGAACTCGATCGAGTATTAACCCTACAAGGCGTCGAATTAATCGGCATCAACAACCGCAACCTAGAAAACTTTTCCGTCAGCCTAGAAACCACCGGTCAACTATTAGCCGATCGCCAAACCGACATCCAAGCAAAAAACATCCTCACCGTCAGCGAGTCAGGAATCCACACAGCAGACGACCTCAGCCAAGTAGCCAGCGCCGGAGTCCAAGCCGTCCTCATCGGCGAGTCCCTAGTCAAACAGCCGGATCCGGGCGCTGTTTTAGCCTCCCTAGCCAAGGCTCATCCGCAAACCTAAAAGGCCAGACCGCTTGACAAACACCCCTGAATTCTGATAGAAAATGATTAAGTATGTAAATAATCAGCATTTCTGGCCTGTATCGACTCAATCGCTTAATTTATGAAAAATTAGCATTCGCAGCTATATTTCATAGAAATAGCTGGCAAAAAACCAATTAAATCTATTCGCTCTGGTTAGTCGATCGCAAAATTTAGCGCTGCCAACGCACCCAGCCCCCGAAAATTTGATCGGCAAAGCTGGGGTTTTTGTACGGCTAGCAAACCGATAAAAAATCAGGCATCTAATGTCCACCTGCGATGCCCCATGCAATGGTAATGGGGTGTCTGTTCGCTGAGGTATTTTAGCTTTCATGGAGCCAATTCCCCTGCCTTCGTACATTCATTATGAATTGCTACTTCAATTGTTAGAACGCAAAACAATGTTGGCTGTTAGTCCACAATCGCCGCAGCAGCAACAAGTTCACCAACTTATTATTACACTCCGCAAAGCCCTGGCGATTCAAAAGCAATTAGAACAAAGCTGCCAGCGATCGAACTTAGCGGTAGAATATCGCTGGTCTCTAAATGAAACTAACTCTACGGGAGTTAAAAATTAAAAGTTAAAAAACTTAGAGTGCAGACTTTAAAGTTTCAATTTTTGATTTATTCTATTAACTCCCACAGAAAAAGTTAGGACAGAATTATGGACAACAAATTAATGCTGATGATTCCCGGCCCGACGCCGGTACCTGAAGCGGCATTGTTAGCGATGGCAAAACACCCGATGGGCCACCGCAGCAAGGAATTTGACGCGATTTTTGCAGAATGTACCGAAAACCTCAAATGGCTGCACCAAACCAAAAGTGACGTGCTGAGTTTAACGGTTTCTGGTACCGGCGCGATGGAAGCTGGGATAATTAATTTCTTGAGTGCGGGCGATCGAGTTTTGGTCGGCACCAACGGTAAATTTGGCGAACGCTGGGCCGAAGTCGCAGAAGCCTACGGTTTAAATGTCGAAATCATCAAAGCCGAGTGGGGCCAACAATTAGACCCCGAAAATTTCCGCGAAAAACTGGAAGCTGATACAGAAAAGCAAATCAAAGCTGTCATCATCACCCACTCGGAAACCTCCACGGGCGTTCTCAACGACCTCGAAACCATCAACCGCCACGTCAAAGCCCACGGCGAAGCTTTAATCATGGTCGATGCTGTCACCAGTTTAGGTGCTGCCAACGTACCGATGGACGCTTGGGGAATTGACGTGATTGCTTCTGGTTCTCAGAAAGCTTACATGATTCCCCCAGGTTTAGGTTTTGTGGCTGTTAGTCCGAAAGCTTGGAAAGCTTACAAAACTGCGACGCTGCCCCGCTATTATTTGGATTTGGGCAAATATAGCAAAGACGCTGCCAAAAATACCACTCCTTTTACTCCCCCGGTCAATATGTTTTTTGGACTGCAAGTAACATTGCAGATGATGAAAGCCGAAGGGTTAGAAAACGTTTTCGCGCGGCACAAACGGTTGATGACAACTACTCGCGCTGCTGTAAAAGCTTTAGGTTTGCCGTTGTTCGCGGCTGACGGTGCAGCCAGCCCTGCGATTACTTCGGTGATGCCGCCTGAATCTGTAGATGCTCAAAAAGTGCGGACTTTGATGAGAAAGAGATTTGATATTGCTCTAGCCGATGGACAAGACCATTTGAAAGGTAAAATCTTCCGAATCGGTCATTTGGGCTTTGTGTGCGATCGCGATATTCTAGCAGCTATTTCCGCCTTGGAAGTCGTATTGCAAGAATTGGGCCATGAAGGCTATACTCCTGGTGCCGGCGTTGCCGCTGCTGCGAAACTTTTGGCAGAATCTTAATCTAAGTTATTAAAGGATTTTGGATTTGGGATTTTATTATCTAAAATCTAAAATCCTTTTAATATGCTTGCGCCAACCAATCAAAGATTTTATCCAACTGGTCGAGAGTGACTAAACCGTACTGCCACAGAACCATCGGCAACGAATTCGGGTCTTTGTCGCGCTGCCGCTGTTTGTCGCCACGACGTTCGGCTACGGCTATTGAAGCGGGAGAAATCGCCAAATCTTCTTGTAAAAATCGAATTAATTTAGTGTAAGTAGCGGGTGCCATGTCATTTTGCCTCCAAGTATAGGACACCATTTTCTGATGTGAACCTGATGTTTGTGATTAGTAATAAGCCAGTTTTAAATCTGTCTTTTAACCGTGGCTTAGCTGTTTTAACAGTATTAGCGGTTGTTGAAAATGTGAAACTTAGTGCTGGGTGGGAGTTGAAAGCCAATCTTTCCCAAAAACCAAAAGATTTTGTACTTTTGCGGATAGCCCGAACGCTCAATAGATCGCGATCAAAACCTAAACTGAATACCTCGGCATCTGTGAAGCACGAATCGGAAATAAATTCTGCTACTGAAAACTAATAAACTAGGTTCAGAGTCTAGCTTCATCTGCGAAAATGCAGAATCCGCAAATTTACTGCCGCAATATTGGTCAGATATTTTGATCGAACCCGAATCTGCTACCTGAGATCAACTTTGCCAATTAATTTAGCGCGTCGCATCTTACTTCAGATAGGTTTAGTAGATTGAGGTCGATCGCCTGAAGTTCCAGAAAATTGCCTTTCGCGATCGAGGTCTTGGAGACCACCACCGTCTCTCAGGATTGATAACGAGTCGCTGACTCGTCTCATAGCTTGTAAAAGTATAGTCATTTATTACATGACACGGGAGGCGTTGAGTCCCTCCCCTTTCGCTCTCACTTCGAGCAGATTAACCCGCCTCGGCTGAACTACGCAGCTCTCTATCCCATTACTAAAAGCATTTGGGATTGCTTTTCTAAAAATATTGTAAGACCTGCGACGCACAATCTACAGCTTCCACAAACAAGCTCAAGTCTAGACTGACTGAGATTGACATCGTAGCAAATCTTTTCCTATTTGTGCTGAATCTTACATTAATAATCTAACAAATTTTGTAAATTTTTGTAAAGTTTATAAATTTTTGCTGGTTATACAAAGCCGAACTCAGCCGGATCTGAACGGAGAGTGATATCAATTCCGGTTGAGCTCATACATGACTGTTGACTGTTGACTGTTGACTGTTGACTGTTGATTGTTGATTGTTGATTGTTGACTGTTGACTGTTGACTGTTGATTGTTGACTGTTGACTGGTCAAAAAACTGAATGGTTGAGTGTTGACTGTTGACTAGATTTGATTATTCCGATGCAACCGGAAACGCTATGACGGGTGATAATTATTACTTGAAAAACTCGATTTCAATCCGATCGCCCACTTTGACACCGAGTTCAGCAGCCCGCCCGCCACGAAGTTCGATCACTCGATCGACAGGAGTATCAGGCCCGTAGGTAGGACAAGGCTCGGCTGTACAGGGAGGCGCCTCGGCTGCGATAGCTGTGACTACTCCATCCTGCAGAAAAATCATATCCAGAGAAATCTGGCAATTTTTCATCCAAAAATTGACCCACCGCGCCGGTTTAAACTCAAACAGCATTCCTCTGTCATCGGCCAGAGAAGTTCTGTACATTAAACCCATAGCCTGTTGTTCCGATGTTTTAGCGACTTCGAGTTCGATCTGGCGATCGGCTATCCGAGCTCTAGCAGAAATAGGCAGCACTTGACCCGATGTTGTCGCCGTCGGAGACTGCGAGGCTAAAATGCCAGTAACACCAGCATCCGCGACAGGTAAAGCCGGCGAACATCCCAGCAAAAATATAATTACCCCAATATTTAGGAAAGTAGCGAAATAACTCATAATGATTTTATATTGTTGACTGTTGACTGTTGACTGCGTTGAGTGATGACAACTGACAACTGACAACTGTCAACTGACAACTGACTAATGACTGATGACTAATGACTGCTTCAAGCTTCACGCATCACGTAGCCAACACCCCGCACCGTCTGAATCAAGCGTTTTTCGCCTTCATCTTCAATCTTGAGCCGCAGATAGCGGATGTAAACTTCTATCACATTCGACTCGCCCAGAAAGTCGTAACCCCAAACATTCTCTAGAATTTGTTCCCGAGTCAAAACCTCGCGGGGATGTTCCATCAAATACTTTAGCAGCTCAAATTCTTTCATCGTCAGGTCGATCGTCCGTCCGTTGCGGAGGGCGCGCCTAGAAGCCAAATCCAAAACTAAATCGCCAAACCTCAACTGTTCGCTGCTGGGGCGTTCCGGCTGCAAATACAAGCGTACCAAGTGCAAAAACTCGTCAGTGCGGTAAGGTTTGAGAAAATAATCGTCCGCCCCTGCTTCCAGACAAGCCACGCGATCGTCAACTGTATCACGACCGATCAATAATAACACCGGTACCCGATTGCCGCTGCTTCGGAGGTGAGAACACAGCGACAGTCCCGACTCAGGGCCGAGTATGCGATCGATTACAATCAAAGCTGGCTGCAATTCACGGGCTAAATGTTGGCCGGCGGCGGTATTTGAAGCTATTACCGGTTCGTAGCCTGAAGATTTTAAGTCGAGACTCAAGTGTCCGGCGAGAACTTCGTCTGTTTCTACTAGCAGGACACGGGGATTGCGATCGAAAGTAATTGCAGCCATTGAATTGACCGGTGAAGACCATAACTGTTGTAGCACGTTTGAGGGCAGTTGGTTGTTGGCAGTTGGTAGTTGGCAGTTGGTAGTTGGTAGTTGGCAGTTGGCAGTTGGCAGTAATTATTAGCTCTTGTTAACAATTAACAACCAATAACCAATAACCAATAACCAATAACCAATAACCAATAACCAATAACCAATAACCAATAACCAATAACCAATAACCAATAACCAATAACCAATGACCATAATCGTATTCGGCAGTATCAATATTGACCTAGCAGCAAAAACTCCCCGTTTACCGCAGCCGGGGGAAACTATTATCGGTAGCAATTTTTTGACGGCTGGCGGCGGCAAAGGAGCAAATCAAGCTGTCGCCGCCGCGCGTCTTGGAACTTTTACCCACATCGTCGGCCGCGTCGGCAATGATAAATTTGCTGAAGAATTATTGACTAATTTACAATCTTATGGTGTAAATACAGAGAATGTATTGATAGATCAAACCACTCATTCGGGTGTGGCAATTATCGCTGTAGATGATAGCGGTCAAAATAATATTATTGTGATTCCGGGGGCGAATAACAATGTTGGTGCAGCAGATATAGAATGTCTGAAAAAACTGTTGCCCCAATCTACATCGCTGCTATTACAGTTAGAAATTCCCCTGGAAGTTGTCCGAAAAGCTGCTAGAGTTGGCCGGGAAGCGGGGGTGCGAGTGATTCTCGATCCTGCGCCGGCTGTGGGGGATTTGCCGATCGAACTTTATCCGCTAATTGACATTATCACGCCGAATGAAGTGGAAGCTGGCCAGTTAGTCGGTTTTGCGGTGAATGACACGGAAACGGCGATGGCAGCGGCCAAACAGTTGCAGGAACGCGGTGTCGAAAATGTTATTGTCAAATTGGGCGATCGCGGGGTGGTGGCGGTGACAGCAGATGAGAGCTTTTTTGTGCCGGCTTTTGCTGTGGAGGCGATCGACACTGTGGCCGCTGGCGATGCTTTTAATGGCGGATTGGCTTGTGCTTTAGATGGCGGTCGATCGCTCCGTGAAGCAGTGGTGTGGGGCGCAGCAGCGGGCGCTCTGTGTGCAACGAAAGCGGGCGCTCAAGCTGCTATGCCCGATCGCGCAACGTTCGATCGTTTTTTGCAGAATAGACTTATTGCTTAAATATTCGATCTATAGGAAGACGGCAGTTTGTACGGTGTGTCCGATCGATTGATAGCAATAAATTGGATCGCGCGTGCCGCGTTTGTTATGGTAATCGATCGGACTTGATATAACGAGCACAAAAAATGAAAAAACCAGGTTTCTTTTAAGAAGTCTGGTTTTTACGTCTGGGCGGACGCACGCAAGGGCCCATACACCGGGTTTTTCAGTTAATCTACAGGTTAGTGCGAAGAATTATTGTCAAAAAAACCCGGTTTCCGATCGCCCCAGAGTGAGTCCTTGGGGTATTTTATTGTCTAGTTGAAGCTACTTAACTTCGGACGATGGCCGAGTGTTAGGCGATTCGTAGTAAACCCCAGAACCTGTATCGGAGACAAAGTGACAATCCCAGTAAGAGCGAATAAAGCTCTTCCAAATTGGATCGGTTGACTTGCGATAATAATCGCCCAACAATGGTTTAATTGCTTCGGTTGCTTCCTTCAAGTGATAGTGCGGCATTGTCGAGAAAATGTGGTGGGCGACGTGGGTGCCGATGTCGTGATGGATGGAGTTGATGAATCCGTAATCGCGATCGATCGTAGATAGCGCACCTTTCAAGAAATACCAGTCATCTCCGCGATACCAAGGAATATCGGCTTCTGTGTGGTGCAGGAATGTTACCAAATCCAGCCACATTACAAAGATTACGTAGGGAACCAGGTAGAACTTGAGTAAAAACAACCAACCAAATTGGTAGGTTAATGCGCCTAAAAAGCCTACCATCAATACTAAGGATGCGGAACTCGTCAACACATCCCATTTTTCGGAAGGACGGAAAATCGGGCTACCGGGCATGAAGTGAGAACCTACCCGATCGGGCGATCGACGAAACAGATAAATTGGATAGGCAAATAACATCAAATAAAAGCGTCCCAGCTTCTCATACCAGGGCATTTGATTGTATTTGCTTTCCGACACTGGATACCAGCTTTCATCGTTATCCAAGCTGCCTGTATTCGCGTGGTGGGTTCTGTGGCTGATCCGCCAACCGTGGAAGGGTACGAGAATTGGAGCGTGGGAGAGGTGTCCGATCAGGTTATTCAGCCATTTTTTCTTAGAAAATGAACCGTGCCCGCAGTCGTGGCCTACTACAAACAACGCCCAAAACATGGTTCCCTGCATCAACCAAAAGATTGGATAAAACCACCATGAATCGAGGCTGTAGGCGATCGCGTATAAACCTGCGATGATGCCAATATCTAAAAAGAAATAAGCTAGAGATTTCCCTGTCGAGGGTTCAAAACAATGGGCTGGAATGGCTGCTTTAACATCTTGAAGAGTAAAAGGTAACTCTTTTGTACGGGAGGATGAGCTTTTATCGCTCGGCGGATTGAGAAGAGTATTTGATTGCACGAAGTTTCCGATTTAAGCTGACTTGAGAAACCGCATTTCGCCTTTTAACTTTCACTTTGGGCTCGGAAGGAGCCATATTTTTTACTCTGCAAGGGTTTCTAAAGTTCTTTAGTTCGCATGAATAGCCCTCCCGCGATTCTCAAGCAAGTTGGCTTGTCAAATACTTGTGTGGGAAAATTTAGTGCGATCGACCCTGTTATCTAAAAAAAATTCCTGTGTTCGTTGTTAGTACGAAATGCGATTTTAATCTGATATCGCACTTCTGGAGGCAGTACCTCCAGTCCGCAGGTGGCCTATAGCGCTTCCGGCAGGAATTGTTAACGATAGTGTAGGGAAGGCCGAGCGATTTTAGATTTTAGATTTTAGATTTTAGATTTTTTATTTAATCTCAAACCTTAAATCCGAGTCTTGGGTTTCCCGCAAGTTCTACCCAACTGGCAATTCGCTACAATTCACTAATTCTGCAAGAGTTGCAATAGCTAAGTTAATTTAACATTTCTACACACACTTGGCAAGACTTTTCAGAAAATTTTTAAAATTCATAAATTGTTGAAAGTGACCACTCAAAAATGGATGAAATCCCCCAAAAATTTTCGAGAATTCAAGCATTTTAGATTTTCGTTCAAACTCCTAGATTGACTGCGCTGCAAGTCATATCATATCCGGTCGATTGACACTCGATCAGATTGGATCGCGCGTGCGGACTCGCATTCCGCACGCGCGAATAAGTCAATCTCAAATCGACTGATGCGCGATCGCTTTCTAGCGTTTAGTTTTTCTAGGTTGCAGCCTTTTCTAAGATCAGCTTAGACCGTTTTACCACTTCTGGAATGTCGATCGGATAATCGCCGGTGAAACAGGCCGAACAGAAACTTTTCGTATCTTCGTTAGTCGCCTTCAGCATTCCCTCTCTACTCAAGAAAGCCAAGGAATCCACCTCCATTAGAGTGGCGATTTCTGCGACTGACTTGGTAGCAGCAATCAACTGATCTTGATTGTCGGTGTCTATTCCGTAGAAACAAGGATGAGTCACCGGCGGCGAGGAAACTCTCATGTGTACTGCAGTCGCGCCCGCATCCCGCAAGGCTTTGACGATTTTGCGGCTAGTAGTGCCGCGCACGATCGAATCGTCGATAATGATTACTCGCTTTCCGTCCAACACATCTCTGAGAGGGTTGAGTTTCATGCGGATTCCTGACTCCCGCATGGCCTGAGTCGGTTGAATAAAAGTGCGCCCGACGTAGCGATTTTTAATTAATCCTTCGGCGTAAGGAATGCCGGAAGCTTGAGAAAAGCCGATCGCCGCCGGGATTCCAGAATCGGGAACGCCGATGACTATATCAGCATCAACGGGAGATTCTGCTGCCAACATACGTCCGATCCGCAGTCGGTAGCTGTACAAATTTTCACCTTCCATAATGCTGTCAGGTCGAGCAAAATAGATCATTTCAAAGATGCAAAGTTTGCGCTTTTGCTGCTGGCTCCAGTGGAAGGAAGCCATACCTTCTTCTGTAATCCAAACTAATTCCCCCGGTTCTACATCCCGCAAAAATTCAGCACCGATAATATCTAAGCCGCAAGTTTCCGACGCTAAAACGTACCGTACCGGAGCTGTGGGGAGAGTGCCAATTACCAGCGGGCGAACGCCGTGGGGGTCGCGGACTCCCATCACCCCGATCGGGGTGGCGATCGTCAAACTAAAGGCTCCTTGGCACATACCAAAGGCACTGATCGCTGCTTCGAGCCAGTCTTTACCCTTGTCTACCTCCGAACCGATCGCCACTGCGATCGCCTCTGAATCCGTCGAGCTGACAAACTCGCAGTTGCGAGACAGCAATTCTTCCCGCAATTCTTTAGTATTGACAAGATTCCCGTTATGTGCTAGAGCCAGACTTCCCAAACGGGTTTCGACTACCACAGGTTGAGCGTTGATCGCTCGCGACGAACCCGTAGTAGAGTAGCGAGTGTGTCCAACGGCTAAGTTACCGGGCAAGTGACCTAAATTCGATTCGTTGAAGACTTGGGAAACCAGTCCCATATCCTTGTGCAGATGAACTGTTTCACCCTCAAAGGTGGCAATTCCTGCAGATTCCTGACCCCGGTGCTGCAAAGCATACAAACCGAAGTAGGTCAACTTGGCTACATCTTCACCCGGTGCGTAGATACCGAAAACGCCGCAAGCTTCCTCTGGCTTATCGGGTTTGCTAGAATGCTCGTCAGCCTCGAAGGAATGGTTGGGAATCATAGATTGGGTTGGCTTGTATGTAATGGGGACGGTACGTAAGCGGGGCAATTTCACCGGTGCGTTTTGTTGGGGAAGATGCCGTATAACTTAACACTCCCTTAATGTTGCCACGGATCTGTCATTCGATTTTAGATTTTAGATTTTAGATTTTAGGTTTACTCCCCAACAGAGGAAGTAGCTGAGCCCGATTAGAGTCTAAAATTTTACTCTCTCCACTTGAGATTTGAGATTTTAGGTTTACTCCCCAACAGAGGAATCACCGGAGCCCAACTAGAGTCTAAAATTTTGCTATCTCCACTAATTAAGTTAGGCGGCTAATATCCGTTCCAGCTTGTGCAACCTTTCAGGCAGAAGCTATGCGGCGTTCAATGGCATTGTAGTATCGATCGCCCAGTTCTGTGATCGTAACCTCAATTAACGGCTCCTTGTCGGTAGTAAAAACCCGCAAAGACGATTCGGTACTACGAACCAAGCCGATTTTCTGCCACTTACCGGCCAAATTCTCCTGCAAGTAGGATGTCCAAGCAGCCTCATTTTCAGGACTTATCGACACTAAAATACAATTTCCCATTTCGCCAAACAGCAATTCATCCCAACGCTGAGACTGCGACGAATTTGGGGAAAGGTGGATTTTGGCACCAAGTTTACCAGAAATGCAGCATTCAGCCAGGGCGATCGCGATTCCTCCCTCCGCACAATCGTGAGCAGAGCGTACCCAACCGCTGCCAATGCCATCCCGACAAGCTTTTTGCACTCGTCTTTCCAACTCAAAATCTATAACTGGTGGCTTACCCGCGATCGTACCGTGAACAGTAGCCAAATATTCCGAACCGCCCAAAGTCGGCGAAGTTTGCACCTGAGAATTTTCGGATACATTCCCAATTCCCAGCAGATAAATGAAATCTCCCTCTTTTTGCCAAGCTTGGCCGCAAATCTTCGTCAAATCTGGAATCAACCCCACCATTCCGATGACCGGAGTCGGATAAATTGGTACAGGATTCCCCACAGCATCAACCGTTTCATTGTAAAGAGAAACATTACCGCCAGTAACAGGAGTTCCCAACTCGCGACAAGCATCAGCAATTCCCCGACAAGCTGACGCTAACTGCCAATATCCGACAGGCTTTTCAGGACTGCCAAAATTGAGATTATCCGTAACAGCCAAAGGTTCAGCACCAACACAACTCAAATTTCTCGCCGCTTCTGCAACTACCGCTTTTGCACCTTCGTAGGGGTCAAGATAAACATAGCGAGAATTGCAGTCAACCGTTGCAGCAACTCCGGGAATAACCTTTACGTGTCCTTCCGAATCCAGAGGTGCAGCAACTTCGACAATCTTTCTACCTTGTCCCTTTGAAAATAAGGGAATAGCTGCATCTGCTTCTAAAATTTCCTGAGCTTCGGAGACAGCATCCACCTTTGAGGAATTATCGTTAACAATGGAAGTTTCTAGAGGACGCAACCTGACAACCGCAGCATCACCGCCTCCGGGTAACAGCACAGTATTATTTTGAACTTGATGGTCGTATTGGCGATAAACCCAGCGTTTAGAAGCGATGGTGGGAGTATCTAACAGCGTCAGTAAAATCTGATTCCAAGTTTGGAACTCACCCTTAACTTCAATCCCAAGAGCGGTGCATTCCGGCAACAAATCCGCCGTCCATTCCCAGGCTTTTCTAGCATATTCTGGCGCTTCTGTCAACAGTTCGCGGTGATAAATTGGCGTGTTGTCTGCCAAAGCAGTCGCGGTAATTTCGGCCGCGATTTCGCCTTTAAAGAGAATTCGGACGATCGGCTCTTCGATCACTGTCCCCGCGACTACGGCGTGCAATCCCCAGCGGTGAAAAATCTCGATTAATTCCTGTTCCCGTCCTTTTTGAGCTACAAACAACATCCGTTCTTGCGATTCCGAAAGCAGGTATTCGTAGGGAACCATGCCGCTTTCTCGCACCGGAACTTTGTCTAAATCAAATTCAATTCCGACGCCGCCTTTGGCTGCCATTTCTGATGTCGAGCAAGTAATTCCGGCTGCACCCATGTCTTGGGCGGCGACGACTGCGCCGGTTTTGAATGCTTCTAAACAAGCTTCAATTAAGGATTTTTCTAAAAACGGATCTCCTACTTGAACGGCGGGGCGATCGTCCATTGATTTGTCGGTCAATTCTGCACTGGCAAAACTCGCTCCTCCCATGCCATCTCTGCCCGTAGTGGAACCGACGTAAAGCACGGGATTCCCGATTCCCGATGCGCCGGATTTAACTATTTCTTGAGTTTCCATTAAACCCAAGGCCATGACATTAACTAAGGGGTTGCCGGAATAGGCTTCATCGAAGTAAACTTCTCCGCCAACTGTGGGTACGCCGATGCAGTTTCCGTAATGACTGATTCCCGATACTACGCCTTTGAATAATCTCTGAGTTTTGCTATCATCTAAGTTGCCGAAACGTAGGGAGTTTAAAAGTGCGATCGGGCGAGCACCCATTGTGAAGATATCGCGAAGAATGCCACCTACTCCTGTTGCTGCGCCTTGGAATGGTTCGACTGCAGACGGGTGGTTGTGAGATTCTATTTTGAAGGCAAGTTGCAAACCGTCTCCCAAGTCTACGACACCGGCATTTTCTCCAGGCCCGACCAGAATGCGAGATCCCTCTGTGGGAAACTGTTTTAATAGCGGTCGCGAATTTTTGTAGCAGCAGTGTTCGCTCCACATCACGCCGAACATTCCCAATTCAGCTTTGTTGGGATGGCGGCCGAGGCGCTGAACAATTTCTTCGTATTCTTCGGGTTTGAGTCTTTCGGCGGCAATTTGTTCGGGAGAAAATGGGAGGTTTGGCATAATAATTGCGATCGTTTTGTAGATTTTACATCCCAATTAGGGATTCTTTAAATCAGAACTTAGGCATCAAGATCGAAAAAACCGGTTTTTTGATTTAATCTGCAGGTGGGAAGGCATTTTTTCGGTAAAAAACCCGGTTTACGATCGCCCGTGAGTCCAAGACTGCTAATGCTTATTTTTAGGAGGGGGAGTTTTTTGTTGATAAAAGCATTCAGATTTTAAGTTTTAGCATAGATTGAGGAGGCTGCATTTTTGTCAACTTAATCTCAAAGATCCTACCAGTTTCTTGTGACTCCGATTAGCTCGCAACGGACGCGATCGATTATACAGGAAAATTGAAAATTCACCAAATATCCGATAATGATTGACATATATCTTGTTTTCTGCTATGACAACCCCGCCCAACGGTTAAGATGTTCTTAATTCCTCAAACCCTAGTCGAAGATTCCCTCTTCCCTCTTCCTTCGTGTCCTTCGCGTCTTCGCGGTTCGTACCTCTTCCTTATGACTCAAAATCTGAATTTTGCCAACCAAAACTTACGCAACCGTTCATTTAAAGGGCTTGACTTGTCTGGGGCGAACTTCAGCGGTAGCGACATTCGAGGCTGCAATTTCACCGGAGCGATTTTGAGGGGGGCAAATTTTCAGGGTGTCAGAACCGGACAAAGCCGCCTGCGGGTACAAAAGTTGATTGCTAGGGCTGGTGTAACTGCGGTGACAGTGACGGCGGCGGGGGCTGTCATGGGAATGATTGGCGGGGCGGATGCGGGGGCTGTGGCGGTGGCCGGGACGGCTGCGACGGCGATTGCTGCGACTCGTGGCGAGGCGGGAATTGTGGCTGGGGCTGTGGCTGGGGCTGCTGCTGCGATCGGGGCTAGCGGTATTGTGACATTTTGGGGCGGGGATACTTTGAGGGGAATTGGTTTGTTTTTGGTTTCGGGGGTGATTTTGGGGTTAACTGCGATCGGCTTTTTTATTGCTGTTGAACAGATAGAACAATTGTCGGTAACGTCGTTTAGAAAAGCTGATTTGACTGGTGCTATATTCGATGCGGGGGCGGTTCTTGATGCTGATTTTTCCGATGCGCGAGGTTTGCCGTGGTAGACTGCAAAATTACAGATTTTTTACCCATTCTCGGAATTCTCGCACTGCTGCGGTTGCGCCTGCTGTTTGAGTGCGATCGATAAATTCGTCAACTTTTGCAGTCGGTAGCATCGGGAAAGCCCTGGAAAAATTGCACTCGGTATATTCGCCATTTTGCAATTGATAAAACTTGACGCTTCGTCCGTCATACAGCCAAATTTCTGGTACGCCTAAATCTGCATATAAATCGAATTGATTTAAGGAACTGCTGGTAATATCAATTTCCAGTGCTAAATCGGGCGCAGGATCTCGCGCAAAGTCTAATTCGGTTCTGCCTCTGACCAGTGCTTCGTTCTGAATATAATAGCATGAATCTGGTTCTTTTCCGGCTGCTTTTTTGCGTTTCTTAATAGTCATCGAACCAAAGGGGTTGTACTCCAGATTTAGTTCTTCTATGAGAGTTACAATTAACCGATCGATCAGCCTGTTGCGATTTTCATGTTCCGGTAGTGGCACCATAATTTCTAATTGAC
The DNA here is from genome assembly GCF_036700745.1 of Microcoleus sp. S36a_B3. Lineage (NCBI taxonomy): Bacteria > Bacillati > Cyanobacteriota > Cyanophyceae > Oscillatoriales > Microcoleaceae > Microcoleus > Microcoleus sp. S36a_B3. The sequence continues at coordinate 71,134 of NZ_JAUBPN010000007.1, read as the reverse complement.
CTTGATGATAAGCAATTCTGGTGGAACGTTTGTTACCTAGTTCTGCTAGCAGGCTTTCATATAACTTCCAACTGATATTTGGCAGTAAAACTCGCTGTTCGGGGGGCGTTGATATTGTTAGCATTTTACTTGGGTTTTAGAGCTTTAGTGTATTTTAGTTTATCTTTTTTTTTGCGAACCGCATAAAAAGTATCTGCCGACCGCTACGGTGATGCGCTACTCTAGTTAATAGTAGACTGTGGTCATTAGTCCTTGTTGTTATGAAGCTGCGATCGTTCTTTTCTTTCCTCATTGCTGGCGTTTTAGCACTCTTAGGCTTGGGTGCAGGCGGTTTTTACTGGCTGTCAACTCAAACTCCCCTAAATTTGCTCGCGGGCGGGCCGACAACTACTCCGGCTGCGGCTGTGTTTGTCTCGAAAGAAGTACCTTTGTTGGTTTCAATGCTGGTAAATCCCGATCGCCTCGAAGCATTGCGACAAGTTTTTGTCACTCCCAAAGAAAGAAGCCTCGCACACGCAGAATTCGAGCAAATCAAAAAAAGCCTCCTCGCCAATACTGACTTGGATTACAGTCGCGATATCCAACCTTGGATCGGTGACGAAATTACCCTCGCCCTCACAAATCCCGATTTCGACGATCGCGATCGCAGCAAGGGCGAACAAACCGGTTTTTTGCTGGCTGTTTCTTCCCAAAATGCCGATCGCAGCCAACAATTTCTTAAATCCTACTGGCAAAAACAATCTCGTGCGGATAAAACAGTGCAGTCGGAACTATATAAAGGTGTCCAACTAAATTACAAAAAATTACCTACAGCCAAGCAAAAAACCGCTCCAATTTTGCCTTTCAACCCGCTTTCTCTGCCGAATTCAACTTTACCATCAAGTTTCGCGACGGCGGCAATCCGCGGTCGTTCGGCTTCTGGAAACAACCTAAATTTTGTTTTATTTTCCCACAGTCCGAATATACTTCGAGATGCAATTAACAACTTGGAAGCAGCCAACCTAAATCTCAGTAATAGTCCTAACTATCAAAAAGCTTTCCAACAGTTAAATCAAGGTAGAATAGCTTTAGCATTTGTCAATCTACCGGAGCCAGCAACCGAGCAAAATCTCCCAGTTTCCCCTAATTCCCTCGCAGTTGCTGTCGGAGTCAACCAACGGGGATTGCTGGCTCAAACTGCTTTAGTGACATCGCGAGAAAACACGGCTTCTCCCACACTCTCCGAACCGGTGCTGGCTTTGCAATATATTCCCTCAGCCAGTCCTTTTGCCGTCGCCAGCACCGACTTAAGGAATTTTTGGACTGATTTGTCATCGGCGGTGTCAGCTAACGCAGAAGTCTCAAAATTAGTCGATCGCACCCTGGGAGATATTCAGCAAGTTTGGGGTGTCAATTTGCCGCAGGATATATTTGAGTGGGTACAAGGAGAATACGCTTTAGCAGTGGTTCCGAGTTCGTCAAATAGTGCGGATTGGGTTTTTGTCACCGAAACATCTGCCGATGCCCTTCAGGCGATCGAAAAACTCGATGAAATTGCCCGCAGCAAAGAATACAGCATCGGCAGCTTCACTCTCAGAAACCAGAAAATTACCGCTTGGACGCAGTTGACAACTAGCTCGAATCATGGTAAGGAAAATAATAGGCAAAGTGCGATCGTAACTGAGGCAAAAGGAGTGCGAGCCACTGTCGGTAAATACGAAATTTTTACCACTTCAGTAGAAGCAATGGACGCAGCACTAAAAGCAGCCGAAACAGGTTCTTTGGTGGCTAATCAAGACTTTCAAATCAGCATCGAAGCGCTACCACCAGCTAACGACGGCTATTTTTATTTAGACTGGCCTTCGATCAGATCAATTTGGGAAAAACAAATCCCGCTGTTGAGGTTAATTGAACTTTCGGCGAGACCGTTATTTGACCATTTGCGATCGATCACCGTCACCAGTACGGGAGAAATCGCAGGAATTCGCGAAGCTACAATATTTATGCGGCTAAATTAGTCAGTTGGCAGTTGGCAGTTGGCAGTTGGCAGTTGTTAGTTGGCAGTTGTTAGTTGGCAGTTGGCAGTAGTTAACCGTTAACAGTCAACAGTCAACAATTCCCAATTCCCAATGCCCTGTTTGGCCAATGCCCAATTCCCAATTCCCAAGAACTAATGACTAATAACTAATGACTAAGGACTAATAACTACTGACTCCTTCACTTTTTTCGGTTGCCCAAAATAAGCTTGAAATACATCTTTGGCGATCGGGGCCGCTGCAACAGAACCAAAACCTCCATTTTCCACAACCACGGCGATCGCAATTTCTGGCTTTTCAGCAGGCCCGAATGCCACATACAGCGAGTGATCCTTCTGTCCGATGACCTCCGAAGTCCCTGTTTTGCCCGCCGTCAGCGGAATCGAACCGTCATTGAGTGCCTGTCCCGTACCCTCGGAAACCACCGCGATCAATCCTTCCTTAACAACCTGAACTGTCGAAGGTTTGAGCCCGATCTTTACCCGTTGAGTCTCTGGAGTGCCAGTCATAGATGTCAAAAGATGGGGCTTGACTCGATAGCCGCCGTTAGCGATCGAACTCACCATTACCGCCGCCTCCAAAGGAGTCACCAACACCAACCCCTGACCGATCGACATCGTTACCGTATCGCCCTCATACCAGGGTTCTTTATAGATTTTCTCCTTATCCTCGGGTGTCGGAATTTGACCGTGACTGCCGCCGCTTAGCCCCAAAAGATTCAAATCCGTATCCTTGCCAATTCCCAAGCGGTGTCCCCACTTAGAAATTTCCTCGGGCCCGGTACTCATCCCCACTTGGTAAAAAAACGTATTGCTGCTGAAAGCCAAAGCCTCCCGAAAGCCGATGTAGCCGTAACCCCCGCTGTGTTCGTTAAAATTAATTCCCCCCACCGTAATGTAAGACGAAGTACCCAAAATAGAGTCTGGGGAAAACTTGCCTGACTCGATACCGGCGACAGAAGTCACAATTTTAAAAGTGCTGCCAGGGGGGTAGCCCTGCATCGCCCGATTCAAAAATGGATCTTCCTGGTCTTGAAGAGTTGCCCAGTCATCCTTACTGATTTTTCGCGTAAACAGATTGGGGTCAAAAGTCGGGTGGCTGGCGAGAACTAATACCGCGCCGGTTTTGACATCCACGGCGACGACTGCTCCCCGGCGGTTTCCTAGGGCTGTTTCCGCTGCTTTTTGCATGGACAAGTCGATCGTTAGCTGCACCGCCTCGCCCGGTTTTGGGGGTGTTTCTCCCATCAGCCGCAATTCTTGATTTTGGGCATTTACCTCGATCAGCCGATCGCCCCAAACTCCCGCAATTTGCTTGTTAGAACTCGCTTCTATGCCCATCTGACCGACAATCATCCCCATCGGATATTCCGGGTGAGCTTTCAAATCTACTTCGGTAGCTTCGCCAATATATCCGAGAACGTGAGCCGCCAAACTGCCTTCGGGATAGTAACGGTTTGCTTCTGGACGCACTTCCACTCCGCGTATTTGTCCTACCTGTTCTGCTAGCGGCACAAAAATTTCTGGCGGCATCGCTTGCTTGATCCGCACCGGTCTGTAGGATAAAGGATCGACCTCTTTTATTTTTTGTAAAATTTCTTTGGCCGGGATTTTAACCAGCGGACTTAAATTTTCTGCTGTTACTTTCCACTGTTCCGGCGTTTGTTCTTTCGGCCACAAATAGACCGATCGAGCTAAATTGTTTCCCGCTAGCAGTTTGCCTTTGCGATCAACTATATGTCCGCGATTTGCCGGCATTGGCACTAGGCGAACGCGATTGTTTTCGGCTCGTTCCCGGTTTTGCTTCCCTTGTACCAGTTGCAATTCTACTAGCCGACTAGCGTGCAGGCTCAGCAAAGCGGTTGCCAGCAGCATTAATACGATCGCCCGGTGCATCGGACGCGACTGTTTCTTAGGAGTTTCCCCCAAAGTTTTGTCTGAAGAGCGAAATCCAGAGAGCGAAGAAATTTGTCGTTGCATCATTATTCTATAGGTAGATGTCAAATCCTAGATTTTAGATTCTTGATTGTCAATTGTGCAGTATACAGCATCAGACCTGGGCGATCGTCTTAGTTCTCAGTCATTAGTTCTTAGTTCTTAGTTCTTAGTTCTTGGGAATTGGCCAAACAGGCTAAACAGGGCATTGTTAACTGTTGACTGTTGACTGTTAACCGTTAACTACTGCCAACTACTGCCAACTGCTGCCAACTACTGCCAACTGCTGACTGCTGACTGCTGACTGCTGACTAATCGTCCAAGCACCAAGAAATAGCCAGCACAATTAAGATCAGGCTCAGCCAATTAGGGAAGTGCAGCCAGCCGAATATATCGACAGGTAACATTATTAAAAGCCATGTCAAGAGGGAACCGATCGTCAACAGCAAAGCCAGAATTATCATATCGATCATCTTGAGAGCGTATAATTTCGGATGTGAGCCGATCGCGTGTGGCAGAACTCGGAGTGGCACCATCGAGGGCGATCGCACGTGTCACGGTTCCGATGATAGTAATCACGAACAACAGCCAGAAGGTTTTTCACTCAATTAAACAAAAATTGTTCTTCCTCTCCAAGTTCCGATTCTGGGGACTCAGACGAGTAAATTCTGAGTTGTAATTTTAAGTTGTGACACAGGAGTATTGCCATGTGGTTCGATCGGCCAGTCCATTTCAAAAACAGTGCGCTCTTAGCTGCGATCGGCGCGATCGCCGCCCTACCAGTTTTAGCAGAAACAGCCAACTTCGGCACTTTAACTTTATCGCGAGGTTTTGACTCCCCAACAGCAATGTTGAGAGGTTCCACAGGCGGATCGTACTCTCTCTCTGCCATTGCCAACACCGATCGCCACAAAAACAAATGTTTGGGTTTTGCCACTCCTACTCCCGACCACATCATAGTCTTGCAGCAAAACTTTTCCAAACTCGCAATCCAAGTCAACAGCGGAGGGAAGGACACAACCTTAGTCGTACAAGGCCCCGGTAACAGCCTGCGCTGCGGAGACGATACAGGTCAAAATAAAGATGCCAGCATAGTTGATTCAGACTGGCAAGCAGGATCTTACAGAATTTGGGTCGGTACTCTCGAAGCCGGAGTCAAGTCTAACTATACAATCTCACTACAGGAATAGAACGCAGCCACGCTGTGGGATGGACACGCTAAAATATTCTACATCCTAAAATTTTTCTCCCGATCGGCCGATGGCTAATATCATGTCCGTTCGATTAGATTGGTTCGTAGCGCGGACTTAAGTCCGCTAGATTAGTTGCGGACTTAAGTCCGCGCTACGAACCGTTAGTGTTGTAACAATCGACCGAACACGATCTAACTTCCCCGATCGAGTAAAATTGTAAAATTGAAAGTGGCGTGTTTAACCAAAATTGGGAACTCCGAAAGTGCTTCATACCCTTAAAGCTGACTTCAGTATAATTTTCGACCGCGACCCAGCCGCTCGCAACTGGCTGGAAGTATTATTTTGTTACCCAGGTCTTCAGGCCCTAGTGCTGCACCGCCTCGCACACTGGCTTTATTTACTGGGACTTCCCCTAATCCCCCGCTTGATTTCTCACATTGCTCGGTTTTTGACAGGAATAGAAATTCACCCTGGTGCAACGATCGGCAAAAGCGTCTTCATCGACCACGGTATGGGGGTTGTCATCGGCGAAACAGCAATAATCGGCGATTTTGCCCTAATTTATCAAGGTGTCACCCTAGGAGGCACAGGCAAAGAAAGTGGCAAGCGTCACCCTACCGTCGGCGAAAACGTAGTTGTCGGTGCCGGGGCCAAGGTACTAGGAAACCTGCTAATTGGCAACAACGTTCGCATCGGCGCAGGTTCCGTAGTCCTGCGCGATGTACCCTCAGACTGCACCGTGGTAGGGATTCCCGGCCGCATCGTATATCGATCGGGAGTGCGCGTCAATCCCCTAGAACACGGCAGTTTGCCAGATTCCGAAGCTGTGGTAATTCGCTCTTTGCTCGATCGCATCGAATCCCTCGAACAGCAAGTAAAAAGTTTGATTCCTCAAGAATCTGTCTCCTTAAATTCTGTTCCCAATTCCCATTCAGCATTTCAAACTTCAAACAAAACCAGCAATGTAGCCCTAGCTGAAAAAACCGAAGTTGCCGCCGCTTGTCAGTTAAAAGATAAAGCAATTCAAGAATTTTTCGACGGCACCGGCATCTAAAAATTTAATTAGTCAGTAGTCATTAGTCAGTAGTCATTAGTCATTAGTCATTAGTCATTAGTCAGTAGTCATGAGTCATTAGGGAATTGTTAGCTGTTGACTGTTGACTGTTAACTGCCAACTGCCAACTGCCAACTGCCAACTGCCAACTGTTAACTGCCAACTGCCAACTGTTGACTGTTAACTGCCAACTGCCAACTGCCAACTGCCAACTGCCAACTGCCAACTGCCAACTGCCAACTGCCAACTGCCAACTGCCAACTGACTAATAACTTCTTTTTCACGGATTGACCGATCGCACAAACCAATTTCCATCCCCATCGCGCCCGTAAAGCGATCTGTTCTGCGGTTCTCCCCGCAACTCCAAAAAATCCACCGTTTCCGGTTCCAACAACAGCAAACAAAAATTCGGTAGCGGCTCGTGAGCATCTGGGGAAGCAGAATCAAAAGCACCAGCATCCGCCTTATCTTCCCCCGGTGCAGGCCAAGCAAATTGCGATCGAGCAGCCTCAGAAAGCTCCTGCCAAGCTGTACGGCGCGCTGTCAACAACTCGGAATCTGCATCGTCTTGCCGCACCAAAATCAGTTGTCCAGCAATCCGAAATTGTTCCCGAGTTTTAGGGAAATACCAGCAAATCTCCCCCCAAGGATAGAGGTCAATTTCTTCCGCCTTCTGACTGCGAATATCAGTAATAAACTTCAACTGATTAGTATCTCCTAAAAAGCCTCGAAACACCACAGTGCGGTTAGCCGGACGACCAGTGGCGCGAACGGTTGCTAATTGCAAGTAGCGAGCAAAAGCAAGACTGCGGTTGCGGTGGAGAGCTCGCGCTAAGGGCGATCGCCAAAGTGCTAAAGTCATAATTAATCTTCTATCATGTTAGTCAGTAGTCATCAGTCATGAGTCATTAGTCATTAGGGAATGGTTAGCTGTTGACTGTTGACTGTTGACTGTTGACTGCCAACTGCCAACTGACAACTAACAACTGACACTTCTTTCTGCTATTGGTAATTTTATGTCAAATGCACTCTCAAAAATCAAAACTATAGAAACTCCCCACAGCGGCTACCACTGGGACGGCAGTTCCCGGCGCTTTTTTGAAGGCTGGTACTACCGAATAACATTACCAATTCACGGACAATCCTTTGCCTTCATGTATTCCATCGAAGACCCCAGAGGTGGTCAACCATACAGCGGCGGTGCTGCCCAAATTCTCGGCCCCAAAGATAGCTATTTGTGCCGCACCTTCCCCGATGTAAATAAGTTTTGGGCGCACCGAGAAAGCTTAGGTTTTGGACATTGGGGCAAAACAGATTTACAAATTAAACCCCAATATTTAGAGCCGCAAGTATTCGACAGCAGCGTCGAAGAAGGCTATCAAGCTACTGCTACTTTGAATCAAGGTTATCTGCACGATCCGGGAAGTGGCGGTCACTGTTTTTGGCAGTACGAAATCAAACCTATTTACGGCTGGGGAAACTACGAGGAGCTCCAGAAATCCACGGCGGGAATGCTATCTTTTCTGCCCATATTTGAGCCTGGATGGCAAATTTTAATGGCTCACGGTTTAGCCACGGGCTGGATAGATTGGAACGGCGAACGCTACGAATTTAAAGACGCTCCCGCTTATAGCGAAAAAAACTGGGGCGGTGCTTTTCCGCAAAAGTGGTTTTGGATTAATTGCAATTGTTTTCAAGGCGAAAGCGATTTAGCTGTAACTGCTGGCGGCGGCAAGCGGGGCGTGCTGTGGTGGATGGAATCGGTGGCAATGATTTGTCTGCATTACCGAGGCAAGTTTTACGAATTTGTGCCTTGGAATTCGCAAGTTAGTTGGACTATTCAACCTTGGGGAAGCTGGAAAATGCAGGCTAGAAATAGTCAGTTTGAAGTTGAGTTAATTGGCACTACAAACAGTCCTGGTACTTATCTGCGAGCTCCTACAGAAAAAGGCCTGGCTTTTTGCTGCCGGGATACGACGCACGGTGATTTGCGGTTGCAACTGCGAGAGTTGTTGGGGGGAAATGTCGATCGCAATGGCAAGCAGCGTTATAAAATTATTTTAGAGGCTCAAAGTTCTTTGTCTGGTTTGGAAGTTGGCGGCGGGCCTTGGGATGAAGTTTGGCGATCGAATTAAGTTAGTAGTCAGTAGTCATTAGTCAGTGGTCATTAGTCATTAGTCATTTTAGCCGCTCGCGAAGTCGAAGGCTAGTCATTAGTCAGTGGGCATTAGTCATTGGGCATTGGGCATTGGTGCTGTCCCCCCGATCTTTCCGTCCAACGTCAGCAGTCAGCAGTCAGTTAACATTAGTAAAACAGCCATGATAAAAATACTCGGTTTACAATTAGAAAAATTCTACCGAAACCAACAATTACAACCAACTCTCAAAAGAATTTTGGGACTAATTTTATGTTTGGGTGCAATCTTAATACCTGCGACAATTGCCAATGCTGGTGATTTGTCTCGCCAACCTGTCACCGAAATTAATGTTAGCTTGGGTAACGAAGCTGGAGAACTCAAATTCTTTCCCAATCAGCTAGAATTTGAATCTGGTAAGCGCTATAAATTAGTGCTGAAAAATCCCAGTCCGCAGAAACATTATTTCACTTCCAAAAATTTTGCAGATGCGAGTTGGACTCAAAAAGTTGAAGCTGGTAACGTGGAAGTTAAAGGCAGTATTCACGAACTGGAACTTAAACCAGGGGCGGTGGCAGAATGGTTGTTTGTGCCGGTGAAATCGGGAAGTTACAACCTTCGCTGTACCGTAGCGGGACATACTGAGGCGGGGATGGTTGGCAAAATTGCGATCGCCTCTTAATCCCCCTATCCCATAGTTGAGACGAGCAGAGAATTTAATCGCAGACTGCATTGAATTATCTGCGTCTATAGTGGTTCTCAAAAAAGTGAGGTATGCCTTATGCCCGGTTTGGCCTATGCCCGGTTTGGCCTATCCCAGATAGTAGCTCATATGAGATCGCAGAAAGGCTATATCTGTGTCTATCCGCTGGAAATCGGCAGTTAACAGATCGAATATTTATGCCGATCGAGTTTAGCTTCAGCGGATATCGTATTGCTTGAAGATTAATTAGCCACAAAAAGTCGAACTTTCGGGCTTCTACAGACTTTTAAGTCGATTCTAGCGGAGCCATTGTCAGTCCAGCACGGCTCAATTGCATATGATAAAGTTCTGCTTGTTCTTGCGGGCCAACCCAGACGGTGGCCTGGCCTTCGTTGTGGATTTGGTTGGCGAGATCCCAAGCTCGATCGCTCGTCATCCCTGGAATGTATTTCGTCAAACATTCCACTACGTGCTGAAATGTATTGAAATCGTCGTTGAGGACTATTACCCGATAGTTAGGATAAGGCTTGCGGGTAACTTGACTCGATCGAACGGGTGCTATGGTTGGTGAAGAGGTCATCGCGCGAACAGCCACTGAAACTACAAAATTCGTAAAATAGTTACCTCTTCAACTATATCACAATTTATGAACTTTAAAACCGCCCCTTGCAAATAAATCGACTTTGGCGATTTATTTGCAAGGGCGATTTTTCGATTTGAGATTTGAGGACAAAGAAACCGGGTTTTCAGGAAATTGAGGGTTTCTACCCACGATTTTGGTTGAAAAACCCGGTTTCCGATCGATCGTTAGATGCAGTACAGCTTATCCAACTACAGTTAACTCTCGATCGACCCCAGAAGTGTTGGTGTCAGAGTATGCTTGCAACAGAAGTTGCTTTAAATCTTCAATCAGCCGATAGCGGGGGTTTGCTCCGGTGCATTGATCGTCAAAAGCGCGATCGGCCATTTCCTCAACACGAGCAAAAAAGAAATCATCACTCATTCCCTGACTGGCGATCGCCTCCTGAATAGTGCTAGGAATATCTACCTGACGCTTCAAATCTTCCACCGCTGCGATCAAGTTCTCAACTTTCTCATCTAGTGTCTCCCCGCCCAAATTCAGATAATCCGCAATTCGCGCATAACGCCACTTGCTGTTAGGATACTTATTCTGAGAAAAAATCGCTTGTTTGAACAGAACATCCGTTGCATTGTACCCAATTACATGGGAAATCATCAGCGCATTCGCTAAACCGTGAGGGACGTGACAAGTTGCACCTAATTGGTGAGCCATTGAGTGACAAACCCCCAGAAAAGCGTTCGCAAATGCCATCCGGGCGATCGTAGCAGCATACCGACTAAAAAAGAAGTACCCCAAAGCTCACTGCCTTAATTAACAAGAGTTGACGACTATTATCAACATTTAAAAGAAACTCGTTCTTTATTGCCAGAATCTGTACGTTATTTGGTAGCTGACGGTTATTATTACCGCGCTAAGTTCTGGGATGCTGTCAGAAATTCTCATTTAAATTTGATTAGCACATTACGGTCTGAAATCAACTTGAATTACCTCTATACAGGTGAAACAAATAAACGGAGAACTCCTCGCAAATATGATGAAAAAGTAGACTATAAAAAGTTAAGAAATTTAACTTTCATCAAAGAAGTTAAGCCGGGGTTAAGCTTTATTCATGAGTAGTATGGAGTGTTTGTTTAAAATGTAAAATACGTTTAGCTTGCCTTGGAGAAGTTCAACCTAACGGTAAAACCAAAAATATTTTATTGTTTAGCACTGAGTTCGATCTGACAGGTGAGCAAATACTTGAGTATGATCAGGCTCGTTTTCAAATTGAGTTTATTTTTCATGATACCAAACAATTTACTGGTTTATCCTCTGGTCAATGTCGTAGTGGTCAACGCCTTAATTTTCATTTTAATGCCAGTCTAATTGCTTTAAATTTAGCCAAATATGAAGCTGATAATCGTCATTTGTCTCCCGAGTAATTCGTATTTTCAATGACCTCTTATAAACGGTAGCAATTCAACAGACATATACTTTACACCTTTATTGATAAGTTAGATTTAGACCCGAATTTAATTTTAAATCACCCTAACCTTCCATCAGTCCTATCCTATGGTACTCTCGCTGCTTAAAAACTGTCCGAAGTATTGGTATTATGCAGGTAAATTCAATGAATCACAGCACTGCGAGCGATCCGGCTCACGATATTTGGAAAGAACAGCGTCACGAACTCGATCGAATTTTTCGGCCTCGCTCCGTGGCTGTTATCGGCGCAACAGAGAGAAAAGGAAGTGTCGGACGCACTCTCCTGTGGAATTTGATTAGCAATCCCTTTGGCGGAACAGTTTTTCCGGTGAATCCCCAGCGCCACAGCGTCCTAGGGCTCAAGTCTTATCCTGACATTGCTAGCGTCCCGGAAAGAGTGGATTTGGCGGTGATTGCTACGCCTGCGACTGTTGTACCGCAAGCAATCCGCGAATGTATCGCTGCTGGGGTGAAAGGGGCAGTGATTGTTTCTGCTGGTTTTAAAGAAATTGGCCCGGCAGGCGTTGCGCTAGAACAGGAAATTATGGCCGCAGCGCGTCTGGGCGGAATGCGGATTATCGGCCCCAATTGTCTCGGCGTGATGAATCCTGTTCTCGGGCTCAATGCTACTTTTGCAGGTACGATCGCCCGTCCGGGTAATGTAGCCTTCATCAGTCAAAGTGGCGCCCTCTGTACTTCGATTCTCGATTGGAGTTTGGGAGAAAATGTCGGTTTTAGCACCTTTGTGTCGATCAGCTCTATGCTCGATGTCGGTTGGGGCGATCTGATCGAGTATTTTGGGGACGACCCCACACCAAAAGTATTGTTTTATACATGGAATGGATGGGTGATGCTCGATCGTTCTTGTCCGCCGCCCGCCCAGTGCCGATCGACAAACCGATCATCATTCTCAAGGTGGGACGTACCGCCGCCGCCGCTTCCCATACGGGAGCTTTGACCGGCAGCGATGACGTGCTCAACGCTGCTTTCCGCCGCTGTGGCGCGTTGCGGGTACATACGATTTCCGATCTGTTTGACATGGCAGAAATTCTGGCAAAGCAACCCCGACCCCAGGGGAACCGCCTATCGATCGTTACCAATGCAGGAGGCCCAGGGGCGATCGCCACTGATGCCTTAATTAGCGGCGGCGGTGCCCTCGCAGAGCTTGCACCGGAGACGCTGCAACAGCTTGATGAGTTTTTACCCCCTCAGTGGAGCCATCAAAACCCGATCGATATTTTGGGCGATGCTAGTAGCGATCGCTACGCCAAAACTATAGAAGTTGTCGCTTCCGATCCCAATAGTGACGGATTGTTGGTCATCCTCACACCCCAAGCGATGACAAATCCCACCAAAACCGCAGAAGAATTAAAGTCCTACAGCAAACTCGGAAAGCCCTTATTAACAAGCTGGATGGGCGGTGCAGAAGTTTTAGCAGCAACGGAAATTCTCAATCAGGCCAAAATTCCGACTTTCCCCTATCCCGATACGGCCGTCAGGTTATTCAATTATATGTGGCGGTACAGCTACAACCTGCGCGCTATCTACGAAACGCCTTCTCTGGCGGCTGATTCGGATCTCTGGAGTCCCGATCGACCGACGATCGCTAAAATTTTGACTTCTGCACGCACAAGCGATCGCGCTCTGTTAACAGAGTACGAATCAAAGCAGTTACTCTCTGCTTATGGGATTCCCACCATCGCCACATCCATAGCCACCAGCGATCGCGAAGCTGTGGAAATTGCCGATCGTCTCGGTTATCCTGTGGTGCTAAAACTCCATTCTGAGACGATTACTCACAAAACCGATGTGGGGGGCGTACAACTAAATTTAGGCGATGCTAAGGCTGTAATTAGTGCCTTTGAGGCGATCGCCCAGCGGGTACGGGCGATCGATCCTGCAGCGTTTCTCGGCGTTACTGTGCAGCCGATGGTGCGTTTGGAAGGCTACGAACTAATTTTGGGTAGCAGTATCGACCCCCAATTTGGGCCAGTCATGCTGTTTGGTTCCGGCGGACAATTAGTGGAAGTCTTTCAGGATCGATCGCTAGCACTGCCACCTTTAAATACCACCCTAGCGCGGCGGATGATGGAGCAAACGCGCATCTACAAAGCTTTACAAGGAGTGCGCGGGCGATCGGCAATTGACCTAGAAAAACTCGAACAGTTATTAGTTCGTTTCAGTCAACTGATTGTCGAGCAACCTCAGATTGCCGAGATAGATATTAATCCGCTGCTGGTTTCTCCAGAAGGTGCGATCGCCCTCGATGCCCGCGTTGTGCTCCAGACCACAGAAAACACCGTTTCACCTGCGATTCGCCCCTATCCGGTGCAATACGTTCAACAATGGTCAACAGATAGTTCCATTACCATCCGTCCGATTCGCCCGGAAGATGAGCCGCTGATGGTGCTGTTTCATCAAGAGCTTTCCGAAGAGAGCGTGTATTTGCGCTACGCTCATATGGTAAATTTAAAGCACCGCATCGCTCACGAACGTTTGACCCGGAGTTGTTTTATTGACTACGATCGAGAAATGCTGTTAGTAGCCGATCGCAAAGACCCCGAAACCTCAGAACACCAGATTTTGGGAGTAGCACGTCTCAGCAATCTGCACGGCAAAAACGCAGCCGAATTTGCCCTGATCGTCCGCGATAGCTATCAGGAGCGGGGTTTGGGAACAGAATTATTGAGGCTGCTGCTGCAAATTGGTCGCGAAGAGAAATTAAATGCGATCGTCGGCTATATTCTCACTAGCAACTACAAGATGCAGAGCCTCTGTGAAAAAATAGGATTTGAACTGAAACCAGAGCGAGGTGAAGGAATGTTGAAAGCTGTTTTTGTCTACTAGCTCATCCAGTCTTACGCGCGCACTCTATTCGATCTCAAACAAGATGGAGGAGTGCGATCGCTTAATTCGTAATTCGCGATCGGACAAACTGATTATAATTGTGAATTACTTTTTGGTAGTGTAGTGATTAGACCTCTTGCAAAAATAACTAGGACGGGTTCTCCGGCTCCTTCCATAATAAAAAATGTTGATCGTGGAAAAAGCCGGAAAGCCTGTTCCACAATTTGATTAAAAGCACTTTTGCAAGAGGTATATTTATAATTTATGTTAATTTACTTGCTCATACCTGTATGAAAAAAACTATCGCGATCATTTCACTGCTATTAAATGTCATTCTCTTAACAGGGATTTTAGAATTTACGATAAAGAAGGGGTATTTAGGTAGATTTTTAGTCGTGTTTAATGCAAATGCCATCGGATTATCGACAGATACCCTAAGTTCTAGTTCTTGGTGGCTAGATGAAGTTGATTATCAACTATATCTGACTAAAAATACTCAAATTAATGCTTGCATTTGGGGCGATTCTATCACCTCTGAGCTGGGAAATACAATGGGTCAAGATACTTTTAATTTTGCCTTGCCCGGAATGTCAACAATTTCTCTGATCGAACAACTAAAACTATTAACTGCTGCTAACGTTAAATGTAATACATCAATTATTGCGATCGGTACTAATGATGCGGGTTATCGGATAAATGATCCACAATTTGTTAACAATATGCAGGAAATTATCCGCACTGTCAGAACAAAAATGAACACCAAAAAAGTAGTGTTAATCCCTGCTTTTTACTCAACGATTGAAGCCAGCCATGATATCACACTAGCGGGTTCTTTGGAAAGAGTGAAAAGCATTCAAGCCTTGACTCGTCAAGTGGCAGCGACAGATAACTTATTGATAGTAGAAAAAGAAATTCAGCCCCTGTACGAAGGGACAGTATTGAAAGATAAGGTCACAACAGATGGCGTTCACCTTGACTCAGAAGGCAGACAGATTTATCGAAGAGCCTTATTAAAAATACTGAAGGGGGGATAACCAATACGGTTCACTTAAGTCAACGTAGGGTGCGTCGCCAAAAACAACTCTCGCCCTGGAACGCCAGATTAAACGAGCGATGCACCCTAAAAAAAACTTATAAATGAGAATTAAATAACTTCCAAATTTGATTGTTGTGGGATGGGCCAGAAGAAAAATGGAAATTATTTAATTCACAATCCTTATAGAACCCATTTGAAATCTTTGAGTTTTTGGGTTGGGTGACGAGAAATATAGAGAGAAACTGGTTTCTGAGATTTACGCAAGGGGCGAGAAACCGGGTATTCTTGGAGTTTTTGGTTGGGTGACGAGAAATATAGAGCTCAACCCGGTTTCTGAGATTTACGCAGAATAGATATCAAATGGGTTCTCTAACTTAAGTAAACCGTATTGGGGTATAAGTACGATCAACTTAAGGTTCTTTGAATTCCTCCAGTAGAATACGGGTTATCCGTAAACAGTCCCAGGATTTTAGATTTCCTGTACGATAGCAACTGCCTTGGTAATACCATCTTCACCTTGGATGTGCGCCGCCAATCTGGCGGCGCGTTGACGCATTGTTTGATCTGTAATAGCTTGTTGAATCGCTTGTATAAGTCGTTCAACTCAACAGCCTAAAGTTTTGCTAAAGCTCGATCGATATGCACTCTCATTTTTTCTGCCAAGAGAGGGACATTGGGTTCTTGAAGGATACTTAGATGATCTCCAGGGATATCATATATATCTAATCCTTCAAGCAACAGTTCCTTCCAGTTTTCCAAAGTGCTAAAGTGACTTTCCTCCTTCGCCCGGAACAAAACTGCCCTGCCTGGGTAAGGCTGTGGCTTGTAACTATTGAAAGCGTACTGCCGAAACTCTAATAGAGGATCTACGCGATTATTATTAACATTATTAATGTTAATATCAGGAGTCGATTTAGTCTTCGATTTTCGTATTTTTTGGAACAAATATGAAATCCCTTGTTGGCGCAGCTTTTTGATATGAAAAGCCAGCTTCTGACTCAATGACAGTTGGTTTTTTCCTGGAATTGCACTATCCAAAAGGGCCAGTAAAGCTACTTCTTCACCCTGTAAATGAAGTTGATGTGCCATTTCAAAAGCTACTAAGCCACCTAAGGACTCACCCGCTAGGAGGTAAGGGCCTTTAGGCTGATGTTTTTGTATTTCTTTGAGGTAGCGAGTGGCCAGATATGGAATACTCACTGAAGGCGTTGGTGATTGGTCAAGTTTATTCCTTTGGAACATATTGACTTCCTCTTTGACATAGACTCCATAACAGGTTTGGTCTTTGCCCAGGTGTCTTGATAAATTATAGTAAAGGAATATGCCGTAAATAAAGAATAAAGGCAGTTTGGAACTACCTTTCTGAATCGTGACTAAAGCCTGCGAAGAAGACGAGAATCTTTGTTTACGAAGGGTGTTAGCCAACTGCTGAATCGTTTGCGATTGGAAAAGGATAGGTAAAGGTAGCTCTTTATTGTAGGTTTTCTCTATTTCACGAATTAGGGATATCGCTAATAGGGAATGTCCTCCCATCTCGAAGAAATTATCTGTCGTACTGATGGGTGAAATATTCAATACTTCTTCCCAAATATTGACGAGTTGAACTTCCAAATCATCCTTGGGCTTGGCAATTTCTTCTGGCTTTTCTGGCTTTTCTTGAGTTGTAGGGGCGGGCAAATCTAGAGCCTTTTGAGTGGCGGGTATGATTGCTGCTTCGCGAGATTGTTCAGGTACAGGTAGAGCTTTACGATCTACCTTACCATTCGGTGTTAGAGGTAGAGCTTCCAAGAAAACGAAGATAGATGGCACCATATATTCTGGTACATACTCCTTGAGCAGACTTCGCAGTTCTTGGATGCTTGGGTTCTGATTATTGAGAGCGACAATATAAGCCACTAGACGCTTGTCGCCAGGAAAATCTTCCCTGACGATGACCACTGCCTGCTGCACGTTAGAATGTTTGACCAAAACAGACTCGATTTCACCGAGTTCGATCCGAAAACCGCGAATTTTGACTTGAAAATCTAGGCGACCTAAACACTCAATATTTCCATCTGGCAAATAACGTGCTAAGTCCCCTGTCTTATATATTCGTTCGGTTTCTCGAAAGGGATTAGGAATAAATCTCTCAGTGGTTAAATCGTCACGTTGCAAATAGCCTCGCGCTAATCCTGAACCACCAATATGTAATTCCCCAGCCACCCCAACGGGAACTGGTTGCAGGAGAGAATCTAAGATGTAGATATCGGTGTTAGCGATCGGCTTACCAATTAAAATTCGCTGTTCGGCGTCTTTGACTTGATAAACCGTTGACCAAACTGTTGTTTCCGTCGGCCCGTACATATTCCAAAGTTCCGTACCTTTGGTTAACAATTGGGCAGCCAATTCTTTGGGCATGGCTTCCCCACCGGAGAGCATTTTCAGCGGGAACTGACTTTCCCAACCCGATTCTATCAATAATCGCCAAGTCACTGGAGTCGCTTGCAGGATCGTAATGCCTAATTGGACGATCGTCCTTAATAACTTTCTGCCATCCATAGCAGCTTCCCGACTCAGGATCACAACCTGCGCTCCCACAGTCAGAGGTAAGAACAGTTCTAAGACTGCAATATCAAAAGAAAGTGTTGTGACAGACAGCAAAATATCCGTCGCACCGATCCCCGGTTGCTCGCGCATCGACTTTAAAAAATTGACTGCCCCACGGTGGAGAACTTGTACGCCTTTGGGCTTACCCGTAGAACCAGATGTGTAAATGACATAAGCCATATTTTCTGGGGTAACGCTGGCGATCGGCATTTCCTGACTCTCTTGGGCAATCAGTGGCCAATCCGTATCCAAACAGATGACCAATGCTTTTTTGGCTTCTTTGGCAGGCAGGCTATTCACAAGCTGCTGTTGTGTTAACAATACTTTGGCTTGGGAATTCTCGATCATGTATTCCACGCGATCGGGAGGGTAGTTGGGGTCTATGGGAACATAGGCTCCGCCCGCCTTCAGCACACCTAATAATCCCACAAGCATTTCGAGAGAGCGATCGACACAAATGCCCACTAAATCATCCGGCTTCACCCCTCTTTGTTGCAAATAGTGGGCCAGTTGATTAGAGCGTTGATGTAGTTCTTTGTACGTCAATGTTTGACCTTCAAAGGAAACCGCAATTTTCTCTGGCGTTACTTCTGCTTGTTGAGCTATTAACTGGTGCAGGCATAGCTCTTGCGACTCATCTTTTTGAGTCTGATTCCATTCCACAAGCAACAGATTTTTCTCTTGTTCTGGCAACAGCGGCAAGGCAGAAATCGATTGTTCTGGATGAGCCACAATCCCAGCCAACAAAATCTGGAAATGCTCGTTCATTCGTTCAATAGTTTCTGCATCAAACAAATCCGTGCTGTAGTACCAACTCCCCTCCAATCCTGCGCTGGTTGGTTTTAAGAATAAAGTTAAGTCAAACTTTCCTTCGTTGTTTTCAATCACCCACGGACTGGCTGTTAATCTTGACAGATCGATCCTTTGGAATGGAATATTTTCCTCAAAGACAAAGGTCACTTGAAACAGAGGGGAATAGCTTAAGTCGGGCTGGGGACAAAATTGATCGACCAATAAGCAATAGGGCACATCTTGATAGGCTTGCCCTAACAAAACAACTTTCCGCACTCGTCCCAGAAACTCTGGGAACGTGGGATTACCCGACATATCTGTACGAAGGGGGACGGCATTGAAAAAATTTTCTGCATTCACACGGCTCACAAAGGGGGAGCCAACAATCACGTCTTCCGTACCTGTATAGCGATAGAGCAAGATCTTAAACGCGGCTAACAGGGTTGTTGATAGGGCGACGCCTTCCTGGCCGCCCAATTGGCTGAGGGCTGTCGTGATTTCCCCAGAAATGCCAAAAGACAGAGAAGCTCCCTGGAGGGATTGCTCTGGGGGACGTGGCCGATCAGTGGGTAGGGGTAATAAAGGGGTGGCTCCCGCAAGTTGTTTTTGCCAATAGGCTAAGGAGTCTTGAAGGGGGAGCTTTCGTAGCTCTGACATCAGAGTTGTATAGGATGTTTCGTAAATAGCCCGATCGATAGATTGCAATTTGGGATCGTAATACAAGATTAATCTCAGAATACCCAAGGCTGCAACCCATTTTTTAGCTGCTATATATTTCAGGATTTCGTAAGGCAATCGATTGCCAAAAAGATTAATCCAGTGGTGTTTGCCCTGCTCATAGGCAACTATATATTCTTCTTTTTCTGTTCGTTGAACGTAACTCCATTGCTGATAATGATCTCGGATTGCATGGATCAGAAAGTAGGTCGATTTACTGGATATGTTATTGCCAGTGTAGCGATATTGAGAAACGACTTGACCGTGGAAATAGATAGGAAAATTACGGGCAATTCGCAGACATAAATTGTAATCTTCGGTCGCTAATACACTTGGATCAAATGCACCGATAGACTCAATGGCGACACTATCGAGGGCAGCACGGCGAAACATAATACAACCGCATTGAACCCTATGCCGGATAGCCAAAAGGGTTTCATAATTAGCAACTTCAGGCTGGTTCTCATATTTCTCTTCTACTTTGTATGAGCCATCGGGTTGAATGGAATAGAAGAAATAACGACCAAATACCAAGCCCATCTCTGGCATGGCGTTGAGATGCTTGACTCCAATCTCAATCGCTTCAGGCAAAAGGCAGTCATCACTATCCAGGAACAGAAGATACTCTCCCGTACTAATCTGCAGACCAGTATTGCGTGCAGTAGCATGGCCTCGGTTGTTTTGATAGAAGTATGTTACTTTCGGGTAGCGATCGCAAATTTCTTTCGTTTCATCAGTAGAACCATCATCTACGACAATAATCTCAAATACGGGTAGAGTCTGCCCAAGTATACTCTCAATTGCTTCCGGTAAAAATTGGGCGCTGTTGTAGGATGGAATCACTACTGATACGTTTTTTGTCATTTTTTATACTCCAAAAGGTTGTGTTAAATATTTCGGCACCCAATATTAAAAATATATCTCTCCAGACGTCTATCTGTCCACACATCTATCTATCCAAAACTCTATCTATCACAACAACATTGCTCTAACAAGGGGAAACGTCCCGACTTTGCGAGGAAAGGATAGTATAACTCTCCTTTCCTCCCTACAAATGGGTTTAGAAATCTTCACAAATTAGATCCCGTGTGAGGCAGTGGAAGTTCCAAAACTACCATCCCTATTCTTGCATCCACTTATTAAGTAGGTTGGCGATATTAAACTTCCCAATAGAAAAATATGTAAATAAGGCTAAAGAGTGTTGCTAGATGTGTACTTCAATGCTTTATAGTCGTTTATATATTTACGTTTTACAGCGCCGACCTACTTAAGCGAACCTATTAAGCTAGTAGTGAGAACTTCAGTCCTTGGAAACAAAAAATAAAGTCCTCACTACGAACTTAATAGATTAGTAGTGAGGACTTTAATCCTAAAACTTAGGTGCTACTAAGCCGCAGCCAAATTTTCGGCTGCGAAATCCCAGTTAGCCAAATTATCCAAGAAATTAGTAATGTAGTCGGGACGGCGGTTTTGGAAATCCAAATAATAAGCGTGTTCCCACACATCCAAAGTCAGCAAAGGAGTTTGGCCGTGTACTACCGGAGTGTCGGCATTCGCAGTTTTGGTAACTTTCAAAGTACCGTTGTCCAAAACCAGCCAAGCCCAGCCACTGCCGAACTGAGTTGTCGCAGCAGCCTTGAATTCTTCTTTGAATTTGTCGAAGCTGCCAAAGTCGGCCTTGATTTTATCAGCTAAAGCTCCTGTCGGAGTGCCGCCACCACCTGGTTTGAGCGACTTCCAAAAGAAATTGTGGTTCCAAACTTGACCTGCATTGTTGAAAATGCCAGATTTGGATGGGTCTTTAGCAGATGCCATCACAATTTCTTCCAGGGATTTGCTGGCAAGTTCCGTGCCTTCAATCATTTTGTTGAGATTGGTCACGTAAGCAGCGTGGTGCTTATCGTGGTGAAACGAAAACGTGTTAGCCGACATATGATCTGACTCTAAGGCATCAGCGGCGAAGGGTAATGGTGCGAGTGTAAATGCCATTGTGTTCAATCCTCTCTAGGTGGCTGTTGTTTTTCGGTTGACTTTCCGGCTTTTCATTGATTCGAGCCTAAAGTCCCTAGCTTGAGTTGATCAAGCTGTCGTAAATAATTCTTTACAATTTTTATATTTTATCTCAGTTGCAGCATTTTTGAATTTTGAATTCTGGTTTTCACCAAATCTACTAATACTATGGGCTGGCTAGCACAAACATTGCCAAGATGTCAACCCACTTGCGCGATAAATAAAAGTTTGGGGGGGGAAATGGTCAACACAGGGAAGTATGATAATAGTTATAAATAAATTAAACCTATTTTTTGTCAAAGAGTGACTTTATTTAACTTAAGCTGTAAGCAGGTCAAACAGATTGCAGGAGCTGTCAATGGAAAATCGTTCACTTAACCATACAAGTAACCCCCCGCAGTGGTTGAATTTGAAACTAATAGTCAGCGTTCTCGAAACAATTCAAGATTTAATTGTAATTTCTTTGTGTATCGGTTTGTTCAGCTTTATGGTCATCGAACTGCGAGAAATGTTTTTCTCGCTGTTACCTCCTTTGAATTTCCAGCAAGTGACGGCCGATATTCTATTTCTATTAGTTTTAGTGGAATTATTTCGGCTGCTAATTATTTATTTGCAAGAACAGCGCGTTTCGATTGGTGTGGCTGTTGAAGTTTGTATTGTATCAGTTTTGCGAGAAGTAATCGTGCGGGGAGTGCTGGAAACTCCCTGGATTCAAATATTATCAACAGGAGCATTTTTGCTGGTTTTGGGAGTGTTGTTGGTAGTCCGAGTTTGGTTGCCGCCCACCTTTGAGGGAATTGACCCGGAACGCCGTTTTGCTAGCAAAAGGAAGAATCAGTTAGAGTCAAAGTCTTCTTCAGAACCTGTTGCAGTTAATAGCAATTTTAATTCTCATTGAGTAGGGCTAAATGGCGAGTTGAGATTTGAGATTAGCTCTTTTACAGATGGTGGCGTTATTAGCCATTGTTTTCGGAAAAATAAACATGATAGCGTTCGGAATGCAAGTTTTTTGCGTTTTCCGAGGACTGGAATTCTTCACTACTATTTTATTTGATTGGGGTTGGACGATCGCGCTCCCATTACATTACATCCTGTGCGATCGCCCAACCCCAAGAACTAAGAATCGCGCTTGCGGACAGGATTCCTGGGCCGAGGGCCGACTTTAGTCCGCACTAGGAACCGTTTTTGTGTAACCGACGGGGCGCGATATTAACCCTCAGCCTGCAATTCCTCCAGACGGGCGAACACTTCTTGCGAGTGAATCGCCGGGTTAACCTTAACAAAAGTTTCCCGCAAAGTGCCTTCAGGATCAATAATAAAACTGTGCCGCGCCGAGATAAAACTCATCCAAGAACCGTAGGCTTTGCTGACTTGGCCGTCGGTATCAGCTAACAGCGGAAATTTTAAACCTTCAGCATCGCAAAATTCTGCGTGGGAGTTGACATCATCAGCGCTGATGCCGATAATTTGAGTGTTTTTTGCCAAGTATTTCGGCAAGTCTTGCTGGAATCGACGCGCTTCGATCGTACAACCCGATGTAAAATCTTTGGGATAGAAATAGACTACCAGCCACTTACCGCGATAATCGGAGAGGGACACTTGTCCGCCGCCACTGTTTGTCGGCAAACTAAAATCCGGTGCAGCTTGATTCACCGCCGGCAGCTTGCCGCCGAGGGCAAAGGCAGGGGCCGCAAAATTATAACTGAGAAAGACTAGACAAATTGCCAATAAAGTGCTAAAAAACTTGCGGCGGGAAATCATAAATTCACAAGTAGAATTGTACTTAAGACAAGTTTACAGTTTTCTGATTAAATGGGTAGGGGCAATTCGCGGATTGCTTCTGAAACCAAATCCGGTGTTAGCTACCCTTTGATGATTCGGCGGTTAAAACCGCTTCTCGACAGAGGGAACCAGCCTTGGCAGGTTAAGAAATAAAGCGGATATTTAGCCAGGATTTGGTATTAGTCAAGAGATAACTCACTCAAATCACAATTTACTTATGAGCGCTGCACTCCCGTTAACAGGCAAAGTTACAGTAGTCCAGGTAATTAACGGTCAACCCGTTGCGATCGAAGTTGACGGCACTAATGCCCCGATTACTGGGGGAAATTTTGTTGATTTAGTTGAACGGGGCATCTACGATGGGGTGATGTTTCACCGAGTGGTACGCCAGCCAGATCCTTTTGTGGTGCAAGGAGGCGATCCGCGCAGCAAAGATCCTACAATTCCCGCAAGTCAATTGGGAACAGGTAATTTTATTGACCCGGATACTAATGGGCCGCGTTTTATTCCTTTGGAAATCAAGCCGCAAGGCGCGGCGCAACCTGTTTACAACCAAGTTGTGACTCAGACACCGCAGTTGAAGCACACTGCCGGGGCTGTGGCAATGGCTCGGGCTACTGCTTTGAATTCGGCTTCTTCGCAGTTCTATTTTGCTTTGGATACTTTGCCGTTTTTGGATGGCAATTATGCTGTTTTTGGCAATGTTGTTCAAGGTTTTGAAACGGTGAATGCGGTGCAGCAGGGCGATCGCATTTCGAGCGCTAAAGTCGTTGGAGGAATCGTCCCGAGTCGGGTTTCCAACATCATTAGCGATACTGGTTTGCTGAACAATTTGGTTAATACTACCAATTTTGTCAATCTGTCTTTGCGAGCGCTCAGATTGCCTGATGCCCCGAATAACTATCAAGTTACCACCCAAGATTCTCAGCAAAACCCCAGCGGCGTGCTCGGCGGTAGTGGAAACGATCGCATCGTCGGTTCGCCGATTGATGATGCCATTAACGGTAGCCAAGGCAATGATACTATTACAGGCGAAGCAGGCAACGACTTCCTTAGAGGTGGCAAAGGTAACGACTTAATTAGTGGCGGTGTTGGCAACGATATTATCAACGGAAATCTCGGCGACGATACTATCAATGGCGATGCTGGTAACGATTTTTTGAGAGGTGGCAAAGGGAATGACGTGTTAATT
The DNA here is from genome assembly GCF_036700745.1 of Microcoleus sp. S36a_B3. NCBI lineage: Bacteria > Bacillati > Cyanobacteriota > Cyanophyceae > Oscillatoriales > Microcoleaceae > Microcoleus > Microcoleus sp. S36a_B3. The sequence goes on along the minus strand of NZ_JAUBPN010000007.1, from coordinate 47,091 downwards.
GGTGGTGATGGCAACGATATTTTGATTGGAGATTTAGGCAACGACACTCTCACTGGTGGCGCAGGTGCAGATACTTTTGTTTTAATCGCAGGTGATGGAGAAACGGATACAATTACTGATTTTATATCGCAGCAGGGCGATCGCATTGGCATTGGCGGTACCAGTTTGGCAAGTCTGGTATTTACTCAATCTGGAAGCAACACTTTAATTCAATCAGGCGGGGCTACTTTGGCTAATGTTCAAAATGCTACGGCCGCAGCAGTTCAAAGTGCTGTTTTTGCCGTTGATTTTGCTACTATTTCCCGTCCGAATGACTTGCCAGTAGGCGACGCTGCGTTCAGAATCGGCTAACTTTAACCTATAGGTGTAGGGTGCTGATATCGCACCTTACGCGACGATCGATTCCTAATTCCCGATTTCCAAATTCAATTAATACCGCAGTTGTCTAATTTGAGCGAGCGATCTTTCATATGAGAGATCGAACTGCTATCCGGTTTTTATGAAACAAATTGTTTGCCTACAAAGCATCTGCGAAATAACCGGATTATTCGCGATCGCCCGTCACGGCCAGAGTTAAGTCGATGTCTGGGTCAACCGCGATCGACATTTTACTAATATTTTTGAGTAATATTACCGATGAGATTTGCGGGTTATTTGCTATGCTTTGATTGTACATCAAGAATTTATCGCGCAAATTAGTGTCAATGAACAGAGTTCTGAGGTTGAAAACTTTAGCTGCTACAGTGCTGGCGATCGCCCTGTTCACTCTCTACTTAACTCCTCCTGCGATGGCCGCGAATGCCGAGGATTTGAGTCAGCTATTAAAAGATAATTGGTGCGTCAGCTTTTTGTGGAAGCAGTGCGATTTGAGCGCTGCCGATTTGCAGGGAGTTAATCTCACTGAAGCCAACTTGAGTGGCGCTAATTTGTCCGGCGCTAACTTGTCTGGTGCTAATTTAAAAAATGCTGACCTTTCGGGCGCAGATCTCAGCCGCGCCAATTTGACAAATGCTGATATTTTGGGTACTACTCTCAGTCGAGCAAATTTGACTGAAGCTAATTTAAACCGCACCAAATTGTGGGACGCTAATCTGACTCTAGCAAATCTCAGTCGCGCCAACCTACAAGATGCTAATGTGTTAGATTCTCGACTTTGGGGAAGCAATCTCACTGAAGCTAATTTAACTGATGCGACGCTGCACGGTGCTGACTTGCAATATGCTAATTTGGCAAATACGAACTTGACAGGTGCCGACTTGCACAGCTTTTATTTTAGAGGTTCCAAACAAGTCACAAATCTGAGCAATGCTAATTTAGAAGGTGCTATTTTAACGAAAGCAAATTTCAGAGGTGCGGTGCTGGCTGGGGCAATAATGCCCGACGGATCTATTAATGAAGAAGTTGGCTTTAATTTAAAGTAAACTCGCTTTGAATTATCTCCCAAACCAGTAATAACAGGTAAAATGCCTGTTTCACAATGCCTGACTTTTTTCAGGCTTTCCTGCCTGTTCCACAATGTATTAATTTTCTGAACCAGTCAACAAAAGTTCCTAAAAGCTGGTTGAGGATGGTGTCAAGATTCCGTTAAAAGCAGGGTGCGATCGACCTTTCAACTCCCAACCAGTCAATATCGCTAAAATCTATCTCAAATTTCCGACCGAAGCTGCACGCATCTGTTACAATTTTTAACAGAGCCAGAACAGCACGCCCGTCTGAATTCACCGGAAATCGAAAAAACTAGATATTTAGTTTAACCTCTCAGATTACTCTAAAATCTAAAATCTAAAATCTAAAATCGACACTGGAGTCAATCTAAAATTATTCAATCTAAAATCTAAAATCGACTGATGGAAACCTTGGAAACCCTACTTTACGAACTCGCACAATTTGCTAATAATTTAGTCAACACTCAACTGACTCATCTAAGTTTAGTCAGCGTCGGAGTCATCTTTTTGGCAGGGTTGCTAACGAGCTTAACGCCCTGTATGCTTTCCATGTTGCCGATTACGATCGGCTACATCGGCGGATACGAAGCAAAAAGCCGCCTCCAAGCCGCCACCCAGTCTGCATGGTTTTCCTTGGGTTTGGCGACAACCCTTGCGGGTTTAGGCATTGTAGCATCATTTGCCGGCCAAATTTATGGCAAAATTGGTCTGGGTTTGCCGATCGTTGTCAGCATCATCGCTATTTTAATGGGGCTGAATTTACTCGAAGCTTTACCCTTGCAAATGCCGTCTTTTGACGCTGCGGGCTGGGTGCCGAAAAATTTGCCCGCAGCGGTGCGATCGTACTTATTGGGCTTAACTTTTGGTTTAGTAGCGTCTCCCTGCAGCACGCCTGTTTTAGCGACGCTGTTAGCTTGGGTTTCCAAAACGGGAGATGTTGTTTTAGGTGGTGTGTTGCTGCTGTTTTACGCCGCTGGCTACGTCGCTCCCCTAATTATAGCCGGGACTTTTACCGCGAGCATTAAAAAGTTGTTAGAATTACGCAGGTGGTCGAGTTGGATTACGCCTGTCAGTGGCGTTTTGCTGGTAGGATTTGGCGTTTTTTCCCTGATTTCCCGCATACTTCCCGCGTAAGGTTGGCAGTTAGGTTTGTAGTAAGGACTTTAGTTATTGTTGAGTAAAGATATAGCAATTATTACAAAATTGGCGTTTTTTTTGGCGAACCGCGAAGACGCGAAGTACACGAAGGAAGAACAAAGAAAGACTTGACAATTGATTGATAATTGCTAGATAAGAACTGTTTATTCCGTCTTCCCTCTTCCTTCTTCTCTCTTCCGACGGACTTACATCCGTTACATCCGTTACATCCGTTACATCCGTTACATCCCGTACATTGCTCGTTGCCGAACTTCCTTCTTCATAATTACCAATGACATCAAAAGAAGTATTTCTATCTAAACTATCAAACTGGGCGACTGCGCCTCAAAGGTTTTTCAAGCGAGAAATTTTGCCGGTGCTGGCAGATTTGCGGCTGGCAATTATTTTGTTGCTGGCGATCGCACTTTTCAGCATTTCTGGCACAGTGATAGAACAAGGCCAATCGGTAGAGTTTTACCAATCCAACTATCCCGAACACCCGGCTTTGTTCGGCTTCCTAACTTGGAAAGTTGTACTGATTGCAGGATTAGACCATGTTTACCGCACTTGGTGGTTTTTGTCAATCCTAATTTTGTTCGGCAGTAGCTTGACAGCTTGCACTTTTACCAGACAATTTCCGGCGCTAAAAGCCGCCCGCCGCTGGAAATTTTATGAAGAACCAAAGCAGTTTGAAAAGTTAGCTCTGAGTGCGGAGTTAGAAACAGTTCCTTTAACTTCGTTAGAACAACTTTTGCAGCAAAAAAACTACCGCATCTTTCGAGAAGGTGAAAAAGTTTATGCTCGCAAGGGCATAATTGGCAAAATTGGCCCGATTATTGTTCACGCCAGTATGCTAATTATTTTAGCTGGGTCGATGTGGGGCTCGCTGACGGGGTTTCTCGGTCAAGAAATGGTGGCTAGCGGTGAAAATTTTAAGGTGCAGAATATTATGGATGCTGGGCCTTGGGCGGGGCCGCAAATACCGAAGGATTGGTCGATGCGCGTGAATCGGTTCTGGATCGATTATAGTCCGAGCGGGGCGATCGACCAATTTTACTCGGATCTGTCGGTTTTGGACAAAACAGGCCAAGAGGTCGATCGCAAAACCATTCACGTTAACGAGCCTCTGAGATATCGGGGAGTGACTTTTTATCAAGCAGATTGGGCGATCGCCGCCGTGCGAGTCCGCCTCAACAAAAGCCCGGTTTTGCAACTACCAATGGCTCAGTTAGACACTCAAGGTCAAGGCAGAATTTGGGGTGCTTGGATTCCGACAAAACCAGATTTGAGTGCAGGAGTTTCTCTGCTAGCAAAGGACTTGCAAGGAACGATGTTAATCTACGGTACCGATGGTAAATTATTAACTACAGTTCGCGCCGGCACCGCTGTAGAAGTTAACGGCGTGATGCTGACAATTGACGAAGTTGTAGGCAGCACGGGATTGCAAATTAAGGCTGATCCGGGGATTCCGCTCGTCTATACTGGCTTCGGGTTGCTGATGCTCAGTGTGTTGATGAGCTATTTGTCTCACTCGCAGATTTGGGCTTTGGAGAAAAACGGCAAACTCTATGTGGGCGGGCGCACTAATCGCGCTCAGGTGACTTTTGAAAGAGAAGTTGTGGAGATTTTGGACAAGTTGGCCGAATCGAAAACAGCAGAGGGAAAAAGTGGAATATCCCCGACTTCTCTAGCCAGTCAAAGTTAACCGCACCAATCTGTAAGGTGCACGCTGTGCACCTTACACCAAGGGCTCGAACGAAAAATAAAATAAACAATAAATGTGGATAAAAAAATAGAATTTAGTCAACACGCCTTGCTGAAAATAGAAATTCTCGAAAGTCACGGGGTTACAATTTCAACAGATTTAATTTCCGAAACTGTTAGATAGCCGAGTTGGGTAGAAGCAAGCGGTCAAGGGAAGTTTATTTGCAAAAAAAGATTGAATGGACTTGTCCTAAGAGTGGTCTACCAAGAATATTCAGATAGAATTTTAGTAATTACTGCTTATCCTGGTAAGAGGTCAAGATATGAAAAAGATTAGATATAGCCCTGATGTAGATGCGATGCTGATTGAAATTTCCGATCCTCTTCGAGGGCTTCGCCAACGCCCGATCGCCTATGCCGAAGATGAAGGGCAAATGATTCTCCACTATTCTAGCAGTGGAGAACTGGTATTGATCGAAATATTAGACGTCAAACAATTTATCTCGTTAGAAGCTTTTTCTGAAGCAGTTAAGTAGGGTGCTCTACTCTAGCGTTATTTTTCGATCCAAACCAACAGTCTCACTGACGCACCCTTGCAAAAAACGGTGCGTCAGAATCATGCTTTTGGTGCTGATTGAGAATCTCAAACCTGACGCACCCTACCGCAATAAGTACCAGCCGCAGAAGACTCTACCTTCTACTTTTCGTGCCGCACCTCAATCACAGTGTGTACGTTCCCCCTCGGAGAAAAATCGCCCTTCACCGTCGCTTCGAGCGGCGAGCAAGCAGCGACAAAATCGTCTAAAATTTGATTGATCGATTCTTCGTGAGAAATGTAGCGATCGCGATAACTGTTAACATACAATTTCAGGGCCTTCAATTCCACCACCCGCTCGTCTGGCACGTAAGTAACGTGAATTGTGGCAAAATCTGGATAGCCAGAAAACGGACACTTGCAAGTAAACTCCGGCAAAGTAATGTTAATCGTATAGCGCCGCCCGACTCGCGGATTCGGAAAAGTAATTAACTGCCCTTCCAAAATCTCGCGTTCGCCGTATTTCATTTCTTCGGTACTTGACTTTTGCGACATACTTTGTTCGGTTTGCTGGTGATTCATAGCGATCGACTAAAAATTTCTAACATTTAACTAAACTCACTATTAATATTTTTAACAAATATCTTGACGAATTGTATTGCGATCGATCTAATTGCAAATACTCTCAGGCTAAACTAAAAAAAGTTCACCCTCGCCAACTACTATGCAAAATACTACCTTATCTGACAATACATCCCCTGAAAACTCCAATAGTTACTCTCCATCGGTACCGATTTCGCTCTATCGAGAAGTCACCGCCGAATTGCAAGCCGCCCAAGCCATGCTTGACTCCCTCAAAACCCACAACCAGCAATTAGTCCAACAAAATCAACAACTGCGGCGAGAAGTAGAAACAGTAGTTCAAGTATCCCAACAACTACAGCAAGTAGTCAACTCGGCCCAAAGCCTCACCCAGACAGGGATGCCGCAAATGCCCTCAGTCAAATTCAATTTTAGCGTTGAACCGGAGCCTCCAGAACCTGTCATCTCGCGGGGTAGCTCTACCATACCTCAACCACCTCAGACAGTGGCTTTTCCCTTTCCCGTACCGGAAACCTCGCCCACACCCCCTCCGACACCCGAAACGCTTCCAGAAAAATTATTTTCAGAGGTGCAGGAAATTCCTTACCGCATTCGCTCTCAACCCAAAAAATCCTCAGACTTAAGCGGATTGTGGTTGGCCATCGCGATTTTTTTGATTGTTATTGCCGCCTTCGGTGCTGGTTATTTAGTTGTTCGCCCTTTATTAATGAAAAAGTAATTTCCAACAAGAATCCCACAGCCCGAGCCGTGGGATTTTTACCAAAACCTAGCATAAAATGTTCAAAGTTACGCTAATTGGCCATTATACTCTGGCGGCACTCGTTTCTAATGGACGAGGCGCATACTGCTCTTCACAAGCAGAACCTAGGCTGCCCACCCCGGGCTCGAAACCGCGCGTAAACTCAGTGAGTTTTACCTGTTTAGCTTCCAAAGCTGACTGTAGCACCTTCATGGCCTTGTGAGGGTCTCCGGCTCCGCAGAAAAATAAGTCTGCAGCAAAATAACCGTGTTCAGGCCAAGTATGGATTGCTATATGAGACTCTGCCAAAGTTGCAGTAGCCGTTACTCCGTGAGGACTAAACTGGTGCACGCACAAATCGATGAGAGTAGCTCCTCCGGCTTCGATCGCATCGAGTATGGCGCGGCGGATACGTTCAGGATCGTTGAGCAGGTCTCCTGGAGACTGCCAAGCATCAGCGATCAGATGGGTTCCCAATTGTTTCATTCTGCGGGGTTTTACCTCTAACTCACAATTCGTATCAAACCTTTTGACGATAGCACGCTGTAAAAAATTTTGCAAGTAGTCTACCCAAAAAATCAAAAAATAGTGGTGAAGCGCGATCGTCCGAATAATTTTGGCACTTTAGGAGGAGCAACCTGTAGCAAATATATGTAATAATCGGTTGGTGAAATCATAGAGAATTATATTCCGTGAATCCCTTAAAAGTTTGGAAAAAAATTGCTCTGTTTGTTAGCTTAATGCTGTTATCGCTTTCGGGTGTCAAAACAGCCGCCTCTGCTACTTCCCCGGCAACAACCTTACAAGCTCAAAATTGCCCCTACGGAGGCAAACCTCTGCCCTTCGCTCAAGTCGTCACCGACAAAGATCCCCTCACTATCCGTTCCTCCCCCAACGGCCAGGTTATCGGTTTAGTTCCAAAAGGCTGGCAAGTCGTTACGGGCGATCGAGACGCAACGGGAAAGTGGGTAAAAATTGGCAGTCACTTTAGTTCTAACACCCAAACTCTTCGCGAAGGCAGGTTTATGAGTGCACCTTATTTCCGAGTGGGTTGGGTTTTTAAAAGTTATCTAAAACCTTTAGGAGATTCTTGCGAAAAGCCACTGAACGCACAGCGGGGAATTTTGCCAGAAGTATCAGATAAACAACAAGTTTTGATTAATCAAGATTGGCTGCAAATCGGAGATCAAATCGCCAGCCAAAACTCTGAAAAATAATTTGATCTTAATGAAATACGCATAAAAACCACAGCGCAGCCTGCAAAATTCGAGCGATAACAGCTTATGAGAGAATTGAGCGATCGCACCGCCATCAACTTAAAAAAAGTCTTAGAAGTTGCCCTAACTCTCCCCGGAAATTACCACCGCTTTTTGCAAGCTGGACTAATTGATTCCGACTCTGGGTTAAAACAACTTGTAACCGATTGGCAAACTGCTTTTAGTAACTTGCAGCCCATAGACAAACAAACTGTCCGGCAAAATCCAGGGTTATTTCTGGCAACTGCTGACGATTTAGTTTATCGAGGAATGACTAGCGGAACTTCCGGTGATTTTTTTACTTACTTTGCCGGTAATGAGTGGAATCAAGCGCGTTTATTGGCGCGCCAACGCGCTTTAGGTTGGTGGGGAATTGACGAACAAGTCCCAATTATTAATCTCGCCAGCCGCTTGCAGCCCCTGCGAGTTAACGATATTTCGTTAATTGGAAATATCACCGCCGATTGGCTGCAAAATTTAAAGGAATTGTTGCAAATTAAGCCGGCGGTAATTCGAGGTTATCCCAGTCGTTTGTCGGAAGTAGCGGCCGCCCTAGTTGGGCATTCATTTCCTGCTGTTTTAGGAGTTATTTGTACCGGTGAGGTTTTATTTGAATTTCAAAAACAGTTACTTAAATCAATTTTTCAAACTTCTGTGATTAACGAGTACGGTTGCCAAGAAACTGGGATTTCGGGCTTGAGTTGTCCTGAATGCGGGCGACTGCATTTAGATGTCGATCGCTGTTTTTATGAAATTATTGACGGTGAATTAGTCACTACAGATTTATTCAATTATACAATGCCTTTGATTCGCTATAAATGTGGCGATCGCCTGCAATTAGATTTTGAGGCGTGTCTTTGCGGGCGATCGCAAATAACCGCCAAAATTCTGGGCCGCAGTCAAGAACCAATTAAGACTCAGCAAGGCTGGAAATATCCGGGAGAAATCTGTTTACCTAAATTTCCGGGGATTCTGAATTATCAGATAGTCAAGCAAAATCAATTAGATGTAGATATTTGGCTGCAAGTCGAACCGCAGCAAGTTCTCGATCTGCAACCTTTACAGCTTTGGTTAGAAAATTTATTTGGAGAAGTTCGAGGGAGAGTTATTGTAGATTCATCGGATTTAAGTCAACTGGAAAATACCCAAAGTTGTAGCGATCTAGAGTGGATCGAATGGGTGACGAAAAAATCTTGGCGCGAGTGGTTGGAATTGGGTTTATTACCCGCAGGAGAAGCGAGAGAAATTGCATTATTGTTGAAAAGTTTAATTCAGCCGACAGCGATGGTAAATTCGGGGATTTCGCCGTTGGCGCAGCCCTCGAAGAGGATCGCCCAACAAGCGATCGCAAAACTTTTGCAACCTTCACCTTGTCGGGAATTAGCAGTAGAATTGATGTCTGTACGAGTATTGCTGTTGACGTGCAGCTTTTTAGCCGATCGCCCAACCAGACAAAATATCTACCACAGCGCCCAGCAACGTTTAGCCGAGATGAATTGCGGCGAATATTCCGCGATGGTAGATTTACTAATTCCCAGTTTAGGATTCGACAGCAACACCGCTAGATCCATCTGGGAAAATACCAATTTACCCGATTCTGGCAAGCTAGATGTATTTAATATTCAGCACTTATTAGCAGCATTCAATCTCGCAGCAAGCACAGCCAAACGCGAAAATCCCAAAATCGCGATCGCCTGGAAACCAATTTTATCTATTTTAATCGGAGATTTAAATTTTTGGGCCTCCAGATTCCAGATTCAAATTTTAGCATCCTGGTGGGAGTTGGTCAACGGAAAAACCCTCGCATCCAGCAACCACCGACAAACAACGGGCGATTCCTTTTTAGACGCTTGGTTAACTTGGCGGCAAGCAATTTTGGGCGATCGCGCATCAGCTACCACAGCATTGTTTCAGTTACAAGCCACAGCAACTTTACCTACAGAAATAGCACGAGTCGAACTCGAACAAGGATATGCTAAACTACTTTGGCAAGAACCACTTAACCCCGTAGAATGGTTAGATAAAATTCAAAACAATGCTGGACTAATTAGCACCAACTTGCCCGATCGAGATATCGATCCCATACCTTGGATACCGCTTTTGTGGAAATTAGCCCCACTTTGGTTAGCACGGGGAGAATCGGAATTAGCTTATCAGTGTTTAATTGCCGCCGCCCCGCCGAATATGCGGGCTTCGGGATTTGAAAGATTAGCACGAGAAATGAATTACAAACAATCCACAATTTGCGATCGAGCCAATGGTAAGTTTAACTTTAATTATCCTGGGTAAAAGTCATCTGGGCTGGTCAACGAATGCAATGGGCGCTTTGCAACACAATGGACTCTATCAATTAAAACATATAATTGGGATCGATCCCTCAAATCATCAGGGTGAAAGTACAATTTACACATTCGATAAAGATGATGTTGATTTTTGCGTCTTTAATATTGAATCTTTTGCATCGTGTTTGAAAGTTTTACAGACAATTAATACAGAAGTCACTGCAATTTTAACGGCTAATACGCCGGTAATGTTTTTGCCGCCTCAACTAACAAATTTCGCACTAGCATCCTTACCTCCAGCGGTGGTATTACCACTAGAAACTGCCAAACAACATCCTCTCCCCGCCTTGGGCTGGATGGCGTCAACGCCTTTGCTAAAAGCAGCACTACCGCAGTTAGAAATAAATCGCTGGAGTCTTTTAGGAGTTGCTAGAGAATTAGAACGGCAAAATATCGCTTTTAATTGGGGAACTACTAACATAAATTTTGCCAGTTTAGACTCGGATGATTATCCCAAAATAAATCGTTCTATTTCCTCTACAAGTTCAGAGAATATTGCTGAAAAAAACATCAAAGCTACAAATAATCATTTAATTACAAATCAATCTCGCGTCCTGGCGGTGATTCCCCATTATCGCTGCGAACAATTTTTGCATCGCTGCTTGCAGTCCCTAGTAAGTCAAACTAGACCTCTGGATGGTATTGTGGTGCTTGACGATGGCTCGGATTCGCCACCTATCGATATTGTCCGAGAGTTTCCGGGAGTAACTTTATTAGCTTCGGCTGTGAATGTCGGGCCTTACCGCTTAATTCAACAGGCGATCGAACTAACAAATTATGATGCTTATTTGTTCCAAGATGCTGATGATTGGTCGAGCGAAAATCGCTTAGAATTGTTGTTAGCAGCAGCAGAAAATACTGGTGCTGAATTAGTGGGGACGCAGGAATTGCGCGCATTTGAAGATGATAGGCTGTTACCTGTTGTTTATCCTCTCAATGTCAGCGCCGCCCTAGCAGAAAAACCGGGACATCCGCTGTTACACCCTACTAGCTTAGTTTCGCGGGATTTAGTTTTAAGGTTGGGCGGTTTTGCTACGGGGTTGCGGTTTTCTGGAGATAGTGAGTTTTTGCTGCGATCGCACTTTGCTGCAAAAATAGTTAATATTCCTGACTTTGCTTATTTTCGCCGACACCGAGAGGGTTCGCTAACTACCGATCGACAAACTGGACTAGATGCTCCGGTGCGTTTAGAATTGATTCAGCAACTCAAGAGTAGAGCGATCGCCAATACTGCGGCGGTGCGCGAGGGTAAACTACCAGATTTGCGTCCTTTTAAGACAGCACAGGCGATCGAACTCAATTATATTACCGGTGCTTCCTTAAACGGGGCAAGCTAATACTATTTTAGATTTGAGATTGATTTTATACTTGGCAATTCCTTGTTTAGCTACCCTCTTTTTTCAAACTGTTATAAACATCATGTTACAGGTAATTATCCCCGTTAAAAATCGTCCCGAAATCGGCGACTGCGTGCGATCGCTTTTAGGGAGTTTCCCCGTCACTAAAATCATTATTTGCGATGGTGGCACAACAGAACCTCAATGTTTAACTGCTTTACAAAATTTATCCAACTCCGAACAAATAGAGTGGTTAAAATATCCTCAATCCGACTTTAATAAATCTCAGTTAATCAATCAAGGAATTCTCCACGTTACCAGCGAATATTTGCTAATTTCCGATGCAGACATTATCTGGAATCAGCAGGCAATTTTACAATTATTCTACTCTGTTATATCCCCAAACAGTCTAAAATTATTATCGCTTAATAATAAGAGAAAACCTGTAGAAAATCTACCGCAGTTATTGCCTGTATCTGCCAAATCGCGAGAAAATGGGATTATTTGCTGTGTGAAAACTGTCGGAGAATCTCGCCCGCAAACCGCAGCTTTGAAGCGAAAACGCTATACTTACAACATCCAGATGCGCCAACAGACTGCCACGGTTAATATTGTAGAGGCTAAATCGGGCGATCGCGATCGACCGGGCTGCGGCTTAATCTGTGCTCGCAAACAAACGCTATTACGCTTGGGAGGATACAAGCAAATTTTTACAGGTTGGGGATGGGAAGACCAAGATTTGCTAATTCGCGCTACCCTCTTGGGAATCGAGATATGCAGCGCGGGGAATCTAATCCATATTTCTCATGCGGATCGGACACGCAACCAACATCACCAGCAACTACCAACCCAGCAAACGCGCGATCTCAATATCATCTCTTGCTTGCAATCTCTCCAAAAAGGCGCTCTCTTTGGCGATTTAGTCCAACCACCAATTTTACCTCCTCAAATTTTGGAAATCACCACTAATTTTAACCCCGAATTATAGCCGTGACTGAAATTCAGTTATCCTTAATTATTACCTACCGCCAGCGAGAACACCACTTGAAAACTCAACTCGCGTGGTGGAAAACTCAAGCTTCCTCAAATTTATTATCTGTTTGCGAAATTATTTTAATTGAACTCGATCGGGTTTCTTCACCTTGGATTTTACCAGAAATTACCAACCTACCAATCAGCTACAATTATCTTCCCTGTGCGGGAACTTTTCATAAAACCAAAGCTTTGAATTTAGGTTTATCTCTGTCGCGCGGACAATGGGTGACAGCTTTTGATGTCGATCTCATTCCCTACCAAAATACCCTAGAGCGCCATTTAAAAATGGCTCAAATTTCGTCCCAAATGTTAGTCACTGGCTATCGAATGATGTGCGATAAAGCCTGCTTGGATTTTGAGCAAAATTCTGCCATAATTGAAGAGTTGAAAGTTGCGCCAGAAGATATGCCGACAGCCATATTTAAGCACTTGACACGGCGGGAACGGTTTGGAGTTGCACCCATATTTCAACGCCAGCGCTTAATAGAAATCGGGGGATGGGATGAGACATTCATTGGCTGGGGAGCAGAGGATCAAGATATTGTTGAACGCTACTTAGGAGAGGATAGATATTTTTGTCGATCGCCCGAATTAATCTACCTCCATTTAGCGCACCAACCCGATCCGAATTGGTCGGAATCTCAGTGGATAAACCAAAATCGCCAGCACTATTATACTAAACGCCAATTGTGACGGGGGCGGTTGAAACCGCGTCTACACAAACAAAGTCGGCCTGCGCCGACTGGTTTCTAAAGGGGAACCCAAACCCGGATTTGAGAGCGATCTCAAACCCGCGCTTGTGAGAAACCCAGTTTCTCAAATAAACCCGGTTTACAGGTATTATAGTTTATCGACTCAACCAGACTTGAATCAACTGTCTAATATTTGCTATTAGACATTTCCAAGAATTATTTTGAAACAGGCATAGAGCCTGTTCTTGGCTTTTAGGAGAGGTCTCTTATAGCAACAACTAACAACTACCAACTGCCAACTGCCAACTAACAACTAACAACTAACAACTTGCAACATATCAATCGCGGCTGTGAGTAGCTCCATTCGGCAAAATAGCGCCGCCCAAAGCCGCTTGATTCAAATTATCAACATTTAAGCTCGCCCCAATCAAATTCGCCTCTGACAAATTAGTTCCTGTCAAATTTGCTCCTGTCAAAGAACTTAGCAGCAAACCCGCTCCCGACAAATTGGCGTGACTCAAATTTGCCCCCCGCAAATCCGCTTCCAACAAGCTAGCACCCGACAAGTTCGCACCGCTCAAATCAGCTCCCCGCAAAGAAGCTTTGTTCAAATTCGCAGCCCTCAAATCAGCATTGTGCAGAATCAAACCATTTAAATTGGCTTTACTTAAATTAGCTCCGTGTAAGTCAGCACCGCTCAAATTAGAGCCATTTAAATTAGCACCGCTCAAGTCAGCCCCGCTCAAATCAGCACCGCTTAAATCAGCAGCGCAAACAGAAGCCTCCCGCATACTTGCTTCGCTCAAATAAGCGCCAACTAAGTTGACACCTCCGAGATTTCCGCGATTGAGATAAGCCCGAATCAAAGTTGCTCCGCTCAGGTTGGCCCCGCTCAAATCCACTTCGCTGAGAATCGCTCTAGTCAAATTTGCTTTGCTTAAGTCAACCCCGCTCATAATTGCTCGACTAAGTGTCGCCCCGCTCAAATTAGCCTCATTTAGTTTCGAGCTGCTTAACAAACAAGCTCCTACTAAACTTGCTCCAGTTAAAATAGCTTTGCTCAAGTCAGCGCGAGACAATATTGCTCCGCTGAGATTTGCCCCACTAAAATCTGCTGCGATCGCCACAGTTCCAGTTAAACTAGAAGTGCCGAGGTTAGCTTCAATTAATTTTGCTTTAGATAAATTAGCCCCGCTTAAGTCGGCACCGTTTAAATTAGCTCCAATTAGTTTGCTTCTAATTAAGTTGGCTCCTTTCAAATTAGCGTTGCTCAAATTTGTGCGACTGAGATTAGCTTCACTCAAATGAGCTGCAATGAGGTTTGCTCCTCGAAAATCTCGTTCCCCGTTTCTATGTCTAGTTAAAAGTTCATTGGCACTTAAAATTTCAGTGAAATCCATAAAAAAAGTTGAGTGAGTTTCCTTAATTTCTCGATCTTCTATGTTGTCTGAAAGTTGGTTGTATCGTGTTTGCTAGTCAGTTTTGTCGATCGATACGGCTACAGTAAAAATTATCAAAACTGGTTGATTACTAGCATCACTCTGTTAACTTAGTTATAACCAGCCCTGTAGGGCGTGTTTGATGAGTTTGGTTTAAACTCTCCAAAATACTTGAAATATCGTCAGAATGTAGGATGGCCGCCAGCACCGGCTAATCTTGAACGGTTGGCTTAAGACGGTAGCCAAAAAGTCAACCGATCGCCCAGCGATGAGAAACAAAGTCAACCGGTACGCGGTGCACACCCTAGTTTTTTACCAAATTTCAAGGGTTTCAGGCAGTTTTAACCAAGGGTTTGACACGCGCCAGACAGGGCTGCCTAGTTATAACTTACGAAAATCAACCATGTTTTTCGTAACAGATTTTGGGTTTTCCACCGAGGCAGTCATTAATAAACAGAGTTTATCGCCACCCCGCGTAAGTCCTGTAAGTCTTATTTTGCTAATAGTTAGTTGCGACTGATGTTAGTTGTTAATTGTTAGTTGTATTTATACTAACTGCTAATCACTAACTATTAACTACTAACCATTTGCCAAACTCGCAAAATATTGATAAATTGTCGATCGCCCTTGTCAAGGTCGATCGCCTATTTGGGGTATTGCTGGCGGCATCCCCGCCCCCTTCTGAGCCGAAAAATTGCCGGTACGGGCGATCAAATTTATTAGTGCCCGAAAGAAATAAGAACTCGAAGCTTAAAATCCGAATGCCTGCTACTTTCGGCCTTCTATCTTCCATCGCCCATCAAAGCAGAACCCTGCCAGCTCAGCTAGTTTCACCTCCCCCCACTGTACTCCCGTCCAGTGAAATCTAACAGGAAGGCTGTTTCCCTCACTCGCTCCCAAGGGCCGGGCGAAGCAAAAAACAGGCTATCTCTCGCCTGATATTTCCCGAAAAAATGCCCCGCGAGGCTGGTACTTGCTCCCGCGATGCTCTGCTTGCTGTCAATCTTGACTCGATCCATGAGCGCTTGCGGTTCTAATTAACAGAAAGCCCGACACCAGACGCGCTGCCGGACATAAAAGCTGTTCCTGGCTCAAATGCTTGGCTGAGACATTCCCAGAAAAACTGTATTCATGCCGCAGGTGTTGCCAACGGCCATTGGGCTGCTACAGCCAACCAATGACCAGCCTCAGTCTGGACTGAAGGGGACGACAATATTATTATCAGTCCTATGACTTTTAACAGGTCATATTATTTGAGATTTTCGACTTAAGATACTTCGGCTTGCTTCGGCTACGCCAGCCGACAAGTCGCGAGGGTACAAATTTGTGATTTAAGATTTTAGCATTGCCAATGACTTATTCTATATGAGTTTGGAGTTTGTCTAAAGTTGCTTGTTTACCAGAAAAAATGGGTTTAAAGCCTTCCCCTTGTAGGGTGTAAGGAAAAATTAATTTCCCTAGCAGGCCATCACCTCGCGATCGACTACCGGGTAACTGTCCTTTGGTCAACTATCAACTGTTGAATGGTGTCGCTTTTTTTAACTTTCTAAAACAAAACAAAAGCCAGCTTTCACAAAAAAAGCTGACTTTTGAGATTATTCGATCGGCAAAGCGTTCAACGCCCATCCCATAAACAATCCGAGTGCGGGAGAGGCACTACCCTGCCGTTCGTAGAAACAATACCCAAACTAAGTTTGAAGTATTAAATTCTTGGGTGGCCGGTCAGGCCCTGATTGGGGTCGTAAATACCAGGTGTAGTATCAACGCCGGGAGTGCCGGGAGCGCCGTAATCTGCCCGAGCGCCATCGACGCTGGGATAGTCGTAGATGCTCCAATCCTGAATGCCGCCGCGGCTCAAAATCTTTTCAGCTCTGGCGATTTCTGCTTCGCTACCGTCAAGCAGCACCAAATAATCTCCCCTTGCCACTCGATCGCTGTATACTCTAGCTTGCTCTTCAGGAATTCCCAAACCGACCAAAGCTCCGAGCAAACCGCCTGCAGCCGCACCCAAAGCAGTACCGGCAAGTGTAGTGGCGATCGCCGTAGCGGAGGCTCCTGCCAGCATAATCGGCCCGATACCAGGAATTGCCACCAGGCCCAGACCCACCAACAAGCCCGTCAAACCGCCCAAAGTGCCGCCTGTGAGCGCGCCCTTGGTCGCTCCTTCATCAGCCTTGTTGTCGGCGCTGTCGTGTACGTCAATCCCTGCGATGTCGCCTTGAGAATCAGCATCTTTAGCGATCACCGAAACCCGATTCATGTCAAAACCCGCTGTTCTAAGTTCTCCCAGGGCGTGCTCGGTCTCGCGGCGGGTTGAAAATACCCCGACAGCGCGCTTGTCGTGGGTCGAAGCTCTGCGGCCGGTGTGTGTCGGCACATCGTAAATGCCCCAATCATGAATGCCCCGCACGCTCATAATTCCTTCAGCAGTGGCAAGTTCGGCATCTGTTCCTTCTACGAATACCAAATATTCTCCGCGCGAGAGGCGATCGCTATAAACTTTAGCTTTGTCTTCGGGAACGCCCAAACCTATTAAGCCGCCCACCAAACCGCCTGCTGCAGCCCCAATCGCACCTCCGACCACAGTATCGGCCAGCAGAGTCGCGATCGCGCCCCCCGCCATTATCGGGCCAACTCCCGGAATCGCCAGCGCCCCAATGCTACCGAGCAACCCAATCAAACCGCCCGTCACGACTCCCGCCGTCGCGCCAGCTTTCGCGCCACCCCCCACTTTCTCATCGGTGCTCTTAGCAGCGCTAGCGCCCCCAATTTCGTTCCCATGGAGATTTTCCCCAACTACCGAAACTTTATTCATCGGAAACCCGGTACTTTGCAGTTCCAACAGGGCTAGTTCCGTATCGCGGTAATTAGAAAAAGATCCTACAGCTCGCTTGTTTTGACCTAAAGCCATTTTTTTGTCCTTCAAAATAAACTACTTTTACACAACTACAGAATTTATGCTCTGCTTGCTACCCTTAATCACATTTATTCATTTTTTTCGACATTTTTCATCGGTCGCTGGGAATAACTTCGGCCTCTTTCTTCAGGCGGATTTACCCTGATTTTCAGGAATTGGAAATCGGAAATTGGGAATGGGAAATTGCAGGTATTGCACGAGTTTTGAGTTGGGAGTTTTGAGTGCGTGAATCTTAAAACTTTTAACTTAAAACCCCGTTACCCGGAAGGAAGAGTCACCTAAGCATTGAGAGCCGCTTTTAAAAGCACTTTTAAAACTCCCAATTTTCCGTTTGCTCTCTTCCTTCTTTCCCTTTTCCTTCTTTTTACCCGCTCGTGACTTGTGAGCCAGCATAGCCGAAGCAAGCCGAAGGGCTTTATTGCTTCTTCCTGCTAATTAATTACTTAGGCGATGCAGGTGCAGCCGGGGCAACAACAGCCGTAACGTTCACCATTTTGACACCCTTAATTTCTTTAGCTAGCGGCTCAATTTTAGCTAAATCTTCTTGATTGGGAACAGTGCCAGCTACGGTGACAACCCCATCTTTGGCGTCAACAGTTAGCTGACCTTTGGTGATGTTCACTTCCAACTTGGAGCGAACTTCACTTTGGAGGTCGCCATCGGCTCTGATTGCATCGCCTCCAGTCACGTTGTTGCGCTGTTCTCGGGCTCTGATGTCGTTATTTGCTTGGTTTTTGCGAATGTCGCTAGTGGCGTCGGACTGAGTTTTTTTAACCGTCTCCGCTGGGGGCGGGCTGGCGGCATTTTCTGTGGTGGTGGTAGAATTAGGAGCGTCAGCACTTGTTTTAGCTCCATCGCTACAAGCCGCAGCTCCAAATAATAGGAGAGCGCTGATGACAATTGGTGTTAGTTTGTTCATAAGATCTAATAACCTCCGGGTAAGCTTTCGATGAGTCTAGACTTGGTTGAGCACTGCGCCGCGCCTGACAGAATCTGTGTTGGCTACGTAGTTTGTGCTTGGTGCGGAAAAATGCTTATCTCAAATATATAAATTTGAGGAAGTTCTTACATCGCTCTACAGGTGTAAATTTTATATTATTAAGTTACGCAATTGTCACGCTACCATCAACTTATAGGGTGCGTCAGACGCATTACTAGATCGAGATCATCAGGGTTTGGACTTCCGGGGCATTCTACTAATTCTGCCATTTGCGTAAGTGGTGTATGTATTTCGTTAGATAGATGACAAAAAACCAAACAATGTGTTGTATCCTGTTTAACTTGTAGCAGTTCGAGCCAAATATCGGGTATTGACCGATCGAGTTCTCAATCCCCCAATCTAAAATCCCCCAATCTAAAATTCTCACTTTTTGATAAAAAATATCATTAGTTCTAGACGCACTATTCCTCAAAAACCCGATCGTTCTCGATATTTTTCGTTACCAAAGTCAATATTTTCGTGCAAACAAAGTTGAAAAGCCTCAATTTTATTAATAAATTCGATCGTCGCCACTCCCAACAAATTTTCCCCTCCCACCTCGAACCTATTACCCACTACGGCTAAATTCGTTAAACGCCACAAACAATTATTTTCCGATTTTCTGGATTCAAAACAAACGAAAAGAATCAAGAAATTTTTGAGCGTTTTCTGGTTTTGAGGTAGTCGCAACCAAGCCGTAAACGCGGGTTTCCACCAAAAATACTTGACCCACACCTACAGGTTCCGTGGGGGAAAGCGGTTGAAACTCAAACTCTTTTCCCGGATAGCGGCCGAGAGAAATATCCCGCACTTGCAGCAATTTAGCATTGGCTCCCACGACAAAGAAATCAACGGCATTATTTAAAGTAATTTTGATGTTGTTGTTGCTGAGCCGAAAATCTAGGTCAAAGTATTGAAGTAAATAAGTGTCTTTGTTTTTTAAGATCGACCTGTATGTATGAGCGGTAACTTGAGTTGAAAAAGTTTCTGAATTAATTTTAGGAGTTCCCGGCATATCGATCGCAAACAGACCCATTGGCGAGCAAAATGGCTGCCACTCCGGCATCTGAAATGCAGCCTGCTGCGGGGTTAGTTGAGCTTTTGCCGGAGAGGCAAACTTGACAGGCCAGACAAGCAATGCAGCAGTAACTAGGAATAAATGCAGCAATTTCATTTGGGTAAAAATTATATTTGCCCGATCGATCTGCGCTAGCCTAGAAAGATATCCGCAAACGAGGGATTTATGCTGAATACTATATTTACTCAACGACAACGCAAGTCGATCGGGCAAGCTAAAACCAGTAAAACCAATAAAACCAATATACTCCCTGGTGTAAAGACTGCGCTGGCCCTGTGTCTGCTAGCTGCTGTCACAGCTTGTGCAAACAGCCCCAACAGCAAAGCACTCGAAGAATCTTTAGCCGCCGATCCCAAATTACAACAAAATCCAGTAGTTTTATCTCCCCCGCCTCCTCCGCCAGCAGTCGAAACCAGCACAACCGCCAAACTTCCTCCCGACTTCCCCACCGAGATTCCACTCTATCCTAACGCTCAGTTAATCGAAGTTGGCGGGCAAACCGATCCGTCGCCCAAAACTGTGCGCCTGCGCTGGGAAAGCACAGATCCGATTAATTCGGTGCAGAACTTTTACACCAAAGAATTTGGGCGCAGCAACTGGCAAATAGTCAGCAGCCCCAACGCCGACGAACCAGGTACTTTAGTCGCAACGCGAGATAATTTGCGGGTAACAGTGTCGCTTTCTCCTACTCAAAAAGTAGGGGGTTCTACAGAATTTGCGATCGACTACAGCAAAGAGAGTTCAGAAATTGCCAGCAGTCCTCAACCTAACAATTCCGAGTCTAGCCCATCTCCCACCGCTTCACCAACTCCATCTAACTCAGAGGAAACTACTCCGGCGACACCGACTGCGCCAAAATCAGCAAAAGTTAGCGAATTAGACAGCCAAATTCCTCAACAATTGCGCCAGTATGTGGCAGATTTGGCTCAGTTGGAAGTGCTGAAAGTGCGATCGACAGAAAATGCTAACTTAGAAACTAACAGCACTTTGCCCAAACCCAACAAAATTATCACCCGCCGCGAATACGCCCGCTGGTTAGTAGCAGCAAACAACCAGATTTATGCCAGCCGTCAAGGCAAACAAATTAGATTAGCAGTAGACTCTAGCGAACCCGCCTTTTCTGACGTATCCAAAACAGACCCAGATTTTTCAGTAATTCAAGGTTTAGCAGAAGCAGGTGTAATTCCGAGTTCGCTTTCAGCGGACACTAAAGATGTGAAATTTCGCCCCGATGCACCTTTAACTCGCGAAACAATGATTCTTTGGAAAGTGCCTTTAGATACTCGTCAAATTTTACCGACAGCTAACATAGACGGAGTGAAAGAAAAGTGGGGCTTTCAAGACGCTTCTAAAATTGACTCCCAGGCCTCGCGGGCAATTTTAGCTGATTTTAACAATGGAGATTTGGCAAATATTCGCCGAGTTTTTGGTTTTACAACTTTGTTTCAGCCGAAGAAATCGGTGACTCGCGCCGAAGCTGCCGCTAGTTTGTGGTATTTTGGCGTTCAAGATGGGGGATTGTCAGCTAAAGATGCTCTGCAAGCAAAATCTCAACCTACCCAGTAAAGTTGTTTGAGTGTTTAAAAGTTCACACAAAGCATCTACTTATTATGAAGCAAGTTCGATCGTTCCGACTTAGGTTCTCAGCAAAAGAAGCACCCAAGTTTGAACCATCGAACCTTTTTGATTGCGGTAGTCACCGCAGTAGAAAATTCCCGTTTCTGTAATTTCTGTGCGCGAGTCACAGTCACAAATCCTTTCAAAAACCGTACATCAACATCTCTCTGCTTGAACGGCGCACGCTGCGGGATCAATTGTTTTCCCTCAGTCTTCATTTATGTATCCTCCGACACAATTTCTGGGAATTCCGAGAATATTTTGTACGTATTTTAACCAACAGTTTTCAAACCTCTCAGTAGGACTCCGGATGCGGTAGCGGCCTTAACGATAAAGGAAAAAGAGTATTTGAGCTCTGGGAGAGCGTTTTTTAATGTACGATATGACCCGATTTACCCCGCAAGACATGGCGAAATGCAGCTTAGTCCTGCGCCAGCTAGGTAGAAATACAGCTAGTATGGAGGCTTGCAGCCAGAAAATTGTTAAATTTATTTATCAACATTTTTGCAGTTCGGAAACAGGAGAAAATAGCTGTGTTTTGGTGCGTTTGTTCAAAACTCATCCCTACGGCGAATTAGAAGACTCATTGCAACAATCTGTCCGCCGTTTGATGAACCATAATTCCCCTGCATCCGACATGAAATGCTGGACTTTGCTAGCAGCAGCAGGCGCGGAACCGCAGTGGAATTCTCGGCATACAGCAGCCCAAAATACTGCTATTGGGTTAGTTAGCGCCGAATTAGTAGCCCAAATGCCGACGATTTCGGAAATAATCCGGCAATTTGGTTTAGACATTCCTACAGTCATCGGAACCCAGCGAGAAAGGTTCCTGCAATTAGAATCTGCAGTATTAAATATTTTTCACGTTTCAGAGGCAAAAGGCAGTCTCTTGATTCCCGAACAAAAATCTTTAATTATTCCCTACCAAGTCAAATCTGTGTTGGGATTTGGGGGACTTCTGCCGTCTGGGAGTTTGTTTGCTGTAGAGATTCTCCTGAAAGTTAAAATTTCACAAAACACGGCTGAAATGTTTAAACATTTAGCACTGAGTGTCAAAACAGCTTTGTTGCTTGGTGATGAAAAAGTTGTATTTGATTCCTCAAACACTGCGGCAAAATCGGCAATTAATAATGACTTTCACGAAACTCAATTTCTGGAATATCAAATTTCTAATTTGATTCAATTGCTGGATTTTTCAGAACAAGAAATGCTCAGACAAGCCTCTCGTTTTCAACAGACAATTGATAAGTTGCAACGGGAAATTGCCGATCGCAAAAACAAGGAACAAGCTTTGCCACTAAGTCAAGAGTCATTCACGGGTATCATCAATGTTCCCCATGATGGTATTGTTCGCCTTGAGGACAATCAAGGAAGTCAGCGTTTTAATCAAGGAGAAGAACAGATTTAACTCAACTTGTTTTGTTAAAAGTGATTCGCAGCATCAAAATGGAAATATTCAGACTTTTAGATTGATATTTGAGGTGAATTCTCAAATTAGGATTAGCTTCGCAGGTGTGATATCAAATCCGGTAGCCTCGGAATGATTCAGATATATATTCTCGGACTCTGTGTACTCTGTGTACTCTGCGGTTAAATCATTCCAATCCAAACGGAAACGATATGAATCACTGTCGGGGGAAACCTGTTTGTCGCAGCAATAGGAAACAAGCCGACATTGGCTCCAATATCAATAATTGTTTTTAGCGCTTGGGAGAATTGCTCGACTCTGTAGCAGTCATTTAAAAGCACTTCTATAAATTCTCCTTCTATGCTTTTTTTTGAAGGGACGTTTACTTGATACTGTTTTTTTTGCATAATTAAGTGTTTTGCTAATTGAAAGCTAGCAAATATAGCCTTTCAAGCGAAAGATGAGGTACTATCCGGGATAGGGCATAGGCCAAACCGGGCATAGGCCAAACCGGGCATAGGCCAAACCGGGCATAGGGGATAACTCACTTTTGTGATAACCGCTATATGTTGATTTTTTTCTAACTTTTTGGCTGTGATTTTGCGCTGCATTAGTTGCGCTAAATTTTTCAATAATAAAGCAAGAATTTACCTTGTCTTCACTGTTAGAATAACAATATTTCGGAGGGTTTGAACTCTCAGGTGTAAATCTGCTTTAATGTATCTCAAAATGCGATTCCAAACGCGGGAATAAAAAATGTTAGAGTTCGATCGCCTGTTTCAAACAATCGAAGAATTAGTCATGCTGCACTCTCCCAGCGGTGTAGAGTCGGAAATTAACCAGCGGTTGATGGAAAAATTCGCTGCTTTGGGTGTGAATGCTTGGATCGATCGCGCGGACAATGCGATCGCCCTAATTCCGGGCCGCAATCAGCAAAAGTCGATCGCCATTACCGCCCACAAAGACGAAATTGGCGCGATCGTCAAAACCATAGGCGATCGCGGCCGCGTGGAAGTCCGCAGATTGGGCGGCACGTTTCCGTGGGTTTACGGCGAAGGTGTCGTCGATTTGTTGGGCGACAAGCAAACAATTAGCGGCATTCTCAGCTTCGGAAGCCGCCACGTTTCTCACGAATCTCCCCAAAAAGCTCAGCAGGAGGATGTTTCTGTCAAGTGGGAAAATGCCTGGATTGAAACCAAGTGTACCAGCGAGGAATTAGCCGAGGCGGGAATTCGGCCGGGAACGCGGATGGTGGTGGGAAAGCACCGCAAGCGCCCGCTGCGGTTGAAGGATTGGATAGCGAGCTACACCCTGGACAACAAGGCTTCTGTGGCGATTTTGCTGGCTCTGGCCCAATGTTTGCAAGAGCCTGCGGTGAATGTTTATCTGGTGGCTTCGGCGAAGGAGGAGGTTGGGGCGATCGGGGCTTTGTATTTTTCGCAGCGCCAGCCGTTGGACGCGCTGATTGCTTTGGAAATTTGCCCTCTAGCGCCAGAATACCCGATCGACGATGGCGAAAACCCGGTTTTGCTGGTTCAGGACGGCTACGGAGTTTACGATGAAGGATTGAACGCCCAATTGCGCGCAGCGGCCGCAGCAGCCGATGTGGAGGTGCAGTTGGCGGTAATTAGCGGTTTTGGGAGCGATGCTTCGATCGCCATGAAGTTCGGCCATGTAGCCCGCGCGGCTTGTTTGGCTTTCCCGACGCAGAACACCCACGGGTTTGAGATTGCTCACTTGGGGGCGATCGGCAACTGCGCTAGCATCCTCAAAGCTTACTGCGAGCAGCTTTCGGACGACTAGAAAAAAAACTTTCACAAAGTAGTTGACAGATTGGGAAAAATTAGTTAAGGTAATAAAGGTGCGGAACACAAGCAAACGCAGCGAAACGCGCCCCCATCGTCTAGAGGCCTAGGACACATCCCTTTCACGGATGCGACGGGGATTCGAATTCCCCTGGGGGTATTAAAAATCTAACTCTGATATCAAATTGATATCTAGCAAGTATAGGGTGGGCATATTGCCTGCCCTTTTTGCTAAGTTGTCGCGCAAATAAACATTGTATATTCAGAGCGGGCGGGACACCCCACTCATTGTTCGATCGTTTTTTGAACTGCTGTTTAAATGCCGCAATAGCTTATTAGGACTTACGCACGGGTGGCGAGAAACCGGGTTTTTTACGTGAATACTGGCTTTGAGCTTTTAACACTGGTAAAAAACCGGGTTTCTTTGGTCATAGTGCGTTTTTCCTAATCTACTCTAAAGTCGAGGCTGAATTATGCGTTATGCCATCGTCATTGAAAAAACACCCAATAACTATTGAGCGTATCCACCCGATTTACCCGGATGTGCAGCCACAGGCGCTACCCTTGCGGAAGTACAGCAGCTTCTTAAAGAAGCGATCGAATTTCACTTAGAAGAGTTGCCAGAAAACGGTTTATCGATTCCTGAAGCAACTACACTTGGTGACTGTGTAGAAGCACGGTAGTGGGGTCAAATATTTTATAAATTAAGTCAGCAAAATTCAATAATAATCTCCTCTAAAGAGGATATTCTGGAACACTTCTTCGTCCAAAAGTAACAATTATATCATTCCAAATCCGCAAGAGCGATTTTTAAGCAAGCACGAACCTCCTTCCAGTCACGTTCCGATAGATGACCAATTAGAACTAAGTTGGAAGATGGCGGTAGAGTGACAATAAAACTGCGAAAAACTGAAGCGACTCGTAAACCTGCTGTTGCCCAATCTAGGAGTATATAATCAGTTAAACCTAAAGCAGTGGTCTGTGTAGTAAGGAGTCCAGCTATTACATCAGAGCGGGTTGCATGATAGGTAACTGATGATAAAATTACAGCCGGACGACGTTTAATGCCGGTGACACCAGGAAAATCTACTGTCACCACATCACTAGGATTAAAAGACACTATTAAATCTCCTCATTTTCAGAAAAAATGGTGGCCGCATACTGTAAAGAAAATGCCATCACATCGAGTTTATCTTCTTCAGTCCAAGTCTCGCTTTCATCGACTACCGACAGATTTTGCTGTACCAAATCGTTGAGAATAAGAGTTGCCAAGTGCAGTCTATCCTTTGGTGAAAGGGTAGACAGAACGCGATCGTAAACTTCTCGAACAGTAGTTGACATAGCCAATCCTCCTGCTGCTTATATTGGGGAATACTTAGGGGAAGTCGATCTGATTATAGCTTAAAAATTTAATAAATTTATGCTACAATTAAACTCTAATTTTTAACCTTAGATTCACCTAGACCAAATTTATAGGACTAAAGTCCTGACTGCGATCGCAATTCCCAATTCCCCAGCATATTTATTTTCCTACCATGCGATCGAGCTTTTCCTTAACCAGCAAATCTAATAAAAAGCGCAGCGCAAATAAGCCGCCGCATCCCGCAACAGCAAAAGCCACGATCGCCCCCGTTTGATATCCGCCCACCAGCAGCACCGCACCCGACAGCACCGCAAAACCAGTCACACAGGCAAAAATTAGAGTTTTCAGAGCTAGATTAATGCGTTTGAGGGCGCGATCGCTCTCGATATTTCGTACTCTAATTTGCAATTCGCCATCTTCGATTCGCTGCTCGAAACGCTTCAAAAAAACTTGCGATTTGCTCGGCTGTCGCAATTTGTAGGTGATAAAAGTTCGCGCTTGTTTTGCCAATTCTGCGATCGCACTTCCCCGGCCCTTACTCACAGCAATACTCTTGACAAAAGGCTGAGCGGATGCTAGGAAATTGTAGTCAGGGTCAAGGGTTCTAGCAATGCCGTCGAGAGTTGTCAGAGACTTGACAATAAACATCATTTCTGCAGGCAAGCGAAACGGTTGCTGCTCGAACATAATGTAAAGTTCGTTCTTAATTTCATTAAAAGCTTGAAAGTCGATCGGCTTATCAATAAACTTATCCAACAAAAAAGTAATCAGCCTCCGCACCGGCATCATATCCGGCATCGGCTCAACTAAGCCGATCGTCATTAAAGTATTGAGTACCTCATCAGTATCTTTTCTGAGCACCGCAAAAAAAGTATTGACCATTTGGTCTTTAGCCAGAGACTTCACCTCAGCCATCATCCCAAAATCGTAAAAAATTAACCTACCATCTTCTGTCACCGCCAAATTTCCCGGATGCGGGTCAGCTTGAAAAAAGCCGTCAATTAATAATTGCTTCAAGTAACAGCAAATCCCCACTTGATTGAGCTTAGCAATATCTACTCCCATCGCTTCTAAACTCAGGCGATCGTCCACCTTAATGCCCGGTGCGTATTCTACAGTCAGAATTTTTTTAGTAGTATATTGCCAGTAGACTTTAGGAACAATAATCTGAGGATATTCTTGAAAATTATGGCTGAAGCGATCGGAATTTTTACCTTCTTGCACGTAGTCAATTTCTTGATATAAAATCTTAAAAAACTCGTGATAAATAGATTCCAAATCGTACTTGCGCGTCGCCGGAAAATAGCGATCGCAAAAACGCATCACTTGGCGCACCGCCTTCACATCTAAATCGAATAAACTTTCTAAACCCGGACGCTGCACCTTGACAACCACATCTTCCCCGGTGTGCAGCCTCGCCTTGTGCACCTGTCCCAGACTCGCCGCAGCAATGGGAAACGGGTCAAAATCGCGGTACAAAGCATAAATATCTTTGCCTAATTCTGATTCTACAAGGGCGATCGCCTCTTCGGAACCAAACTCAGGAACCCGATCCTGCAACTGTTCCAACTCCTTCACGTACTCCAGCGGCAGCAAATCCGCCCGAGTCGAGAGAGACTGCCCGATTTTAATAAAAGTCGGGCCCAAATCCAGCAAAGTATTGACCAACCAATGGGCGCGAATTCTTCTAGTTTGAGGAGAATTATTTTGCAGCAGTCCATCCCACCACAAAAAAAACATAAACTTTGCCGTTGCAGCAAAAACGTCTATTTGTCGTGCCAGGGGCGAATATTTAGAACGCTGCCAACGCAGGAGTTTTGGTGCAGCTTTTGTTAGCATAATATTCAGGTTCTAGTTCCATGCAGCGCGATAATTTTTTAGGGATATTCTATAGCATAGAAACCTGCTTCGACGTACAAAAATACTTCGTTGCAGGCTTTGGGAAAATTTGAAAAACCCGGTTTATGCGGTCAAAAATGGATAATAAACTAAGGAACTAAAATTTAATAATTTAAACACCCCCTCCAGTCCTCTATCTCCTATAGAACCTGTTTAAGAGCGGACTTAAGTCCGCACTACGAACCTGCTATTGAGACAGGAAACCTGACAAATAATTTTAAAAGCAGGATTTGCTAGGTTTGCGAGATTTTCCAATCTCGGAATAAAGGTAAGTCTTCGCCTGTTTGTTGCCAATTAAGCGTTGCTTTTTTACCTAACTATTCTTCTAGATGACAGAATTCCGCTGGAGATTTTAGCAGAGTCAGAGTAAAAGATGTGCGCCACAAGTCGCCAGCTTCAGAACTTTCTGCAGGAGAGCTAGACACCTCGATCGTACCATTCAAGTGCTCTACTAAACACTTTACCAGCGCCAGACCCAAACCCGTACCCGCGATCGCCTGGTCAGTAATGCCTGTCCCGCGGCGGAATTTGTCAAAGATGTGGGGTAAATCAGCAGCAGAAATGCCGCCCCCGAAATTAGAGAGGCTCAAGACAATGCAGTCACCAGCCTCAGAAACCTCGAAAATCACCGCACTTCCAGCAGCCGAGTATTTGCCAGCATTCGTCAGCAGTTCCAGCAGCACCCGCTTGAAACTGTCCAGGTCGGTTTGCAGCGAAGGGGAAGACTTCGGCAAATTTACCTTCAGAGTCAATCCTTTCTGTGCCCAATTTTTTTCAAAATCCCCAGCTAAATCTTGAATTAAATGCTTGAGATCGATTTCGATCGGAGCCATAGGGACTTGCTGCGGTTCAAACTGCTTGAGAGCCAGCAAATCGTTAACCAGAGCGGTTTGCTTAGAACACTGCTGTTCTAGAATGTCGAGATTCCTAGCCCGACTTGCTAAGGGCTGTTCTGCTTGTTTGAGCATCAGAATCGCCAGCTTCATGATGGTTAAAGGGGTACGCAACTCGTGACTCATTGTACTGAGAAACTCGTCTTTCATCAGTTTCAATTTGCGTAGTTGCTCTCGTTGATTGGCAGATTTTGCGTACAGTTTTTCCTGCACCTCCAGACTTTGCTGCAACTGAGCAGTTCTATCTTCGACTAGGGTTTGCGCTTGCTTGAGTTTCTGATTTTGGATAATCGCCTTGCTGACTCGGGAGCACACTGATTCGAGCACTTCCAATTCTTCAGGACTCCAAGGGCGGGGCTCGGAGTGCTGCAACACCAAGAACCCCAAGACGGTTTGCTCTTTGTTGGTGTCGGTGAGGGGAACTAGCAATAGGGCGCGAATGTTTTGGAGTTTCAAGATTTCTGCGAGTTTCTCTGGTTCCTTGCCGATTAATTCGCTGGCGTCAGCGAGGGTGAGGGGTTTGGGTGCGGTGTGGAATGCTCGATCGCACAAATTAGATTCCGACAGCCAAAAACCGGGAGAGTTATTTGATTTTGAGTTGGAGATTGGGGATTTTGAATTAGCTGTTTTTTCTGTGTTTTTTGTTTTGCCACTCGCACTTTTTTTCTGGACATTGTTTGATTTTAGTGTTTGTTTATTGGCATTTTTTTTAACAGCGAATTCGCAAACTAATTCGACTTTTGCTTTGGGCGTTTGAGTCAGGGAAGATGTTTCTAAGAGGGGTTCTGTATATTTCAGCAGCAGGATTTGACCTCTATCTACTTGCAGGGTATCGACGGTACGTTCAATAACTCGCTGCAAAATTAGATCTACTTCTGAACTCGTCTCAATCGCTGCGGCCACAGATTTGAGAAGATTTTTGTATTGAGCTTGTTGCTGTAACTGTTGTTTTAAACTGGCAATTTCTTGATTTTTTTGAATGTGACAAATCGCGATGCCGATCGCGTCTGATACTGCTTCTAGGCGCTTTTTGTCGGCGGCCGACCACTCGTGAGGTTGCGACTTACCAACAACTATTATCCCATTTACAGCTCCTCCAAATCGTGCTGGCCCTGCCAAAATTGCCCTCCAAGACAGCGGTGTCGCGGGGGAATTGGGCGATGAAGCTGCTGCTGTATCGAGATAGTCTGATATCGCCACTATTTCGCCGTCTGCTAGGACTTTGGCCAGGAGTGGATGGTCGAGTGATATGTTGGGCGATTCTAATTTTGTGGTTTGGGACTGTTCCGCTGTTTGAGTTGAATCCGCTGCGACAGGGGCAGGATTTGGGCGATCGCTCTTATTTTCCCAGCAAGCATTGGGATTTATTAGTTTCTGGTTAGCTACAGCAGCAACCAAGCAGAAATCTACCCCCCATGCAGCCCCCAAAGTATTTGCTATTTGCAGGAGGACTTCTCGATCGATGCTGGTAGCGAGAATTTGGTAAAATTGCGGCCCATTAAGGGCGGGATCGACCTGATACTGCATAAGACGATCCAGAAATTTTGGGACTGATACTGGTTCTGTGATTTGTGGTAGATGCAAAGTGCAAGACTGGCGATCGGTCGATCGGTCGATCGATCTTAGTAACGTCTTGATTTCCCAGGCGATCGATCATGGCAAATAAGCCTTTATGTTTAAATAGTGTTTGAGCTGGTGCTGCAAATTGAACCTATCAATCACAGTCAGCTTAACTGTTATGAGCCCGCTTTCTGTGTTTGTGTAGCTTGCGGGCGGGTCATTCTCTGTAGGAAAATATACCTCAAGCGGATCGAGTTTTATTTTGCTCTTTTCTACCCTTCGATCTGTACTGGATGATTTTGACACCCTCGTGCCTGATCGGGATAAATCCCATCCCACTAATTTTCATGCGCCCAAAAACGGGTACTTGCTTTCCGACACTTTTGTCATGGAAATCCCAAGATTTTAGAGTCTTGTTCTGGTTCCTAGATTGAATGCTGAAATTGACATCCTCACCGGGCTAAAGCCACGGTGATTCTAAACATCACTGTTTAGATTTCCTCTTTCTACGACCCGACTTATTTGAAGGAGTTTCCTCACTCAAACAGAGGTCGATGTCTCCAGAGGCGTTTGAGGTTCCCGTGTGCCCCACGGTACGCAATCCTAGTTCTAATATATTGCGAGCGGCGTTCCAATCTCTTTCTAAGACAAATCCACAATGTGGACAAATATGTGTTCTTTGACTTAACGATTTCTTCGCGACTTTCCCGCAATTAGAACAATTTTGACTTGTATAGTGTTGAGGCACTGCAACAGTCGCCACCCCAAACACTTTGCCAAAATATTCAACCCAATTTCTAAAAGCTGTCCAAGCTGCATCTGATATAGACTTAGACAACTTTCTGTTTTTAACCATGTTACGCACCGACAAGTCTTCGTAGGCTACCAAGTCGTTGGACTGGATTACGCACCTTGCTAATTTCACGGCAAAGTCTTTACGTCGCCTACTTACCTTGAGGTGTTTTCTGCTTAAACGATTCCGAGCCTTAACTCTATTTTTAGAGCCTTTCTGAGTTTTAGAGAGTCTCCGATTAAGCTTTTTAAGTGACCTTTGGGACTTTCTCAGATGGCGTGGATTCTCTACGGTATTTCCGTCAGAGTCTGTATAGAAGTACGTTAACCCGAAGTCTAAACCAATGGTTCGTCCAGTAGGTTCGCGCTTCTCATTTCGTTCCGCATCAATACAGAATTGTACATAGTACCCGTCAGCTCGGCGAACTACGCGCACCCGCTTGATTTGATTTAACTGATAGAAGTGTAGGTCACGAGTTCCCCATAATTTAAAACTTCCTGCTTTAAATCCATCGGTGAAGGTTATATTTCGTCTGTCTTCAGAAAGTTTCCATCCACAAGTTTTGTATTCAACAGAACCATGTGTTTCATGCTTTTTAAATCGCGGGAAACCTTTTTTACCGGGTCTTGCTTTCTTGCAGTTGTCGAAAAACCGCGCAATCGCTGACCAAGCTCTTTCTGCAGAAGCTTGTCTTGCCATTGAGTTGAGCTTGGCTGCCCAAGGAAACTCCTTCGCTAAGACTACGCAATAAGCGCTTAAGTCGTAGCGACCTACATCTTTTGTGTCCATCCAGTACCTGATGCAGCTATTCCGAATAAAACGAGCAGTACGAACGGCTTCGTCTAGCCGTTCGTACTGCTCGTTTTTTCCTTCTAGCTTGGCTTCAAATACTAACATTTACGTCGCTGTGATGGATATAAAGACTATAGCACGGTTTTGGCTAAATTAAAGTCGTCCTATAAGGACGGGGCTTTAGACCCAGTTTTGTGGTAAATCTTCAATACGAAAATCGACTGATCGTTATGATTATCAAGCTTTTCTAGAGACCGCTTGGTGACACTCCTCTGCTGAGTTTGTGATGTTTCCTATTTAAGTTTGTGATCCTAGCAAAATTTTATTGTGATACAAATCAGCCGATCGAGTGATGGCGATCGCAAAAATTAAAAAATCCCCAAATCCTTACTCGCGGTCTGGCTGATGGTTACGAAGTTTTTGCTCAAAAAATCATTTTTTACTGCTTATAGAGACACTGAGCCAGCTATCTTGTTAAATTTATGCAACTTTCCTGCTTACTTATTTTGTGCTTCCTCTTGGGCGTTATCACTATTTTGGCGGTACACAGCCGTCCGGTTGACAGCAGTCGTGTAGCGGGGATGATTTGGAGGCACGGCGGCCATCAAATCCGAAGCTTGCTGCCACTTAGCAGCTACCATTAACCAATCCTGGCGAGATTGAGCATTTTTGCCCTCGGTGGCTGCTTGCTCGGCCGTTCGCACAGCTTGTGCAAAAGAGTCCACAGCAGAATTAGCAGTCTGCTGAGAAATTTTCTTTTCTGGTGTTGCCAGACTTGGAGTAGCAACGGCTTGGGTGGTGGCTGCGGTGCTGTTTGGCACTTGGGAATTGAGCCCTTTGTAGATGGCGGCGGTCGCAGCGAGCAACAGCACGGTCAAGCCGACACCGGCAACGAGACCGTGCGGTAATTTTCGCGGTTCCTGCATCGATCGAAGTG
Source organism: Microcoleus sp. S36a_B3 (assembly GCF_036700745.1). Taxonomy (NCBI): domain Bacteria; kingdom Bacillati; phylum Cyanobacteriota; class Cyanophyceae; order Oscillatoriales; family Microcoleaceae; genus Microcoleus; species Microcoleus sp. S36a_B3. The sequence goes on along the minus strand of NZ_JAUBPN010000007.1, from coordinate 14,786 downwards.
GAGCAATTCTCGGCAAAGCCCGCTTGCCCCCTCGATCGTGGCGTTCGTGATGGGCGGCGGCCAAACGCTTGAACAAATTCGGCTTTCTGAGTTTAATTTGTTGAGACCACAGCAGTTGATTTTCGGGATCGCGGCTAATTTCTTCGAGCCACAGCAGTTGGTGTTCTCGGACAAGCCTGCTGTTGATGTTGACTCGGCGAATATTGCGGGGATCTAAGCCCTCCAAAATTTCTCGGACTCGATCGACCAAACTAGACTGTTCTAGCAGTTGGGGTGTGGCAGCTTCGCACAGCAGTTGCAGCACACCTTCGGCAAAAACGGCTCTAGCCCTGACTCCTACCTGTGCGAGCTGGTCGTTAAGGATTTGAATAATCGCTGCCACGGAGCCCAGGCGAGCTTGTCGAGCAATATCATCTATTTGTTGATTCACCATAAAACTTCTTGACGCTTAGCAGTCTGTATATTTATCAATCCAAAGTCTCGGATCTAATTTTTACTCCTACAGGTTATCACTGGCGCTGCCAGGTTAAAATGAACTGGTGCAAATTTTGCATATCGATCGCACTTAAAACTATCAGCACAGCCGAAGAGCTCGCGCCAAAAGGAAATAAATAAACTATGGGTAAAGTAATTAGCGGTAAAATTTTTGTTTTAGACGACAACATCGATACAGATCAAATTATTCCAGCCGAATATCTGACCCTGGTGCCCTCGAAGCCCGACGAGTACGAGAAACTCGGCAGTTATGCGATGATTGGGTTGCCCGATCGCTACGGCAAGTTTATGGAAGCCGGCGAAATCAAAACCCAGTATCCGATTATAATTGCTGGCGAAAATTTTGGCTGCGGTTCTTCGCGGGAACACGCTCCGATCGCTCTGGGGGCTGCGGGCGTGAAAGCCGTGGTAGCTTTGTCTTACGCGCGGATTTTCTTTCGCAATTGCTCGGCTACTGGCGAATTGTATCCGATCGAATCGGTCGATCGACTTTGCGATGTATTTGTAACAGGCCAAGAAGTGACGATCGACTTTACAGCAGAGCAAATTATCAACCACACTCTCGATCGAACTTTCTCGCTCAAACCTTTAGGAGAAGTAGGGCCGGTAATTGATGCCGGAGGGTTGTTTGACTACGCGCGCCAAACGGGAATGATTGCTGCTCGGTAAAGACTGCAAAGAAACCCGATAGCAACCACAGGGATTGCCTACAAAAACCGGGTTTCTTGATTTTGTTTGTATTGATGTCCGCCTACTTTTATTTTGAAATTTGGTAGTGCCTAACAAGTAGAAAACTTATGCAACTGGCACACTTCTATTGACTTGTAGAGTGCTCTACTACTTTCGTTATAATAGGGCGACGATCGAAAGTTTGAAATAGTAGAGTACCTTAATACTTGTGAGACTTGCGTAAATCCTAAAGTAATGAGATATCCTAGAGTTTTGTGGGAACTCTGGCGTTGCTGAGTGAAGGTTTTCTTGGCTAGCGATCGGGATTTAGGGGAAGCAATCGGGGTCTCGGATCGGACAATTTTTCCCACAGAACCTGCTCAATAGCTGTACCCTCCTAGCGCCCGATTTCAACATCTTCAAGGATACCGAGGGCGTCGGGAACAAGGACAGCAACGGAATAGTATGCGCTGACCAGGTAAGAAATAATAGCCTTTTCCTCGATGCCCATCAATCGGACAGACAGGCTAGGTTGGTATTCGTCAGCGATACCCGTTTGGTGCAAACCGATCACGCCCTGGTCTTCCTCACCAGTCCGCAACACCAAGATAGAACTGGTCTGGTTCTTGGTAATTGGGATCTTGTTACAGGGAAGAATGGGTGTATTGCGCCAAGTGATTACCTTGCTCCCATCCATGTCAATGCTGTCTGGGTAGATGCCTCGGCGGTTGCACTCCCGACTGAAGGCGGCAATTGTTCGGGGATGAGCCAGGAAGAACTTCGACTTCCTCCGACGAGTAATCAATTCATCAAGATCGTCGGGGGTGGGAGGACCGCTGCGGGTGTAGATACGCTGTTTCAGGTCAGCATTGTGCAGCAACCCGAATTCCCGGTTATTGATCAACTCGTGTTCTTGACGTTCCCGCAATGCCTCCACGGTCAGGCGCAGTTGTTGTTCCGTCTGATTCATCGGTTCGTTGTACAGATCCGCGACGCGAGTATTCACCCGCAACACAGTTTGGGCAACGCTCAACTCATATTCGCGGGGCGAGAGTTCGTAATCAACGAAAGTCCCTGGCAACTGGGTTTCCGCAAGATGACCGGCAGACAATGCGATCGAAGCTTCGCCCTGCTTGTTTTGTGGTTGTTCGGCACGAGTCCTAAACTGTTCAACATGAGCCTGCAACGCCCCCGACTGGTTGAGCAGTTCCCGAAACGCCTGTTGTGGTAGCGCCAATACGGTGCATCGGGTCACAGCCTTGATTGTAAACTTCCAAGTGCTTTCTGACTCCACCAACACATGATCGCCAAAATGATCGCCATCTGCCAGCATATCCAGCAAAGGCTCCTCGCCATACTTGCCAACAACCATCTTGTTGACCTTGCCATGAGCGATCGAGAAAAGCCGATCGGCCGGCTGACCTAACTGCACGATGATATCACCAGGTGCGAACTCCTGTTGCACAAACCGACCTGCTAACGCACTCAACACCGCGATGTCGTCAAACCCTCGCAGCAAGGGCAACTCACACAGTTCTTGGGGAATCACCTGCACCCTCGCTCCGGTGTTGGTGAAAGTCAACCGCCCATCACCCACTGTATAGGTCAAGCGACGGTTCACCCGATAGGTGCCACCCTTCGTCTGTACCCACGGCAACATCTTCAACAACCACCGCGATGTAATTTCCTGCATCTGCGGTGCAGATTTGGTCGTCGTCGCCAAATTCCTAGCAGGGGCTGTACCCAAACTCAGTTGAGGCTGTTGACCCTCAACATCCGCAGCCGAATCATTAGAATACGTCATTACCTCATCCTTTAGTTACTAACAAAAATGCAAGGACTTACGCAAATTCTGCCATTAACCGCTATCTAGTAGGATGACATTTGCGTAAGTCCTGAGTGCCTAATCCAATAGATAAGAAGTTAAGGCGATAACCCTTTTGCCAATTGCTCATTGACACAAGTTATTTCCCTGAATCTCTCACAAATATTTAGCGCCCGATTTCGACATCTTCGAGGATGCCGAGTGCGTCAGGTACTAGGACGGCTGCCGAGTAGTAAGCAGTGACCAGGTAGGAGATGATAGCTTTTTCGCTGATACCCATGAAGCGGACAGAGAGGCTGGGTTGGTATTCGTCGGGGATACCCGTTTGATGTAAGCCGATCACCCCTTGTTTTTCCATACCAGTGCGGAGCAAGAGGATAGAACTGGTGCGGGCCTTGGTGATGGGGATCTTGTTGCAGGGGAATATGGGTACGCCGCGCCAAGCCGTCACTTGAGCGCCGTTCATATCTATGCTGCTTGGATAGATACCCAAGCTGTTACACTCGCGACCGAAGGCTGCGATCGTGCGGGGGTGAGCTAGGAAGAACGATGGCTCCTTCCATACCGTAGCCAGCAGTTCGTCGAGGTCGTCGGGGGTGGGTGTGCCACCACGGGTATAAATGCGCTGTTTGAGGTCAGCGTTGTGCAGCAACCCAAAATCTGGGTTGTTGATCAACTCGTGTTCTTGACGTTCCCGTAATGCCTCGACGGTCAGCCGCAATTGTTGCTCGGTCTGATTCATCGGTTCATTGTAGAGATCGGCTACCCGGGTACTGATCCGCAACACGGTTTGGGCGATGCTCAATTCATATTCCCGGGGTGCAAGGTCGTAATCGACGAAGGTTCCCGGCAACTCGGTCTCCGCGAGATGTCCCGCTGCCAGGTCGATGCAGGCTTCACCGTGCATGTTCTGCGGCTGTTCCAAGCTGGCTCTGAACTCCTCAACATGAGTTCGCAACGCTTCCGACTGGTCGATCAACTGCTCAAACGCCTGTTGGGGTAGCGACAACACTATGGTTCTGGTAATCGCCTTGAGGGTGTACTGCCAAGTGTCGTCGGACTGCACCACAGTTTCATCGCCGAAATGGTCGCCGTCGGCGAGCACATCCAATACGATTTGCTCGTCATACTTGCCAACACCAATCTTGTTCACCTTGCCATGAGCAATCAGGATCACGCGATCGGCCGGCTGACCAATCTCGACGATCACCTCGTCTGGGGCGTACTCCCGCTGAACAAACTGATTTGCCAAGGCAGTTAACACATCAAGGTTGTCAAACCCTCGCAGCAAGGGCAACTCAGTAAGTTCGTGGGGAATCACCTGCACCGTCGCTCCGGTGTTGGTGAAAGTGACGCGCCCATCACCGACGGTATAACTCAACCGACGGTTGACTCGAAACACGCCACCCTTCGTCTGTACCCACGGCAATAGCTTCAACAACCACCGGGATGTAATTTCCTGCATCTGCGGTGCAGATTTGGTCGTAGTCGCCAAATTTTTGGCAGCGGCTGTACCCAAACTCAGTTGGGGCTGTTGACCCTCAACATCCGCACCCGAATCATTAGAATATGTCACAACTTAATCCTCAACTATCTAGTTACTAAAAAACTCGGTCTAATTTGACCGAACGCTGACCAAAGAACCCACTCCAACAAAACCTATTTTCTTACAGAAGGGTCTGAATTGCTCGACCAAATATTGTCAAAATGATTTCCCGCACCGACCAACGAGCAGATCCGTGCAGCCGAGGTTCCCAGCCCTGTGGGGCCGCCCAGCAGCCGCGCGATCGGGGAAGCACTATTACGCAATTCAAATTCCTTATAGCGGTCTACCTTGATATGCCACCTGAGTACGCCGCACATCCAATTTTCTAATTTCTCGACGTATCCCAGCAATTTCTCGCGGGTACTTTCATCCAGGTTGAAATCGTCGAACAGGGCAGGCAATTCAGTGGCAACAATGTGTTGAAACTGTTTTGCCCGATCGGTCATCAAATTGTTCACAATCTCGACAGCCTGGGGTATATGGCAGTTGAGGAAATTCTGCACAACTAGCACGAGGTTATGGATTTCGCCCTCAAATTCGATTTCTTTTTGGTAGGAGAAGATGTCGTTCGTGAAACAGGCAAAGTCGGCCGCAGAATTCTCCAGCGATCGCATCGGCCGGCTGTAGTAAATCTCCATCGGGATCTCGCCGCCCTGGGCTAGTCGAGACAAGCTCATCGTCAAATCCGAGCCAAAGGTCTTACGGCGCATCTCGATATAATCGATCGGGTCAGGAATCCGATTTTGGATCTGGTTGGCGAGTTCCCACACCCAACTGTCAGTCATATCCTGAATCGCGCGGCGGAACTCAGTCCGCGCGGTGAGGGACATGGGCCCAGCAGTGCGAGACCAAATATCTGCCAAGCCCCGTTCCACCGGATTAGTCGGCACGGCAGGGGGAGTGGAGTCGTCGAGGGGCATGAAAACCGACATTCGGGCGTTGAACACTTTCGCACCAACTATGTCCCGGTTATTTCCGTAGATGGCTGGGAAGTAATCGTCGGCATAGGTTCCCCACACCAGCCAGCACGCTGTCAGATTCAGCTCATCCTCAGACCCTTTGGGATGAATCCACGCACCGCATAGGGCGACATCGGCAACATCAAACTTGTGGTCATTCCAGATGAAGCCATCAGGAATGCCCGGTAGCTCGTCCAGCATCCCCATCTGCCGTGCCCATTCCTTGGAATGCTTCCGCGCCTCATCCAGATTGGGATTCAAAGTGGTAGAGAAGGGCATATAAAACTTAGGCAGTTTCGCTGGCCCTACAGCCTGGTAGGGAACGTGAGTAAAGCTATTGAACCTTCCTAAACCCAAGGTGGAGTATAACGATTCCAACCGCAACCCCGATGTCCCTAACCCTGTGGGGCCTAGATTCAGCGTCGGTGTCGCAGAATTACCCGCTTCCTCGTTCATGTAGCGGCTCGACCTCATGTGCCACTCGTGACCGCCCGACTGCCAATCCTGAAGTCCTTTGATGTAAAGGAGAACGTTCACACGCTCTACGGGGTCTACTCCGTGTTCCTCAAAGAGGGAGGGCAACTCGGTAACAGCAGTGTTGTCAAACTGATATAACCGCGAGTTCAGCAGCTCGTTGGTGAGATTAGCCGCCTCTTGGGTACTAATATTCAAGAAGCGCTCAAGTACAAGCACACAATTGGAATTTTCACCTTCATCTTCCACTTCTCTCTGGTAGGAGAACAGGTCGTTGCGAAGATGCACTGCATCGGCAAATGTGTCTTTTAAGACTCGCATCGGTCGAGTGGCGGCAATTTTAGCTGGAACTTCTACAAACGCAGCGTGTTCGACGAGATGGGCTGACCAAGGTGCGCCACCGACTTTACGCCGCATCTCGATATATTCGATCGGGTTGGCAATCCGATTTTGATTGATATTGGCGAGTTCCCACATCGACTCATCTAAGAGGTGCTTGGTACTCTCAAAGAATCGTCGCCGCCATTCCACAGACTTAGTAAAGGCAGTGCGAGACCAGAGGTTTAACAAACCGCGCTCTACTGGGTTGGTGGGAACGGGAGGGGTTTCGTTAGGGAAAATCGGCATAAATGCGGGTAGTCGATCGAGGTATTCCTTTGCCCCAACCAAATCTTGACTGCGCTTATAGATTTCCAGAAAGTGATCGTCAAAAAAGAATACCCACACATACCAGTCGGTTACTAGGTCAAGTTCCGTCCCTGGTGCGTCTGGATGGGTGTAAGAGCAAAGTAAAGCGTAGTCATGGGCATCGAATTTGCGTTCGTCCCAAATAGGTTGCTCTTGGGCTTCCTCTTTTGAGCCAAGTATGCCCATATCGTAAGCCCACGCCTTGGAATGAACTCGCGCTGCTTCCAGGTTTGGGTTCAGTCGTGCCGGCCAAGGCATATAAAATTCTGGCAGTTTAAATGGTTGCATGATCTGCGCGTAACCTTCTGTTGGGTCTTCTTGCTATTTTTTGCCGACCAACGGCTGAGCTGTGGCAGTTGGCTAGCATTCTCGCCGCCCTAGCCAGGTCTCATATGTGGTTTGTTAGTGATTGTACTGTACGCTAGTTCATATTCACGGTAGCGATCGAATCAATAAAACTCAATAAAATCCGCTGGTGAGGAATGCCAAAAGGTCGCACATCTCCAGACTTTTGAGAATAGCATTTACCAGCCCGAATATCCTGGGCTGTCAACAACTGCATATCCCAACCTTCGTGCAAAACTAAATCCTTGACATCCGCACTAAGCTGTGAATGAAAAACATGGCGAACAACATCTGCTTCGACATCGCAACCGAAAAAAGAGATAGTAGCAGGAACCCAGCTAATTTCCTCTACCAATTCTCGCAACAAAGCCACTTCCGGCGTTTCCCCCGGCTCCAAGTGTCCGCCAAACAAAGCCCAATGTCCGGGATACCTAATATTAGGAACATCGTCCCGCAACTGGCAGAGAAACTTGCCGTCTCGGTATAAAATGGCGACCGCAACATGAATTTTAGTCATTGGTTATTGGTTATTTGTTATTGGTTATTGGTCATTAATCATATCGTTTCCGGTTGCATCGGAATAATAAAATCGAGTCAACAGTCAACAGTCAACAATCATGTTTGAGTGCAACCGGATTTGATATCATTAGTCATTAATCATAAAGGTTTAGCGACTTAGGATATACGGAATCATTTATTGTCTATGGGGCGGTTTCACCAATAATATCGAACATCAACAAACAATTTTAATAAACCAGCACCCACCCCACAGACAATATCCCAACCACATCAAAATCAATCTTAATTAGCGAACAAATTCGCCTGTACCTATTGCGAAGCATCGGCCGCTGAAATGCGCTTTAATTGTTTCAGTTCCTCAACATAAACTTCACCTAAATCCTGTCCTGCCAATCCCTTTAGCGTAATACTTTTGTAGCGGACTTCTCCCTTCAGCAAAACTTCATCGCCAAGCTGGGGCAAAGCTTGCTTAGTTAAAATCCAAATCTTACCGGTACTGTCTTGGATTTGATAAGCCGCATTCCCCACAAAAGGAGCGCGATTTTCCACCTTTCCCCGGAGATAAACTTCACTATCGACTTGCCGCTTTTGTTGAATGTCCGCAATATTAGTAACATTAAAACCAAAATTGAGTTGAGACATCGGTAAATTGCCACAACTGAGCAAACCGCTGGTAAGTATTAGTAATAAAGAGCCAGTGGAGAATCTTTGAACCCAAACTTGCTTAATTGCATATGTAGTCATTAGGTCAACTGATTTGAGATTTGAGATACGACTTACTTTAACAGAATCTCCAGACTCGATCGCAAGAGGCGAAATTCCTCTAGTTTAGTCCGAGTCTGCGATTAAGGTAAAATCTAAAATCGTCAGCCCCTAACCCAGAGTCTACAATGGATTCCAAAACTGCTCAAATACTAGATGGCAAAGCTTTAGCGACAAAGATTCAAAGCGAGCTGAGCGATCGAGTCCGCGCCCTACAGCCCCAGATTGGGCGTCCTCCGGGACTTGCAGTGCTGATGGTGGGGGACAACCCAGCCAGCGCGGCTTACGTGCGTAACAAAGAGCGAGCCTGCGCTAAAGTTGGCATAGCTTCCTTTGGCCAGCATTACCCAGCAAATGCGACTCAAGCTGAGCTCGAACTTGCAATTAGGGCGCTCAACGAGGACGATCGAGTAGACGGCATTTTAGTACAACTCCCCCTACCAGAAAACTTAGATGCAATTGCGCTGCTGTACCAAATTGCCCCAGACAAAGACGCAGACGGATTGCACCCTATAAATTTAGGCCGCTTAGTGCGCGGGGAAGAAGGTTTACGCAGTTGTACTCCCGCCGGAGTGATGCGGTTATTGGAAGAATATCAGATTGATTTGAAAGGAAAAAATGCCGTTGTTTTGGGGCGCAGTATTTTAGTAGGTAAACCGATGGCGCTGATGCTGTTAGAAGCTGATTGTACTGTGACTGTAGCTCATTCGCGGACGAAAAACCTAGAATCTATTACCAGCCAAGCCGATATTTTGATAGCTGCAGTCGGGCGCACAGAAATGATTTCAGCTAATATGGTCAAACCGGGAGCAATAGTAATTGATGTAGGTATTAACCGCGTCGTAAATCCAGACGGTACTAGCCGTTTGGCCGGAGATGTAAATTTTGATGCTGTGAAAACAGTAGCCGAATTTATCACGCCAGTGCCGGGAGGAATCGGGCCGATGACTGTTGCTATGCTGTTGGAAAATACAGTTTCGAGTTATCAGAAAAAGATAGTTTAATGCGCCTGTAGCGGTAAGGTGCGCCTGCTGGACGCACCCTACATCATGCGGGTTATGCGATTGATTGTACCTCTTGCACTCACTCACAAATTATCTGCGTTTATTTGTGTTGATCTCTCTGACATCTACGGTTGCAGGATCGAGCATTTATGCAAAAAGTCTATTAAATACCGTACAGGCTAATTGTGGCTGCGGCGACTATTGTTTGACAGCAACAACGCGAATTCGTCGATAATCCGCAATCCAATTACCATCGCGGTAAAGAGTTGGCCGCAAACGTTCTTCAACTGCGTTAATTACGTGCGATCGCACTTCCGGCGACAAACCCGACAAAAACTCGCCTGCAAACATCTCAATCCAATTTACCATACCAGCGCTGCCGCCGGCTAGGAGAGTCGGGCGATCGAACAAAACCGCATAAACCACCTCAAAACCCTGCTTTTCCAAAAGTCCAGCATACTCGCTGATACTCGGAAAATACCAAGGATTAAGCGATTCAGGCTCCCCCAAGCCAATTTCTGACAAAACACTCAAAAGCGTCCGGGCGATCGCCCCCACATTCCCCTTACCGCCAAACTCAGCCACAAAACGCCCTCCCGGCCTCAGCGCTTTTTCCACACAATCGATCGCAGCATCCGGCTGCTTAATCCAGTGCAAAACAGCATTAGAAAACACAGCATCTAACGGCTGTTCCACTTGAAAATCCCTAGCATCAGCAGCAGAGAAATTAATGTGAGGATAGTTAACTTTTGCCGTAGAAATCATCGCCAAAGACGAATCAATACCTTGCACAAAAGCACCGCTTTCAGCAATCTTTCCAGTTAACTGTCCCGTACCGCATCCCAAATCCAGAATTTGTTCACCAGCCTTCGGAACCAGCAACTCCAAAAGCGATTCACCGTACTGCCAAACAAAAGCATGATTTCCCTCATAAAGAGCTGAATTCCAAAAAGCTTGTGCCATCTCATCTCTCCTCTTCTCTTCTTTTCTCTTCTCTTCGCGTTCTTCGCGCCTTCGCGGTTCGTTATTAAATCATTTCCCAGCAAGCAGATTAATTCCATCCCCCTCAATTCTGCAAACCCTAATATTTTCCAAAATGCGCGCACCCTGCTTTTCATAAAAAGCAATACCAGGCGCATTCCCAGTATTAACAGTCCATTCAATCCGCCCGCAATTTGTGGACTCAGCAATTTGCGCCAAATGTTTCAACAAAGCTGTACCCACTCCCATACCGCGCATAGGAGCTTGCACAAACAAATCATCAAGCCAGAGGCACGGCTGCGCCAACAAACTTGAATAGGAAGGATAAAACATCGCAAATCCTACCGCTTTTCCTGCAACTTCCGCCAACAAAACCCGCACTAGCGGACGATTGCCAAATAAAGTTTCCTGCAATTTATCTGTTGTTGCTGCTAACAGATGTCTGGCTCCATCAAACTCGCTTTTTTGCGAAATAAAAGCCAGAATGAGTTCCAAATCTGCCAGCTCTACTTCTCTAATTTTGATATCCAAATTAGCCATTATTTGAATTCTCAATTTCACCTATTAATCACTGTATTAAATGCCCTCATAAATGTCCAATACTTGTTTAAACAACAATTTATACTTTTAAAATATTATTAAGGAATGGGAAATTATGGAACTGCGACATTTGCGTTATTTCATTGCGGTTGCAGAAGAGTTGAATTTCACTCGCGCAGCCGAAAAACTGCACATGGCTCAACCTCCGCTGAGCCAACAAATTCAGCATTTGGAGGCAGAATTGGGTTTTCAATTGTTTCGCCGCACCAAGCGGACGGTGCAGCTAACGGAAGCGGGACAGGTTTTTTTTGAGGAATCACAAAAAATTATGCAGCAAGTCGATCGCGCAATTCAACTCGGCAGACAAACCAGCCGCGGCGAACTCGGCCAACTAACTGTAGGCTTTGTGAGCTCTGCCGCGCACAATGTGGTTCCACCCATTTTGCAGGCGTTTCGCACTCGGTGTCGGGCCGTCAAACTCGAATTGCACGAACTCACAACTAACGAACAGTTGCAGCGGTTGCGGGAAGGGCGCATTGATATCGGCTTCGTGCGCCCTCCAGTCGAGGAAGACGGGATAAATTCCGAAATCGTGTTTCGAGAACCTCTGATGGTGGCGCTACCAGAAACGCATCCTTTGACCGATCGCCCTTACGTGGAATTGCGCGAACTCTCAGGCGAACCGTTCATCTTATTTGGGCGTTCCCAGGCTCCGGGATTGTACGATGCGATCGTCAGTCTTTGTCAACAAGCCGGTTTTAGCCCGATCGCCGGTCAAGAAGCAATTCAAATGCAGACAATTATCAGTTTGGTAGCCGCCGAGATGGGCGTGGCGATCGTCCCGGCATCCATGCAAAATTTCCAGCGCAGCGGGGTTGTTTACAAATCTTTGCCAGAATCAACCTGCATGGTGGCGATCGCCCTAATTTGGCGCAACCATCCTACGGCAGCGGTGCAGCGGTTTTTGGAAGTTGTCAGGCAAAGTGGCGTATTTGAGATTTGAGATTGTAGATTTTAGATAAACGGGTAATTTCACAAAGTTATCAAAACTCAAAGATTTTCTGTGCAACAACACCCTTAGAATGATTAATTGATACTCGGAGTGCGGATAACCACCGCCCTAAAAGTCGGCCAGATTCGACCTGAACAACTCAAAGTATCTCCATTCACATTCAGTACAAGAGAGCAAGGGATGGTATTGGCAACAGAAATGGATTCTTCCACACCGGAATCCGCTTTCGACTTATCTACTTACTTAGTCGAGCAAAAAAGGGCGATCGAGGTAGCTCTCGACAATGCACTACCGGTCATCTACCCAGAGAAAATTTACGAAGCCATGCGCTACTCGCTGCTAGCGGGCGGCAAGCGCTTGCGTCCGATCCTGTGTTTGGCTAGCTGCGAACTCGCCGGCGGCACTACCTCTATGGCAATTCCGACAGCTTGCGCTTTGGAAATGATCCATACAATGTCGCTAATTCACGACGATTTACCGGCAATGGACAATGACGACTACCGGCGCGGCAAACTGACAAACCACAAAGTCTATGGCGAAGATATCGCTATTTTGGCTGGGGATGGTTTGTTGACCTATGCTTTTGAATTTATAGCCAGTAAAACTCAGAACGTACCCCCCCAGCAGGTGTTGCAGACGATCGCCCATTTAGCGCGAGCTGCCGGGGCTGGTGGACTCATCGGCGGTCAGGTGGTTGACGTGGAGTCGGAAGGAAAGACAGATGTTTCTCTGGAAACTTTGAATTATATTCACGCTCACAAAACCGGCGCGCTGTTAGAAGCCTGCGTAGTTTGTGGGGGAATTTTGGGTGGGGCTTCGGCTGCTGATTTGCAGCGGATGTCTCGTTTTGCCAAGAATATTGGGCTGGCTTTCCAGATAATTGACGATATTCTGGATATTACGGCTACTCAAGAAGAATTGGGCAAAACTGCTGGGAAAGATGTTATAGCAGGGAAAGTGACTTATCCGAGTTTGTGGGGAATTGATGAGTCTCGGCGCCAAGCTTCGCAGCTTGTTGCTGATGCTAAGTCTCAACTGGCAGTGTTTGGGAGCAAAGCTCTACCGCTGCTGGGGATTGCTGATTTTATTACAAGCCGCAGTAACTAGAAATACCAAACAGTATGCAGGAAATTTGCAGCGGCATTTTAAACAATCATGTACTGATAGTGGCTTTGATCGCTTGTCTGGCGGCTCAAGTATTAAAGTTGCCGATCGAATTAGTCAAAAATCGTAAATTCAATCTTCGGAATTTAGTAACCACCGGCGGAATGCCCAGCGCTCATTCTTCCTTTGTCGGCGCTTTAGCGGCTGGTGTGGGACAAACGATGGGGTGGGAAAGTTCCGAGTTTGCGATCGCCACGATTTTTGCAATTATCGTTATGTATGATGCTGCTGGCGTCCGCCAAGCCGCCGGCAAACAAGCCCGCATTCTCAACCAACTAATTGACGAGTTTTTTGAGGAAGATCACAACCTAAATGAAGCTCGCCTGAAAGAGTTGCTGGGACACACTCCCTTTCAAGTGGTCGTCGGTTTGGGGCTGGGAATCGCGATTTCTTGGATTGCAGGGCCTGCCTATTAAGTTTTAAGTACGGAGTAGACTTGGATCAGTGGTGTTTTTTTGACAAGTTGGAGGTAAATGTCGGCTGCGGGAATTAATATTTCGGCAACTAATCTGTCTCAAGATCAGAAAAACACCCGAATTTTTGGGAATTTTATGGCAATACCTATTATTTAATTAAGCAGTTTAAAAGGTTCAAAAAGTTTTTTTAGTTACCGCTCCTTGGAGTAGTTTTGTTATGATCCAAAGACTATATATAAACAACTTCAGATGCCTAGAAAACTTTGAACTGAAGATACAGGGAATGCCATCGGCTCTTTTGATTGGAAAAAACGGTGCAGGTAAATCAACTATTGCTTCTGCATTAGAAGTCCTTCAGAAGATTAGTCGAGGCATCAATAGAATGCGCGAACTTGAAAAACTGAAGCTGATTAGCCCGAAAGATTTCGCTCGTGGGAGGTCTGATGTCCCGATCCGCTTTGAAATAGAAGTATTACTTGAAGATAAATTATACAAATATATCCTGGCGTTTGATTTGCCAGAAAAATTTAACTTGTGTTGGCTGCTAACAAATCCTATGGCCCTCTTTTTTGCTTCTGGGATGAACCTGACAACTATCTATCCTTATCGGAGGTTGGACATTTTGTCACATCACTGCGACGCTCATTTAAGAATAGCGGACAAATCTTAGTGACATCGCATAATCCTGAAGCAATCCGAAAGTTTTCAGATGAAAATACCTTTTTATTATATCGAAACAGCCACTTAGAGCCAACTTTAGTCAGACCGCTGAGTGAAATGTCTGTTAAAGGCGACCTGATAAATCGCTTGATTGCTGGCGACATAGAGCTATGAGTAATAATTATCTACCGCACATTCATGTGTTGGCCGAAGATGATCATAATCGCCAGATTGCCAACGGATTTCTTCTTGAGCTAAACGATAACCGTGCTGTTAAAGTCCTGCCACTTGCTGGTGGTTGGAAAAAAGCTGTGGAGGAATTAACTAATAAGTATGCGTCTGAAATGCGACAATTCCCAGAAAGAATGATGGTTTTGCTCATTGATTTCGACGATAGTAAAAATCGGTTGAGTTATGTAGAAAGTCATATTCCAGACGATCTAAAAGCAAGAGTATTCGTGTTGGGAGTGCTATCAGAACCCGAGAATCTAAGGACAGACATCAAAAAGACTTTTGAGGAGATTGGAGAAGCTCTTGCAAAGGATTGTTCTGACAATACAAATGAGTTATGGGGACATAATCTTCTCAAACACAACAAGCCAGAACTAGATCGTATGGCGAAGTTTGTCAAACCATTTTTGTTTAAATAAATAGGGCTTGCTGGATAAGTGCAGAAAGGTTACACGGCGCGGTTATACGATCGCGCGATCGAGAGTTTAGTGCAAGAT